>NZ_JBEWYX010000023.1:0-41992 GCF_041366455.1 Pseudoclavibacter sp. JSM 162008
AAGTCGCGACAGAACTCAACCAGCGGCCACGCAAAACCCTCGGCGGCAGAACCCCTGCCGCCGCCCTCGAAGAGCTACTCTCGAACCCACCAAGACCAGGTGTTGCGACGACCGGCTGACACCACCCTAGGGTTTCGCGCCGTCTCATGTGTGCGGCAAAATCGGGGGAGCGATGCCCGAGATTCCGGGGCTCGCCGTTCGCATAACTATGTATCAGAACTAGGCCGCTAGAGTCGCGTCTTCGACGTTGGTTTTGCGACAGGAGAATCGTGCCCAAACTGATCGGCTATGCCCGAGTCTCGACCCGCCACCAGGACACCGACCGGCAAGAGGTTGATCTGAAGTCCGCTGGGGTGCGCGCTGACGATCTCTACGTCGACCGGGGGGCATCGGGGGCGCATGCGTCGCGTCCAGCGTTAGACGCAGCCCTACGGGCTCTGGAGGACGGTGACACGCTCGTGGTGCCGACCCTCGACCGCTTGGGCCGTTCGACCGGCAACATGCTGGAGCTCGCGCAGCAGTTGCGCGAAGCTGGTGTCGCGCTGCGGGTACTGAACCTCGGTGGGGGAGACGTGGACACGTCCACCCCGATGGGCTCCATGGTCTTCACCGTCATGTCTGCCCTCGCGCAAATGGAACTCGAAGTGAAACACGAACGGGTGCTCGACTCCGTGAGCAAGCGAAGAGCTGCCGGGGCCGACCTCGGCGGGCGACCCCGGAAAATCACCGACAGCCAGCTACGCAACGCCGCACACCTGGTCGCGGCCGACGTACCCGTGGCGGAGGTCGCCCGCAACCTCGGCATCTCGCGCGCGACGTTGTACCGCCGTCTGCAAAACGTGACGCCCCCGGCTGCGGACCCGCCGCAAGTTGCTGGAAGCGCGCACCCTCCAACCCTCCACGGGCTGACCGCCCCGATCAATCGCCCGTAGTTCGTCGACGTATCCAACCATCTGACTGTTCGCGAGACATCGCACCACCCGCGACCAGCAGACTCCCGCGCGAAGTCCAGGCTGACCCAAAAACCAGCGCCTACTACGACCAGAGGAAGCGCGCCGACTTGAAACCCGCGAGCCGTGCCAGGCACCCTGACGGTGTACCCACGAGGTCCTATCAACAACGATCACAAGTAGCAACGCATGAACCATGCCCCACGAGTCTCGATGATGGATCGAGAACAGGCGTCCACGAACAAAAACACGAATTTGGTCTCCTCGTAGACGATTTCGCAAGACCAACTGAAGGCGTCAAAAAAATTCACTTGCCTCTGCATCATTCACTGGGTACTCTCCAAACAGGAACGTTACCTAGCCAACCGGCACCTTGCGCGTCGAACACAGGTTCATTGACCGCGCCACCCTGAGGCTCACTGACGTCCAAATCTTCACCTGAATACTGAGCCGAATAGGAAGTTCGTGTATTTCCACACCCTCTTGGGAGTTATCTCTGTCGCTGCGTTGTCATTAGGGGGTGGAACGGTCACATTGGACACGCCGACCAATCCCGAACCAATTGTAAACTGGATTGAGACATCAGAAGACACACTCGGTGACGTTATTGCGAGGGCCATCGAGGAATCGAATCCTGATCTAGTTGCAGCTGAACTCGAGATCCTTGGGTCCGCTGGAGTAGCCGACAGTGAAAGCCTCACAGGCTTGAACGACCTCAGTGAAGCGCAGTTGGATACCGCCGTTGCCGCCGTTGCCGCCGGAGACGCGATGCCCGACTACCTGGAACAGGTCGGTCCAGCCTCAGATTCTGGCGCTACCCCTGGTGCGTTCAAAACCGGCGCAAGTAGCAATCGCTCTCGGGATACTACTCCTTTCATTCAAGGAGCCATCAACAACGGTTTTTCATACGAAACGACGGACTACATCCGCCGAGGTGTCGTCCAGGCGACCGGAGCGATAAAATGGACAGATCGCATTGACGTCCGAGTGGTAACTGATCCATCAGCGAAGTCAACGAAGTTCACGAGCCACTTGTCATATTTTCCTAGTACGAGATACTTTAACGATGGTAAAGGCGTGATCTATAACATCTGGAAAGGTGTACGACCGGGGACAGGGAGCGTAAAGATCGCAGCCGAAATCCTGGAGAACCCCAAGCTGGGCGCCACGGTGAAGACCTTAACCCATTCACAGTCCGTCCGCGGTGGTACCTACTATATTGATATCGGCGTGTATGCGATGCATCGAGACCGCGGCGAAGTAACTCCGACGTATTATTCGAGTGGGCAGCTGACCGGGGTTGCCCGATGCGAATCGGATACGAACGTGTGCAAGTTCTAATGGACGACACCGAGAGCGAGTTCGACCACAGACTCACTGATCCGACGCTACCCAACGAAATAGCTCTTTCGGTTGTTTCCGCGGGGAGCATTGGGCAGTGCATTACCCTCGCTGCGAATCCGAACTTATCGGCTGAAGCGCAAGCAAGGTTGGCGGATCATACAGAGGAAGTCGTCGCCGAATCGCTGCTGCTTAATCAAACGATCTCGCCCGCGTCGGTGTCGAAACTGCTCGCGCGATGGAAGGTTCAACCCGAGCTCGCGAATCAGGCAAAACACCACGTCAATGCCCCAGATTCGATTAAGGTCACGCTCGAGGTCGGCACGATGACTTGGGCAAGCTTGGATCGGTTCCTGGAGAATCAAGGGGCTACTTCAGGCGAACGTAAAACTCTGGCAACGTACATGGGCACCGAAGAGTCTGGGACGCTTGGCGAAGTCTGGGCGCGGATTCGGGCTTTAGCGTGAGCAGTCGCCCGGGGAGGGGTGGCCTGTACCTCACGGATCATCGCAACTACCTGACCACGAGCTACGACCGACTGCCGCGTGGCGCGTGGATGGCGAACTGAGCGGTGGTTATCCGAGCTCGTCGATGAGCTCGGTCGCGGTAGCCGCGACGCTCTGGAAGTGATCGCGTTCCGCGGTGGTGTTGCCCTCGCGCTGCGCCTGGTCGAAAGCGTCGCTCGCGTAGTCCTGGAGCGCGTTGACCAGGATCGCGTATCGGTCGCCGTCTGTGAGATCGAGCGTCACGATGTGGGTCTGCTGCTCAGCCATGCTCGCAGTCTTGCACCTGCCGCCGACAATCGTGCCCGCGCCTACTGGCGGCGACTCAGCCGGTCGATGTGGTCGGGTCGGAATCCCGACCAGTGGTCGTCGTCTTCGACGACCACGACGGGCGCTTCCGAGTAGCCGAGCTCATCCATGATGTAGCTGCGCGCGGCCGCGTTCTCGTCCAGGGTGACGTCGACCTCGACGAACGCGACCCCTTTGGCGGCCATGGCCTTCTTGGTGAGCTTGCACCGCACGCAGCTCTCCCCGGTCGTGTAAACCCGCACTGCCTCGTCCACGTCGCCTCGATGCTCGTTAGAGCGTGATGGGTTCGATGAGACTGGCATCGGTGCGGTCGAGCTTTCGCACGTTGTTGACGACTCGAGAAACTGGCCGTGTGGTGATCGTCGCGGCAACGGCGGCCGACGTCTCCTCGAGCTCGTGCAGCATCGCGTCTTTGTCGTCGAGCTTCTCGGCGCTGATCCAGCGGTCGAACATCTCGGGTTCGAGGAATACGGGCATGCGGTCGTGAATCTCTCCGGACGCGTCCCGCGCTTCGCGGGTGATGATCGTGAACGTGGATCGCCATTCGTCGTGCTCGTCCTTATACGCGGCGTGCAGCCCAGCGGCGGCGAGCGCGGGTGCGGGGGAGGAGATGAAGTACGGCTGCTTGCCGTCTTCCACTTCTTCCCACTCGTAGTAGCCGCTCATCGGCACGATGCAGCGGCTCCCCGCGAACGCGCCACGAAACAGGCCGTTCGTGGCCACCGTCTCCAGTCGCGCGTTGATGCGGGGCGGGCCGCCGGCCTTTGCCCAGGACGGCCGCAGCCCCCACTTGGCGAGCTCGAACTCGCGCTCGCCGTCGTGCTGGCGCAGGATCGGCGCGGAGTTCGTGGGAGCGATGCTGTAGGCGGGCTGCCACTCGAACTCACCGCCAGCGTCGAATTCAAACAGCAGATCGGTGCTGGTACTGGTACCAAGCAATATTCGGTGAGTATTACTCCCGCCTTCGAGAACCGAATCCGTGAATTCTGCGCTTGGTGTACGTCGCACGAGGTCTCCGACTAGGCGCAGCAGCCAGACGCTGACACTGCTTGCCCGCCAGCGCTGACTAGCTCTGCTTCGCCGCAGTTCGCGCCGTCAAGCTCCTCGGGCGTACTCATGGAGCACACGCCGGTTTCCGGGAGCACGAGGGTCACGAGGCGGGCTTGCTCGTGGTTGCCGGCGAGCTCGTCCGCGATGGAGCGCACCTGTTCGTATCCGGTGAGGAGCAGGAAAGTGGGTGCGCGGCCGTAGCTCTTCATACCGGCGATGTAGAAGCCGGGTTCAGGGTGGGAGAGCTCGTCCACGCCGTGGGGGTAGACGGTGCCGCAGGAGTGCGCGTTCGGGTCGATGAGGGGTGCCAGCGCGCGGGGCGCTTCCACCACGGGATCGAGGTCGAGGCGGAGCTCGCGCAGCATGTCGAGGTTGGTGCGGAACCCGGTCGCGTTCACGATCACGTCGACGTCAACCGATTCCGAAGCTCCGGCGCGGAGCCCGGTGACGCGCACGCCGCCGTCCTCCGTGGGTGCGAGGGCGTCGATCTCGAAGCGGTCGAGGAGCTGCACCTGCCCGGAGGTGACGAGCGCGCGGGTGGCCCCACCGAGCTCGCCTCGTGCGGCGAGCTCGTCATTCGCGGACCCGTACACGCGGGTGGGCTGCTTCCCACGAACCGCCCAGAAGATCTGCGTGTCCGGTTCGTGCTTGGCGAGGGAGGCGAGCTTCGACAGGGTGTTCGCGGCGGAGTGGCCGGCACCAACCACGAGGACTCGTTTGCCCGCGAACCTGGCGCGGTCGTGTCCGAGCACATCGGGGAGTGCGTGGCTGAGGTGCTCGCGCACCTGGTCCGCGTCGATGGGATCGAGCCCGCTGGCGCCGATAGCGTTGCTGGTCTCGAAGGTGCCGGACGCGTCGATGACGGCACGAGCGAGCGTTTCCGTGGTCCCTGCTGCGGATGCGGTGCGGAGTACGAAGGGGGTGCGTTCGCGTCCGAGGGTGCGGGTGCGGTCCATGCCGCGGCGGGTGACGGCGAGTACCCGGTGCTGGTAGTGGATGCGGTCCGCGAGGGCCGCGACGGCAGCAAGGGGGCGCAGGTAGTCGTCCACGAGCTGCTGCCCGG
Source organism: Pseudoclavibacter sp. JSM 162008 (assembly GCF_041366455.1). NCBI lineage: Bacteria > Bacillati > Actinomycetota > Actinomycetes > Micrococcales > Microbacteriaceae > Pseudoclavibacter > Pseudoclavibacter sp. JSM 162008. The sequence continues at coordinate 5,217 of NZ_JBEWYX010000023.1, forward strand.
TGGGGAGCGTCTTGGCTGGTGGTGCTTCCCAGTCGGCGGCATCGAGGAGGCGGGCGGCGGCTTCGTCGACGAGGTACTCCCACGGGGAGAACAAGCGCGTGTGCCCCCACTTGGTGACCGCGCTTCCCGCGTGCTCGCCCGCTTCGAACACGACCACCTCCTGCCCTCGCTCCAGCAGCTGCGCTGCGGCGGCGAGACCGATGGGTCCCGCGCCGATGATCGCGACCGGCAACGCATTGAGCGCAGTTGCTGGTGCTGTTGCGGGGAGGGCTGGGGAGGTGATCATGGGTGGCTCCTTGGGTTAGTGGACGGGTGTTGCGGCCGCGTCGAGTTCGGTGGGGGTGACGCCGAGGCTGGCGAGCAGCTCGGTGATGTGTGTGTGGAGCTGGTCGCGGATCGCGCGCACCTCGTCGACCCCGAGGCCGGATGGGTCGGTGAGGTTCCAGTCCTGGTACTGCTTGCCGGGGTACACGGGGCACGCGTCGCCGCAGCCCATGGTGATCACGACGTCGGCGGCCTGCACGACGTCGTCGGTGAGGGGTTTCGGGAACTCCTGGCGGAGGTCGAGCCCGAGCTCCGCCATCGCGGCGACCGCTTCCGGGTGGAGGGTCTTCGCGGGCGCGGAGCCCGCGGAGCGCACGTGCACCTGGTGACCGGCGAGGGCCTGGGTAAGGACGGCGGCCATCTGCGAGCGGCCCGCGTTCTGCTCGCACAGGAACAGGATCTCCGGCACGGGGCGGGCGATGTCGCCCTTGGCCTGCGCGAGCGCCGTGAGGCGGTCTTTCGCGAACCGAGTCGTGTTGGTGACCAGGTGCGCTTTCACCGTGGAGGTGCGCAGCAGGGCGGCGTAGGACTCGAGGACGTAGCGTTCGATGGTTTCCGGGGTGAAGATGCCGGTGAATTGCTCGGATAGCTCGCCCGCGAGGCGCTGGAGGGAGGCTTCCGGGTAGCTGAGGCCGGGCAGTCCACGGCGCTGGCTGAGATCGGTCATGGCCGGTTATGCCTGCTCGGGAAGCAGGTCAGCGATGAGAGCCTGTACGCGCTGCTTGATGTCGTCGCGGATGGGGCGCACGGCGTCGATGCCCTGGCCTGCGGGGTCGTCGAGTTTCCAGTCCTCGTAGCGTTTGCCGGGGTAGAAGGGGCAGGCGTCGCCGCAGCCCATGGTGATGACGACGTCGGAGGCCTGCACGGCTTCCGTGGTGAGCACCTTCGGGGTGTTGCCGGCGATGTCGATGCCTTCTTCGGCCATGGCCTGCACGGCGACGGGGTTGATCTGGTCTTTCGGCTCGCTCCCCGCGGAGAGCACCTGGACGCGTCCTTCGGAGAGGGCGGTGAGGTAGCCGGCGGCCATCTGGGAGCGGCCGGCGTTGTGCACACAGACGAACAGCACGGAAGGTTTCGTGGACATCAAAGGGCCTTTCTGAGCGGAGGGAAGTGGGTGGAGCGGGTTTTAGGCGAGGGTGGAGGTCGACGCGGCAGGCGCGGGCAGGGGTGTCTTGGTGGGGAAGAGTCGTGGGCGCAGCCAGAGGGCCACGTAGACGAGCGCCACCAGCACGGGCACCTCGATGAGCGGGCCGACGATGCCCGCGAGGGCCTGTCCGCTGGTCGCACCAAACGTGCCGATGGCGACGGCGATCGCGAGCTCGAAGTTGTTGCCCGCCGCCGTGAACGCGAGGGTCGTGGTGCGCTCGTAGCCGAGGCCGACGAGCTTCCCGAGCCCGAAGCCCAGGAGGAACGTAACCGCGAAGTAGATCAGCAGCGGCAGCGCGATGCGGGCGACATCCCAGGGGCGGTCGATGACCTGCTGCCCCTGGAGAGCGAAGAGCATGACGATGGTGAACAGCAGCCCATACAGCGCGAACGGGCCCACCTTGGGGAGGAACCGCGACTCGTACCAGTCGCGCCCTTTGGTGGATTCCCCGATGCGGCGCGACAGGTAGCCGGCGAGCAGTGGGATGCCGAGGAACACGAGCACGCTCAGCGTGATGGCCCAGAACGAGAAGTCCGCGCTGGTCGTCGGCAGCCCCAGCCAGGAGGGCAGCAGTTGCAGGTAGAACCAGCCGAGCGCCCCGAACATGATGACCTGGAACACGGAGTTCACGGCCACGAGGAACGCGGCCGCTTCCCGGTCTCCGCAGGCGAGGTCGTTCCAGATCAGCACCATCGCGATGCAGCGAGCAAGCCCCACGATGATGAGCCCGGTCCGGTACTCGGGCAGATCCGGTAGCAGCAGCCAGGCGAGGGCGAACATGAGCGCAGGTCCGACAAGCCAGTTCATGACGAGCGAGGAGATCAGCAGCTTCCGGTCTCCGGCGACGGCCCGTGCATCCGAGTAGCGGACCTTTGCGAGAACCGGGTACATCATCACCAGCAGTCCGATGGCGATGGGCACGCTCACGGAGCCGATCTCGAACGCGTGCAGCGCCTCGCCGACCGCGGGCACGAACACCGCCAGGGCGAGACCGAGCGCCATTGCCGCGATGATCCAGACCGGCAGGAACCGGTCCGTGGTGCCGAGCTTGACGGGCGGGGTGACAGCACTCATGGAGCTCCAAACAGATATTGATCTCGGTCGATATTGATGCGGATCGATACGAGTATGGCTAGGGTATCGATGACTGTCAATTTCCTTGGAGGACGTTCAGATGTCGTTCACGCAACTCCTGCCGCTCACCGACGTGACCGCGTGCTGCGAGCCCCTCACCGACGAGGCGATCTCCGCGGAGAACGCCGAGAAGCTGGCCCGCACCCTTAAGGTCATCGCGGACCCGGCCCGGCTGCGGCTCATCTCGATGATCGCCGCGCAGGAGAAGGCTGAGGCGTGCGCGTGCGACCTCACCGAGCCGCTCGGACTCGGGCAGCCCACCGTGTCCCACCACCTGAAGATCCTGGTCGAGGCCGGCATCCTCTCCCGCGAGAAGCGCGGCTCGTGGGCCTACTTCAGTCTCGTCCCCGGCGCGCTCGACTCACTCGCAGCTCTGCTCACCAGCAACGACCTCACCGGAGCGAACCGATGACCACCAGTCCCCGCAACATCGTGTTCGTCTGCCAGAAGAACGGCGGCAAGTCGCAGATGGCGGCGGCCCTCATGCGCGCCATCGCCGGCCCCGAGGTGCACGTCACGTCCGCAGGCACCAAACCCGGCGCTGCCCTCAATCAGCAGTCCGTCGATTCGCTCGCCGAGATCGGCGTGAGCGTCGGAGACGAGCATCCGAAACAGCTCACCCCGGAGATGATCGACGCGGCCGACCTCATCGTCGTCCTCGGCGCAGAAGCGCGCGTGCCAGAGACTGGTGGTGTGGAGATCGAAACCTGGATCACTGACGAACCCTCCGAGCGCGGCATCGAAGGCATGGACCGCATGCGCCTCGTCCGCGACGACATCCGCGCCCGCGTAGAAGTGCTGCACCGCCGCCTCTGACGCTCGGGCACATGCAGCTTAGTTCCGCCGCAGTTCCGGGTAATCTCGCCAGGTGCCACCCGATGCAACGCTGCGTGCATGTGCCGTCTGCGTGCTGATGCCAATCACATCGGAAAGCACCCGGGCGGGCACTGTCTGTGACAGCAAGACGAGCCGGGATGTGCGAAGTGCACGCACGCGCAAGCCAGCGCGCGTGAGTAGGCCGATACCCGTGCCGGCCGCGAGATGTTGTCCTGGCACGATGCCAGGGAAGAGCCACTCATTCGCGAGCGGGTGATAACTTTGGCGCGTTCGGAGCTGCTCGAGGTGTGCCTCGAGCAGCTCTGAGATGCTCGTCGGCAGACGGACTCGAGTCGTAGCGAACCTGATCCACAATCGCCCCTCTGACTGTTCTACGTCATTGAGGCGGAGATCCACACTGGATCGAATGGGCTGCGCGTAGACGATCGCGAACAACGCGAGCAGACGCCCGACCGGTGACAGCACCACGTCCGCCAGCACTCGTTCGGCAAGCTCCGCCAGCGCTTCGTCCGACATGGTCGCCGGGTGCGCCGCACTGCGCACTCGTGACACCTCAACTTTCGTGCAGAGCCCAGCCCGGGCCGCCCACGCGAGGAATTGCCGTAGCTCATCGCGGCTGGAGGCCGCCGCGAAGTATCGATCAATGACTGCCTGATCCAGTGTCGACAGCTGCAGATGCTGTCCGTGCAGCCATGTCAGGAAAGCAGCGATCGTGCGGGCACCTCGCAAGCGGTTCGCGAACATGCCCGTTGTTACGGGTTTGGCCTGTTTTCGGAGGCGAGGGAGCGTATGCCATTGGTGGTAGCGCTGGATCAAGCGTGCATGCTCGACGGGGATCGTGGTCAGAAACCGCGCCAGCGCAAGCTCGAGCTCGTTCAGAAAGACGTCGATCTCGGGGAGTACGTTTGCGCTGATGAGGAGTCGACGAAAGTAACGGGTTCTCATGCTCAACGGGAGCTCGTCGAGCGTCGTGTGAGCTATCGGGAGTTGACCGACGGCCATGCCACGGAGAGTGGCCGTGATGGGTTCACGCTTCAACCAGCGCACCGCGTTCCGCGGATCCTTGACCGCGAGCAGATAGTCGCGGAGTGGTCGCAGGCGCATGTGCACGGTACCCGTTCCATCGTCAAGGAGGTCCGCGAGTCGTTCGGAGAGCCGACAACTTCCGCACTGCGAGCCAGTGAGCTGCTGGTGGCTGCCGCAGTCTTTGCAGCCGAAGCGGTCGATGCGTCCCACGCACGCGGCGCAGACGCGCGCCCCGACCTTGTCGAGATACGCCAGCACGCGAATCTCGGCGCATCCGGGGCATCGGGCCGGGTTCCGGCGTAACCCGCTGTAGCAGGCGTTGCAGATCCGGCCCCCGAGCAACTGGTAGCGGCTGATCACGTCTCGGTGGCAGTTGTCGCACCGGTCCGCCCATGTCGCCACGGTTCTACGCCTTGGGTGGACGCTGGATCCGAGCCGGCACAGGCTTCAGCTCACGCTGGACCACAGACGAGGCCACCGACTCGTTGACCACGCTCCGCTCCCGCGCCGCCGCGACGTCCGGGATCTCGATGAGGTCATTCGGTGCGCAGCCGAAGATGCGACACAGCGCGACGAGGACAGTCATGCTGAGCCGCTCCGGGGCTTTCGTCACCAGCCGGTACACCTGCTCACGCGACAGGTTGACGCCGTGCTCACGCAACGGCGCGACGAGATCCGTGGTCTGGAACATGCCGTTGCCCGCCATGAGCGTGCGCAGATTCCACTGGATGGCGGGGCTGGTCATGAGTCGTCTCCATAGATACGTCGAAGGGCAACCGCGAGAACGCGGTTCTTGAAGTCATCGCCGACCGAGGTGTAGATCGCCGTCGTCGACGCGTAGGCATGCCCGACCTGGTCCTGCACGAAGCGCTCGGCGTACCCCCACTCGATCAGGCTCGTCACGTACGAGTGTCGCAACGCGTGCACGGTCAGCTCAGAGGGCAGGCTCAAATGGTCTCGAAGCTCGGCGAAACGGAAATCGAGATACCTCAACGACACTCGAGTGCCCCGTTCGGTCGGCCAGAGCGCATCAGAGCGCGAAGGTCCATAGAGCGCTCGATCCTCGTCGATCCACTGCCGAAGACCCTCGACTGCCCAATCGAATTCCGGGACTGCCAGGACCGTGCGCCGTTTTGGCCCGGAGCCGCGGGAGGCCTTGCCCCACCTCACGTAGACAGCGCCGCACTGTCCGAATCTCGGAGCTCCTGGACTTGATCTGACGTCCGCCAGGTCCAGGCCGGCGGCTTCGCGTCGGCGCAGCCCGAAGGCGTAGACGGTCTTGAAGAGGACGGCATCACGCAGTGCAGAGAGCGCTCCCTTACGCCCAGCGCGCTGGATTGCCGCCACTCGCTCATCCGCGGCCTCAAAGAACAGCTCGAGCTCGTCGTACGTCAACGCTCGCCGCTGTGGCCGCCCCTCATATTCGACGATGTGCGCAAGCGTGTTCCACTCATGGCAGATCTGAACGGGAGGCTCCCCGAATCTCTCTACGCACTCAGCAGCCCACGGGTAGCGGGCGTCGGTGATGAAGTCGCAGAACGCGCGCACAACGACCTGATAGCCGCGCAATGTCGATTTCGTCACCGGCCGCGCCCCCGATGCCAGCTCCACGCTGAACGCCTCGAGATCTTCCGGCGTCCACGCCCATGGGTACGCATCCGCGAACTCACGCAGGCGACGGATCATCGCAGCACGAGAGGTGATCGTCGACTGAGCGAGCCCACGACTCACTTGCTGGTCACCCCACCCCGCCAGCATGCCGTCAAACACGAACCGTTCCTGGTTCAAGGGCACAACGTTGGCATCCAGCCTCACTGGAAACCCACGAGGAGTGTGCTGCTCGCTCACCCGCCAAGTGTTGCATCAGATTCAACAATGATGCAAGCGTGGAAGCTGATGGCACTCCAAGCACCCAGATCAGATGGACCCGTTTCGCACCAATACGCCCCGACGGCCGCCATTTCGACGCAGGCGGCACAATCCGGAACTCGACCCTTCCAAGAATCCGCTCGAGTTATGGCACGCCGACCTCAGGAAACCTGCAATTCCGCGGAACGTGAGAAACGAATAATGCTCAGTCTCTTCGCGATGACGTATCGGCCGCACATGTCGTCAGCGTAGAGCTCAGAAGTTCGATTCGGTCGAGAGATTCACGCGGCCCGCAGCGCTGGAGCGTCGACGGTGCCAGCCCGCACGAGCGCGAGCGCAGCTCGGTGGTCGCCTCGACCCTCTCTGCGGGGGTATCTCGGATAGTCCGGCCGGTCGCTGACTCTGAGCAGCTGCGCGGCTGTGGGGGAGCGGCGTCGACGGCGTTGCTTCCCTCGCCTCGACATCCACTGCACCTCCGCCTGCCACCAGGCCCAGCAGTGCTGTTCGTCGGCGTAGCGGGCTCGACGAACTGCGAGGTGCCCCGCGACCTTGAGGGTTTGCGCCACGACGTCAACGGAGCTGCTTTCTTCCCGAGTCCAACCGTGCTCGGTCCTGGATAGGAGGCCATGCAGGTGGAGGGCACGGAGGGATCGCCGGGTGCGGGTGGCGTCGAGGCCGGTACTGCGGGTGAGCTCGTCGACGGTGAGCACGGAGCCTTCATCGACGTGTTTGTAGACGAGTCCTACAGTGCGGCCCAAGCTGCGAGGAGCGGCGAAAGTGTCGTGCGCGAGCGTCTGGAGGTTCTTCGCAAGCCGGGCGATGTGCTGGCTTCGAGCATGCAGGGGGGAGGCCGCGGCGGGGCGTGCACGCACTTGTGTCCGGTTACCAACTCCTGCCCCTGTGGAGAACTTCTGGGAGAGGCGGTAGCGCTGCGCGTGGGCGCCCTCCGGGGTTCCCTCGCGGACGATCCAGGCCGACTCGGGGGAGGCTTCGTCGGTCGGGGTGGCGAGGCGGCGCAGCGCCTCGTGCACAGTGGTGCGGCCGTAGCCGGTGTCGGCGGAGATGCGGCGCACGTCGGCCTCGACCGTGAGCTGCGCGGCCTGGGCCATGTAGAGGCAGAGGGCGTCGAGCACAGCGCGGGTGCTGTGCGTGCCCGTGCGGGACCGCTTCGAGGAGGAGGCGCGGTCGCCGCCCCAGAGACCGGGCATCGCGTCCGCGCGCTCCTGTGCCGCGTCGACGGCCTCGACGGTGGCCGCGCAGCGGGTGAGGAAGTCTTCGTCGCTGCCATCGCCCGTGGAGGGGTTCGCGGCCACGTAGGTCACCGCGTGCCGCCAGGCGGACGCGAGCGCGCGTTCCCTGCCCTGTGGTGTGCGGGGGATGCGGTGGCCGTGCTTGTGGCGCTGCGAGCGCACGTGCTCGAACGCGGGCGCATCGTCCACGAGCTCGCGCACATCGCTGAGGGTCCAGCGGGCGTTCGCGCAGCCCGCCAGAACCGTGGCGAGCGAGAGGGAAGCGTCATCGCCTGGGGGAGTGTCGAGCACCAGGCGCACGCGCGAGCTCAGGGATCGCTTCGTGCCAGCGATATGGGGGTGACCGTCAGCGTCGACGACCATGCCCTTGGTCAGGGAGGTGACCGGGGCGAGCTCTTCAGCTCCCAGGTCCATGAGGAACGCTCGGAGCTCCCGCAGTTGATCCGGTGTCACCGATGGGTCCAGGAGCGCATCGATCGGGCCGGCCGGCCGCGAGGAGTCACCGTTGCGGTGGGGGGATCCAGGGGGGCGTACGCAGCCCGTGCGCGGGTTGGTGAGGGGAGTGGGGTCCAGCGAGGGGAGCAGCTGCGCGGCGAGCTGCGCGAGCTCGCGCACCGTCTCGGCCGCGGCTGCCGTTTCGAGCGCAATCCAGACGTGGCGGCCACCATTCGGGCCGGATTCCGTGACCACGTGGTCGATACCGAGCTCGTTCAACCAGAGCGCGAGCTTCCCGGCGTCGTAGGCCGCATTGCCGCGGCCCGCGTCGAGGTCGAAGCACACGAACCGGTAGTCGCCGGCCTCGGTCGCGAGGTACATCGCCCAGGGACTCTGCGGCTGCTCCGCGAACACCGAAACATCGCGGCTGTACGCGTTCAGAACCTCGCCGTCAGCGAGCCGATCCGCGACGCGAATGCGGGGCCGTGGGCTCAGCGCGCGGGCCAGTTCCCACCCGCTCGGAGTGGTCGGAACACCCTCGTGCGCACGACTCAGCGCCAACACAGGGACAAACGAGACAGATTTAGGTACTATGAGGGCACCTCCTCCTCGGAGTGGGTACTACAAAGGCCCGGCTGGTAACCGGAACTGCGTGGGTATTAGCTCGAACCTCTAGGCGTAGGAACCAAGTGAGGGTTTGAGCTACGAAACTTCACGAAGCCCGTCGCGGAAGCGGCGGGCTTCTTCGTTTAAGCCGCTGCCGTATGCGCCTCCGCATCGTCGGTAAACACGGGGAGCGCGCCGTTCTGGGCGCGCAGCATGGCCGCCAGCCGCTCTAGATAGAGCGACTGCGAGAGGTTGCCCGATGCTTTGGCTGCCTGACGCATCTCATCGGCAGTAACGGACGAGAGCCGCACCTTAAGGTGGCGTACTTCCTCGCCCGCGGGACGCCTGTTGCGGCGGATACCTGCGTTGCTACCGGTCATGACTCCATGATGAAGACAGGACCCGCTTGTTAAGGCCCCCCATATCGGCGTGTCGGCATATTTCAACCCGGCTGCACCTCGAGCCGTCTGTGGCGTGCGCCCGAGGAGCGGCGTCAATACAACCGCTTCGTGCCGAAGTTGCAATCCATCGCACCATTCGTGATCACCAATGAAACTTCTTCGAGGGAGGGTCCGATTGTCATAACGTGGATTATAGGATTTGTTGCCTGACCAGGGGATAGCTCGATGCGAGAGCGTTATCGAGTATTCACATGCGACGATGACCGCTCGACCTGAGCTCGTGCGTTCGAGCTCGATCGCCTTCCCTGTTCCGTTTAGCGCGTCAGGTTCGTCGAGGTCGGTTCGTGCGCAGACCGTGTTCGTAGCGTCTCGTGGAGCGCGCGGCGAGGTCAGGGAATTCGGCCATGACGTCGGTGTCGAGCAAGAGACGCGCGATCTGCTCCGCGTGACGGCCGGCAGACCACCCGTTTTCCGACAACCAAGCGAGCTTCTCCTGGTCCATCTTCGGGTGCGCACGCTCGTACTCGAGCAGAGCCCGCGCCTTCGAGGAGAGCATGCACACACATTAGGTCACGACATGGCCGGCCACGAAGCCCGTTCGATGCGCCTGCTCTCTCTCGCCCTTGCTCCGGACGGCGCAGCGCCTTCGTGTCAGCGTGACGCGCCTGTGGCCTCGTCGTACGCGGTGAGGACCTCACCCGAGACGCGGCCCCGCGCGGACACCTCGTGGCCGTTGCTGCGTGCCCACTCCCGCACGGCACCCAGGTCGTACTTCGACGAGCTCGTCTTCGTCGTGCGGCTGCTGGTGTTGGTTTTGCGGCCGGCTTCGACGTAGCGGTTGAAGTGGCTGCGCAGCTTCGTGGCGTGCGCGTCGGTGAGGTCGATCTCGTAGCTCTTCCCGTCCAGCCCGAACTGAACGGTCTGTCCTTCTCCGTCGGGGATCTCGGTCTGGTCGAGGTCGTCGATGAGCCGGTGGATTGTCTTCCTGACCATGCTGATCTCCCTGTCTTTGTTCTCCAATGACCTGCTGCAGGCCAGTCTCCTCGTCCGAGCTGCCCGCCGGGCGTGGGACACACTGCGCTGGCGCCTTATCTCCCGAACCCGCGATCCCGATCGGGGGCTGGTGGCCGGTGCTTGATCCTCAGGTCCTCTTCGGACACCTTGCCGGTCCGGACTCCTGGCGGATTGGGGAAGTTGATCCGCTGCCACTCCCGCATGTTCTCGATCTGCTGGTCCGTCTCCGTCAGCGGGCCGATAATCCGCGCCGGCCGCTTCTTCGCGTCCGCGGTCGTCTTCGACACAGCACGTGCTGGTGTCGCCTGCGCTGGCTGCGCCGCTGCCAGTTTCTTCTGCGGCGTCCGCGGCTGCGGGAGCGCGTCTCGGACGCGCTCGAGACGCGCCCTCGTGTCGGACGCGAGGGTCTCCGCGTGGCGCGCCTGCCGGTCGGCGTCTTGGGCCTTGTAGATGGCCTGCGCAAGGCGCAGCATCTGCCGGATCATCGCGGCCTGCGCGACCGCGCCCTGCCCGCCCCGGACTGCGCACGAAGCGAGCAGCGCCGCACCACCCAGCGGACCCGCCTCCGGTTGCAGGGGCCGCTCGGGGCGCGTGTATGTCTGCGCTGACCTGGAGAGCGCCTCCGACGCCGCCGCGAGGTCGCCCGGGACGGACTCGGTGGCGTTGGACCAGGCCGCGAACACGCCCGCGGTCTTGCGCGCGATGACCGCCCATTGCGCCCGGTCCTCGAGCGGCACTTCCCGCAGCCGCGTCACCGCGTCCTGCAGCGCGGCGTGCTGCCGGCTCCCCCACCCAGACGCATCAACGTCACGCGCTTCACGACCAGGCGCGACGATACGCTTGCCCCGGTACGCGGCCTCCCACTCGGCCGCGGCCGCGCTCGCCCCGGACGGGGTGTCTGGCCACTCGGCACGCAGCCTCGGCAGCGCGAGATCACGTCCCAACTGTCCCCCGCCGTACCAAATCGGGCGCTCACCGAACGAGGGGCGTTCCGCGATCGAGTACCCCGTGACCACGTCCGTGCGGCCGTCCGCGAACCGGGGCCGCACCAGCACGCCCGAGCGGCGCAGCCGGCGCACGAACTCCCCCTCATCTTTGGACACTGCAGCAGCTCCACGCACACGCACCGCGAGCACATGACGCGGCTGATCCTCCCGCAACTGAGCGGCGACTTTCGCGCTGCGCTCCTCCCCCGTCAGTGCCTCCCACGCCGGCACCTGGCCGCCGGTCTGTACGCGCTGCCGTTCGTGCTTCCCGCGCGCCCGGGCGCGTGCTTGCGCTTCGCGCTCCGCCGGGTTGTAGCCGCGCGTCGCACGCTCCTGACGAGCGGACTCGAGCTCCTCCAACCCGTAGGAAACCTCGAGGCCGCGCGCGGCTTGCTGCGCACGGTAGTAGTCATTGTGGATGGGTGCTTTCGTCCCGTCCTCACGGACCAGATTCACCGCGATGTGGATGTGGTCGTTGCCGTTCGATGAGACGCCGTGACGCACCGCGACCCATCGGCACGGCGCCTTCGTCCCGTCGTGGTCATCGAAGCCCATCGCGGACACAAAGTCGGTCGCGATCGCGCCCCACTGCGCGTCCGTCAACTGCCCTTCTTCGGCGCGCAGCGACAACGACGCATGCCATACATGTCCACCGTTGACCTCGGTCCCGAACGTGCGCTGCGGTTGATCCAAATAGCGGGCGATCTGCGCCGCCGACGCACCACCGAGCTCCGCATCTTCAAACCAGGACATCATCGGCGAATCCCCGGCCACCAGATGCGGTTCAGCGTGCTCGTTCGAGCGCCCAGGTCCCACCAGGTACGTCAACAACCCGGTCATGCGATCCCCGCGCACCACGTTCGGCATCATGGCTTCGGGAGCTCCTCGATCGCGTCCGTCAACGCGGCAGCTGCCGCACGGACCGCGTCCAACGTGTGCCGCAACGGCTCCACCAACTCCCCCGGCACAACCCCCTCCACGTTCGTGGCCTTCGCGATCTGATTCACGTTGTTCCCCAGACTCGCCAACGTGCGATGCGCCGCGAACAAATCCACCAGCAACGCACGCCGATCAGACGCGATCTCCGCACCATCCTCAGCAAGCGCCGACTCCACCAACAATCGCACGACCGTGATGCCCTTCGCGTTCGCCCGACGAAGCAGCATCCCCTCCTCCTCCGGCGACACCTTCACCTCATGACGATGCTGCCGACCACCCGCAACATTCGCCCGACGACGACGATCAAACACACGCCCAACCGGAGCCTGCTCACCCATGAACACCACTCCCCTTCCGGCCCAGCGCAGCGAACCCGCAACCGCGGGGACCACACCCCCAGTGTGCCAAGCCCGAGACACGAAGTCGAGGGCCAAGCCGGTTTAGCACAGCTAAACCTATAGCTTGCTCCGTTTGTTACGGCGAGAAAGCCGATCTGCGGTTGCGAGATGAAGAGGTCTCGGCTGGTTACGTCGGCGTGCCAGTGAGTGCTGTCCGAGTTGAAGCTCCGGGAGCAGCGGGAGCTCGGACCGCGCCACGTTGATGCGAGCTCGTGTATGAGCGAGATCGCGCCATTGCGTGTCCACTGAGATGCGTTAACCGGCCATCGAGAGCTGGGCATCGCGGACGCCGATTGGGCGCATGGTCAAGACCTAGTGCTGCCGGTGAGCCTCGATGGCAGCGGTCAAGGCAGCTGCCCCGGCTGAGCACTCGATGGGGTCGTCACCCCACCACATCACGTTCAGCTTCTCGACGGTTCGGGTAGCTTCGACGACACCGAAATTCGGATGCTCGACCAAGGCCATCGCGAGTCGTGTTCGCTCTTCGTACTCGCACCAGCCGAGTCCTTCGGCGACCCGACATAAGTCCACCGTCGGCGCGTCCGACAACGTGACAAGCGTCGCGTCCCACTGCGCGCGATCCTGGTTCGATTCCATGACCCCATTGTCCTTCCGTGTCACATCACCCCGACCCCTCCAAGGGTCGTGACGTGCCTCAGAAGAGCACGCGGAGCGTGAGGCGTCGATCCTCGATCTTGGACCGCTGAGACTCGTGCTTCGCCGGGGCTGGAGAATGATCTTCCTGTTCGGGGAACGGCTCATCCTGCGTGGTACCCAGTGTGCGTATTGGTGGCCAGGAACTGCATCAGCGATTCGCGCTGAATGTACTTCCGTGACCCGAGTTTCGTGTACTCGATGTCACCGCGGTTGGTCAGATCGTAGAGCGCTGAGTAGGGAACGCCGAGTGCCGCTGCGGCGTCTTTCAGACTGAGCAACATCGGGCCGGACTCCGAGAGTTTGCTCGGATGGATGACGGTCGTCTGCTCGGATTCGATGATCTCGACCTCGGACGCCTTCGTCTCCCAGTTCCCGAAGTACGAGTACGGCTTCGCGAACTCCTCCTGCACCTTGCGGGCCGCGTCCTCTTCATCAGTGGCGCGGACCCACTTCTCCGCGACCTGCACTCGAGTGACGACGACCTTATAGCGCATATACGTCTCCTGCTTGTCGACCTGCTTGACCGGCAGGGACCCTGCAGGCCTTCGTTTACGTGGCGCCCGTCGAAGTACCCGTCCGACGGCGCCGCGGTCCGCCTTGGTGTCGCCCACTTCAGCGCCACTCTCCCGGTGTTGACGCCGCTCCTGACGCGACTGCGCCCTGCGCACTTCATCGTCTTCGATCGCCGCCTCGGGCCAGAGACGCCCACGCTCCGTCGGCACAGCGCGCCACGACGGCCCGCGACCAGAGATGTCAACGAGACCGCGACTCTTCAGCGCACGCGCTGTCACACGATGCGCGAACGAACCCTCCGGATACGTGCCTGGTGGACACCCGACCACGATCCAAGCGAGCACGTCCTTCTGCACAGCATTCAAACTGATACTGCTCCGCCGCGCCCGCTCCTCCACGTTCCCGCCAGCCCCTTCCACAGCCTCACTTTCGACCTCAGGGGTGACAACAAATTAGCCAGCAGATGAACTGATCTCCTTCCCGCGGCACCACCAGTCGCAGCACCTCAACCGGGCAGTTCAAGAGCACCGCTCATCACAGTCTCGGACGCCCCCCTGTGGGCTCGTGAGACTGATGCCGGGCCGACACCGCGCCCGCCGGCCGTGAGCACAAAGCCGTCCCCCTCCGCGCGCTTCTCACTGCACCGCTGTGGTTCGGATCAATGCTGGGTGTTCAGAGACTCCTGAGAGAGGGCTCCGGTCGCGTCGAGCACCTTGAGCGTTGCAAGCACTGCGTTATCCCGGTACTGCTTCGACTGCGCCACGGATCGGACGCTCTTGACCACCTCGGCGGCGCCAACAACCAAGATCGGTCCCGACCCAACCTGTTGCGTGGAACACCACTCACGAACGCCTTCCTCCGCAAATCTGGTGGCGAACCGTCCAACGTAGAGACGCATCTCCACCTGGTCATGCTCGAACCCGAAGCGCTCCGCTGCACTCTGCACGACCGTGTCACGGACGTGCAAGTCGTTCAACAACGCGTAGCGCGCGTTGTACGCCGCGGTGAAGCTTTCACCGCGCACATGCTCAGCAACGACACCCCGCGACCCGAAGAACGACTTCACCGTGACGAGCACCAGCTTGTCCGCCCGAGCTCCCACAAGATCGACTTCGAAACCGTGCGTCTGCCACTCCTCATGCGTCACCTTGCGCGTCCGCCGCTTGACCGGAAACTTCAAAGCGCTCGAAACGACCAGCCCCTCAGACTCCATCGCCAACGCCACAAACTGCTCGAACGCTTCCATACTCCGAGAGTAGCGACGGCCACTAACGCCACTGACAGGTGAGGCCCACGGGCACGCCGCACGCGCACACCACCCCGGCAGAACAACCACCCTCGATTCGTAAGTCCGACAACGACCCGACGTAAAGTGACGCTGTGAGAGCCATCGATGACCTGCGCGCAGCTGTTCGATCCAGGGCAGTCCGAGAGCAGTTCGATGAAGCCGCCCGGGCATACTCCGCTGGCGCCTACCGAACCGCAACCATCGCCCTCTGGATCGCCGTCGTCCAGGATCTCCTTGGAAAGCTACGCGAACTCGCCGGCGACGGCGCCGCCAACGCGCTCGTCTCCGACGTGGATGCCGCTCGTTCTCAAAACGACTTCAAGAAACTACTGGCTATCGAAGCAGGGATCCTGGATCACGCCCTCACGGACTTCGAGCTGATCGAAGTGGTGGAGCACCGGCAACTCGTGCGGCTCCACGAGGACCGCAATAGGTGCGCGCATCCATCGTTCCTAGCTGACGAGGAAGCGCAGTATGCGATGACCGAAGAGCAAGTCCGCGCATACATGGTCCTCGTCGTCGACAGTGTGCTTTCACAACCACCCATCGTCGGCAAGGCCCTGATCGTCCGCTACACCGACGACACACGAGGGTCATCCTGGCCGGACCGAGACTCAGCAGAATACGTCCGCGGACGCTACTTCACGCGCGCCAGGACCCAAACACAACGTCAAATTCTGCAGATTGCAGTCAAGGCCGCCATCACGCCCCCGGACGGGGACCACACCGCCGCGGGACGAAACGTTGCAACGCTCAGGGCAGCGCTCTCCTTCGACGAGAAGGAAACGCTCGATGTCCTGGCCGACGTTCTGCACAAGCAACGAGACACCATGGACGACTCCAAGCTGCGCCGCCTCATCGGAGCTGTTGGGTGGATACCGCGTACATGGGACGTGGTCGGCACCGACATCACGATGAAATGTCGCACACTGCTGGAGTCTGCAGATCTGACACTCTTGCTCGAAGACCGCGCCTTCGCGTCGGGAGCGCCCGCACATCCTGAACTCGCAACGACGTATGCGGCCGCCCTCGAGCGCCTGAGCGTCGACCAACTACGTGATCTAAGCGGACGGTACTTATTCGAGCGCAGGCAATTCGTGCCCCTGCTCTTAGCTCAACTCGAGCGCGCCGAAAGTTGGCGCACTGCGGGCGGACTCATGGCTGCCCTCGTACAAGTCTCCGATCTCCTCACGCTGCATGACGTGCAGCAGCTCGCACGCATCTTCGTGGCCAACAGCGAGGTACACCACTCCTTCGACACGCCTCCCACACTCGTCCAGATCGTTCAACAGACAGCCCCAGTCGACGGGGCGCACACCGAATGGGTGCAGATGTTTGACCACTACCAAGCGAAGTACGCGGCAAATACGGGCAGCACTGGCGGGACGGGCATGTACGGCGACCTCGCCGCACTCCTCACCCCTGGAAACACCGTCGAACGCGCATATACAGCGCCATCGCACAGTTGACCCTCACAATCTTCGACACACCCTTCGTTGCCCGGGGAATCTTGCTTCCGGATACCGAGTGACAATGACTCTCAGCGTTCCAGGGCCGATTCCGCGCCCCGACTCAAACGGAGAGCAGCATGGCTAGCGACGAGACCCAGTACGAGACCAAGACGGTGCAAGCTATTCGCGGCACCGAGAGCCGCGCGGTCGCGAAGTGGCAGAAAGAGGGCTGGACGGTCGTATCCCAGTCCCCCGGAACGTTTCGCACCGAGATAACACTTCGACGCCCGAAGCCGAAAGTCCCAGTGAAGACACTCATCATCGCGGGTGGCGTGGCTGCAATTGCAGCCGCTGCCGTTGTCCTCGGGATGCTCTTCGGGGACGACGACGAAACGGTGCTGGCCACCACGCCGGCACCTTCCGCAGTCGAGACCGAGGCGGTGCCTACATCGGAACCAACTGCGGCTGCAGTTGAAGCGGCACCGCCTACCGTGCTGACGCCGGAAACGAACGCGGACCTGGCGGCGCTCTTGACTCAGGGAGACTCCTGCGACCCGTCCATTCCCGCTTTTGTGGAGAAGTACAAGGGGCAGCGCATCAGCTTCCCGGCAAACATCGGCTACATGCAGAACCATGGCAGCTACGACACCAGGTACGACATCCTCATCGTCGCCGGCGACTACAGCGAGACCAGCGCTCCCGGCCCTGCCATGCAGTTCCGTGACGTGAACACAGTGAGCGACCTAAATTACGTTGGGACAGTACCGGACGCTGTCGGTGTCGGGACGAATCTCCTCTTGACAGTCGAAGCTGCCGAGTACGAATCATCGTCTTGCCTGCTCCTCCTCGAACCGATCGAGACCGCCATCCGATAGCTGGTTGCGCCTGACCACACTCGCGCTCGAAAAGGTCCAAGAACTGCTCAGCCGCTGAAGCTGTCGTCGATCGGTGCCTGAGCAGCCTGCCTAACGTCCTCGAACCGATCTGCCTGAATCGCGACAATTGGGATGTCATCGCCCAGCCTAGGGTTTGCGCCAATGGACCAGAGACGCGCGACGAGCTCACCCTCCGCATCCGCAATCTTCTGCCACTGCTCGTACGCGAACACGAGCCGCTCCCCCACCTCAGCCCCAGGCCGTGGGCTGGTCTTCCTTGCCCACTGGTACGACGCCCTCGCGTCCGCAGAACCCGCGAGAGTCGACACGAGCGTGGCACCAAGCGCCGCGTTCCGACGACGAGCGACCTCACGCACATCGAGCCCGCTCACCCCCTCACGCTGCACGTCTCTCTTTTCGCTCATCCCTCAACCTCCCTTCCCACGATCCACACCAGCTGGACTTCCCGGATCCGAGCTTCGCGTAGCTCTCTGATCGCTGACATCCCCGCTCGTGTGCTTGGTTTGTTGCACCCAGCGTGAAACAATCCAAGCATGTCTTCGATTTCCGCTGTGGGCGCGCTGGCCGACTTGTCGGCCGCACAATGGGGACTATTGACGACCGCGCAGGCGAACGACGTGGGGGTCAGTCGCGTGCAGCTCACCCGGCTCGCGCAACAGGGGCTAATCGAGCGTCTCACTCAAGGCGTCTACCGCGACGCGCACGCCCCGGAGCACGAACTCGACGGACTGCGCGCAGCCTGGCTGAGCACCGAAGCGGGCCTGCTGGCTGAGCAGCGCCTCGCGAACCCCAGCGCGATCGTCAGTGGGCGAACGGCGGCCTACGTGCACGGCCTTGGAGACCTGTTGCCGGAGCCGTACGAGTTCAGCACCCCCAAGCGCCGCCAAACACAGCGACCCGAGCTGCGCTACCGCTACCAGCCCCTCGCCCCCAACGAGCGCACCATCATCGCGGGACTGCCCGTCACCACCGTCGAACGCACCATCGCGGATCTCCTTCGCGCCCGCGAAGACCGCAGCCTCGTCGCCGATGTCCTCGCCGACGGAGTGCGCGGTGGCGTCGTGGATCTCGACGAGCTCACTGAGCAACTCGGTCCCCTCGCCGCGCGCAACGGACACGCAGCAAACGATGGAAAGGCGTTCCTGCAGCAGCTCCTCGAAAGCGGTGGAGTCGACGCCGCAAGCCAACTGCGCCACCTCACCGAAACGACCCTCTGGCAGACCAGGCCCTTTGCCCCTTTCTCCGTCACGATGTCTGAGCACGTGAGCGAGGCGTTCACGCACGCTGTCACCGACGCGTTTCGAACCGCCTATCCGTCGCTGTCCCCGAACGTCGACACCGCAGCGCTCACCAACGCCGCGTTTAACGCGATCGACATGGACCACCTTTGGGCGAACATGAGCGCGGACTTCTTCGCAGCGCTCACCCCCACACTCCCCACGACGTCGTTCATCGAGACGACCGCGATCCTCGACCAGTTGGCAACACGAACCCATGAGCACGAGAGCACCGATGACGAAGACTGACCGCACCGCCGGGTACCCCAACGCGCGCGCCGCATCGCAAGCCATCAAAGCTGCCGCCCAGCACGCCAAACGTCAGGGCTCGCTCCCCATCGACAGCCTCATCCGGACCGAAGGACGCTCCGCGTCCACTCCCCCACCTCGGCGGCCGTATCAGCAGCTGTATGACTGTTCACGATGTACTCCCATCTCTCCATCGTTTCTTGCTTAGAAGAAACGCAGTGCAGATCAGGACGAGGAGCGGGCGCGTGAACCTCTCGCGCCGGACTGTGCGAGATGATCTCTCCATGCCCCTCAGGAAGTCAGATGCGGTAGTACACATGGAGCAGCTCGCTCGCGAGCAGTCAGCGATGGAGCTCATGGCGCAGGGAGTCATCACTTTCGAGATGACGCCGCGACAGCAGGCCGCGTATGACGACGCGGTTCGATTCGCAGCGACCATCGACGCCCGCGAACGTCAGCACTATCGCGAGCTGCCCGCACGTATCGCAGTTGAAAACCGTCAGGTCATGGCAGACCTGAACGATGGAAAGTTGTACCTCGCCAACGCTGACGGCACCTCCTCACCCGTGATCCACTTCGCGTCCTGCGCTTCGGTTCGACACCAAGTCGACCGAGACGTCGCCCACGAGATAGAACAGGAACAGGAAGGCGAGATACACGGGTCCTGGCACTCGGGAACGGGGTTTGACGGAGTTGCGAAGTGGCCCAACTTGCTCACCCTCGACGAAGTGGAAGCGTTGCGCTCCTACCGCGCCTGTCAACGCTGCAACCCGGACACCAAGGAACGACGCAAGACTGCCGCACGAAACCCCCTGCCATCCAAGTTGACGTCAGTCAACGCAAACCGCATTGGGCGCGAGTACGAGACCGTCACCGGTGAATACTTGGGCGTGCTCCGTAGCTACACGGTGACGAAAGCCGAGATCGTCCTGAGCTGCTCCGAACGCGATCTGCGCGGCAGCCACGAGTCCCTCGTCGTGATGCTGCCGCGAGAAACCCCGCCCCGCAACGACGAGCCAGCCCACGTGACGACACACTCCCAGAACCAAGACCGAAGCGACAGCGAGAGGAACCAACCGTGCTGATCGCCTACGTCGATGAGTCCTACACCCAGGACTTCTATTTCATCGGCGCCGCCATCATGACGCAGGAGCAATGGGAGGCTCTCGAGGACGCCTACGACGTCATCCGCACACGCGCAGCAAACGACTACGGCATCCCCGCCGACGCCGAGCTTCACGGCCATGAACTCATGGGCGGGTCAGGTGACTGGAAATCCCTCCGCGGCCGCCACCGCGAGGCCGCCAACATCTACGCAGCAGCACTGCACGCGGCCGAAGATGCCGGCGTCAGGTACCTGTTCCGCGGAGTCGACGTCCAGAGGCTCAACGCACGTTACAAGTACCCCGATCAGCCCCACTCGATCGTGCTCGGCCATCTGCTCGAACGCGTCAACGAGCACCGTCGAGACTTTCACGTCTTCGACCAGGAACAGGTCATCGTCGTCGCTGACGAGATCTCGACCCAGGACGATCACAAAAAGCAGTTCGAGAGCTACCAGCTCATCGGCACCCCCGGATACCGGTCCAGCAAGCTCGACCTGATCTCGGCACCGATCCAGTTCGCTTCATCGAAAGACTCCGCAGGGCTGCAAGCAGCCGACCTCGCCGTCTACCTCCACCGACGCCGGCAAACAGTCACCGAGTCCCACCCCAAGGCCGCGTCCACCATGAACCGACTCGGCAAGTACCTCGACGCAGCCACCGCACACAGCTGGACGTGGACACCGTAAAAAACAAAGGCCCCGCAGTGCGGGGCCTTTGGCTGGCAACGTTCCGGTAGCCGGCCCGTTGTGGTCACGATGCTACACCGAGCGGCTGAATCTTCTCTAGCGGCCGCTAGCCCTTGGGCGGATTCGGGTCGTTGCCGTACGAGTTCTTCCTGCCGATCGTGCCATCCAGCTTGCGCACCGTGTGCTCGACGCGGCGAGCCTTCGCCATGTCGCGGCCGACGGCTTCTTGTTCGGCCTTGGTCCCACCCACGTGCGCAGCACGCGAGCTCCCCTCGACCTTCGATTTGCACACACCGTCCTCGCTATACGTGCTCACGTCGCCAGCGGCCATCCGTCATCCCTTCTCAGAGCCAACTCACCTCACGCAATTCTTAGCACCGTTGCCTCGACGAAGCCGGATACGGATGCTTGGGGCGATAAGAACTGCACGGGACGTGCAGAAGCGTGAAGGAAATCACGCAGTAGGCGACCTCCAGCACGCACCAAACGCCGCCTAAACTCGGCCGGCCGTTTGTCACTCGGCCGACGAGTCGACGCCTGCGCAGACGTGCGCGTGTGCACTTGTGCACTTGTGCATGTGCACTTGTGCATGTGCACACGTACGCACGTGTGCACACGTGCACGTACGCACGTACGCACGTGTGCACGTGTGCACGTGTGCACGTGTGCACGTGTGCTCGTGTGCACGTGCACACGTGTGCTCGTGGGCGCGTGTGCGTAGATGCACCGCCAGTCCTTAGCTCCGGCTAGCCAGGAGCAACCGCAGAGCCTCGACTGTGAGCGCTTGCTGCGATGTACCTTCCTCGAGCGCAAGCTTCTTGATCTCCTTGCTAAGCGAGACAGGAACTCGTGCGGAGTGGTAGACCGATTCCTCTTCAACCGCCGCGGCTTGGGTTCGCTCCCCCGCCTTGGCGCGCTGCGGCCTCGCAGTGCGCCCCGCCGCTGTGAACATGTTCTTACTCTCGCTCACTTGCTCATCTCCCGAATTTCGGTCAAGACATCTGCGTAAGCAGTTCCCAGAGCGATCTTGGCTCCGTAGGCCATTGCAAGCGCCTGAGCCTGGGGAACAGTCGATTCTAGGACCGGCACGCCGAACGGTTCGAGCGCCTCGCGCACTTGGACCGAAGCGAGCGTGCGCTTCACGACTCGAGTGAGCAACACCGCTGCATGCGCGTCAGTGAGTGCCTGCACCTCCTCAACCAACTGCGCAGTTTCAGCAAACTGGGCGAAGTCACCGCCGGTCGGCTGCATAGGAATCAAAATTAAATCGGCCGCGCGCATAGCCGACGTTGCCACCCCCAGATCACCGGGAGGAGTGTCGATCACGACATGGTCAGCCACGCCACTGAGCCAGGACTGTCGATGAATGGTGTTCTTCGGATGAGCTGTCGCTTGCCAATCCAGCGCGTTGGCCCAATCCAACGCGGACCCCTGCGGGTCCGCATCGACTACGAAAACACTCTCCTTTTGGCTCTTGAGCTCGGCGGCGAGATGCATCACCGTTAGCGTCTTACCCGTCCCACCTTTGAGATTCACCACTGCGATCTTCATGACTCCATGTAACCATGGCGCGCACATGTGCACAAGTGCGCTTGTGCAATTGTGCGCACGTGCACTTGCACATGCGGGAGGCCCTGGGGCTCGCGCAGCGCGCCCCTCTCCTCGACATAAAGCCGGTGACACGTCACCAACACTCGGGCCTTCATCGATTACAGGGTCTCGCGTGAATACGTCACCGTTAGCCTCAGTGATCAGCACCAGCGGAATGCCTACCACGCATGCGAGTTCGAGCTCATGTGCGCATGTGCACAAGCGCACTTGCTCACATGCGCACAAGTGAGAAATGTGTTGCAGGTTTGTGCGTGGGGAAGTGCCGCACGAGAACCTCTACGGTTGACGCGGCACCGCTCTCCCACACGCGTATCTCTGCAATGTCGGCAGTGCTCGCTACGCTCATTCAGACGATCGGCAGCAACGGAACACGGGGGGACTATGGACAGCTCAGCCAAGTCAGATGACGTCAAAGACGGACTGGACGAAGCCAAGGAAGGCTTCTCTCGAGCATTTGGCGGGCTCGGGAAGTTCGCGCGGCACGCTTCAGCGCAGCTGGTCGAGCAGGCTGGCGATCTGAAGGACGCCACGGTCGACACGGTCGAGAAGCTGGGCGCTCCGAAGTCGGACCCGTACGAGGATGCGATCGCCGAGTACAACGCGGCTTTCACCGCGATGAGTGACAAGGGTTTCTCTCTCCTGCGCCAGCGAGAGCGTTCCACGGACCTGATCGAGCACGTCGAGTTCCTCGTCAATAGCGTCGCAAACACGCCGAAATCGTTCGACACGGACTTCGAGGAGATCGACGTCCTCAAGGCACAGTTCCTCGACGCGGAAGCATTCGCGCAGAACGATCTCCAAGCCGCCCGAAACTCCGCTGCAGGCGCGGGCGCCGGCATCACCGCTGGAGCGGCGGTCGCGAGCGTCGCGCCGACCGCCGCGATGTGGGTCGCTACAACCTTTGGGACTGCCTCCACCGGAACCGCGATCTCAACACTCTCTGGAGCGGCCGCCAGCAACGCAGCACTCGCGTGGCTCGGTGGGGGAGCGATTGCCGCCGGTGGGGGAGGGACCGCAGCCGGCGGCGCCCTCCTCGCCTTGGCAGGCCCCATCGGTTGGACTGTTGCTGGCGCAGCACTACTCACATCGATCGCGCTGTTCGCGAAGAAGAAGTTCGAGAACCGCGAGGCGAAGCAGGAAGCGCTGAAGGCAGTGATGCAGAACACCGCCCTCGTGAAGACCATGGACGCGCAAATTACCGATCTTCTGCAGCGCAGCGCAGCACTGCGCGAGCTACTCGTGAAGACCTACAGCGCCGCCCTGCAGTTCTATGCAACCGACTTCCTTGACCTGAACTCCACCCAGCAGTCGCAACTCGCGGCCCTAGTGAACAACACCAAGGCATGTGCAGCTCTGCTCGGGCACCGCATCACGCCCGCCAGCACCGATGAGTGACGCGTCAAGGCTCGTGCAGAGCAACCAGGAACAAGCCGTTGCCGCCTGGATCAGTCACCTCAACCAGATCCGCCTCGACACCCTCCTGGTCGCTCTGGGAAAGCAGGATCTGAACCTCAAAGACGCGCTCGGCACCCTCGACGCGGCACTCAAGAGAATCGATCTCGAGGTCATCGCCACCAACCGCGGGGGCGTCAAGGGCATGCACGGCTTCATCGCTGAAGTCGCCGAAACCGGCATCAGCAACGCACGAAGCCAGATCACCGGCGCGGATGCCGCCTACCAGTGGGTGAACGACAACGGGCCCGTCGATCTCCTCCGGAACGGCGTGGAGGTCCAGCAGAAGTTCGTCGCAGCCGGCGGACGCTTCGGACTCGGCGCCGTCGCCCAGCACCTAGAGAAGTATCCCGACTTCCTCAAGAACGGCGCGAAGTACCAGATCCCCGCTGATCACTTCGAGACCATCAAGACGCTGCACGCCATGAGCCCGGAAGACGCGGGTCTCCTCGTCAGGGGCTCCGGCGATGGGTACTCCTTCAAGGACTGGCAGCGTGTCCAGACCTTCTTCAAGCAAGACAACGTCAGCATCGACTCGATCGAGCCCTCGAAGCTCAGCTACGACCAAGCACAACGCGGCGCCTACAACCAGACCTTTCAAACCGAAGAGCAGTCCCTCAAAGCCACCGACCAGGACCTCCGCGCCGAAGCCGTCCGTGACAGCCACGCGAACCTGCGGGAAGGCGCGAAAGCCACCCTCGGGGCTGCCGCCATCGAAGGCGGAACCGCGTTCGTGCTCGCCGTGATCGAGAAACGCCAGCAAGGGACCGCACTCAAGGATTTCACACGCGACGACTGGGTCGACATTGCTAGCGAGACTGGTCTCGGTTTCGCCAAGGGCGGCGTGCGCGGGCTCACGATCTACTCGCTCACCAATCTCACCAAGACCTCCGCAGCTGTCGCAAGCTCCGTCGTCACCGCGGGCTTCGCGATCGCGGAACAAGCCAACAGGCTCCGCCAAGGCGAGATCACCGAAGTCGAGTTCATCGAGAACGCGGAACTCGTCTGCCTCGACTCTGCCGTGAGCGCCCTGTCCTCCCTCATCGGGCAGACGCTCATCCCTGTGCCCGTGCTGGGCGCCGTGATCGGCAACACCGTCGGCACGATTATGTACAAAGCGGTCAAAGACTCGCTCGCCGCACACGAAGCGGCGCTCATCGAGCGCTACCTCCGCGAACAGCAAGCACTCGCCGGGCGACTCGCGCACGAGTACCAAGACCTCATCCAGCAACTCGACGAGAGCATGTCCGACTACCTCGACATCCTCGATCAGGCCTTCGCTCCCGACATCGCCGTCGCTCTGCTTGGCTCAGTCGAGCTCGCCCTAGAACTCGGCGTCGCGCCCGATGATGTTCTAGACACCAAGATGAAGACGTTCGCATACTTCCTCGATTAGGAGCGCCACGGCCCGCGCGAAACGGGCGAAGAGGCCCGCGCGCCAGCCGTCGATCCAGTCCGCCACTCACCACAAGATGGTGTTCCCCGGGGATTCAACGCGACCGAGTAATCTGGCCAGCCTGAGTGTTTGCCGATAGCGTCGAACGAACGTCAGGTCCACACCATCGTCGGAGTGCAAGTGAAAAAGCTCTACACGCTACTTAGCGTGATCGTCGTCGCGTTCCTCTTTGGAGGGGTCGCGGTTACCTCAGCGTATGCTGCGCCAGCATCAACGGATGCGGATGTTTCTGCACCAGAGCTGGTGTCAGCATCACTGGTCGCCGATGAGGTCGAACCAGGTGAGGAAGTCAGCGTCAAATGGAGCGCCCGCGACGCCGGCGGGATCGAGTACGTGTCGTTCGGGTTCAAAGCCCCAACTGGACGCACGTTCTACCTCTCCACGTACGCCTACGGAACAACCGCAACCGGTCTCCAGAACGGCTTCGCGAGCCAGATCGTCGACGGCGGCTCCTGGCCATCCGGCACCTACACGCTGGCATACGTCACGCTAAGCGACAAAGCCGGCAACTCCTCCACGAAATCTGCCTACGACCCAGGCTTCCAAGCACTCACCTTCAACGTCATCGGAACAGATGCGGATGTTTCTGCACCAGAGCTGGTGTCAGCATCACTGGTCGCCGCTGAGGTCGAACCAGGTGAGGAAGTCAGCGTCAAATGGAGCGCCCGCGACGCCGGCGGGATCGAGTACGTGTCGTTCGGGTTCAAAGCCCCAACTGGACGCACGTTCTACCTCTCCACGTACGCCTACGGAACAACCGCAACCGGTCTCCAGAACGGCTTCGCGAGCCAGATCGTCGACGGCGGCTCCTGGCCATCCGGCACCTACACGCTGGCATACGTCACGCTAAGCGACAAAGCCGGCAACTCCTCCACGAAATCTGCCTACGACCCAGGCTTCCAAGCACTCACCTTCAACGTCAAGAGAGAAGGGGCGACTCCTCCTGCTTCAGAGCCGACAGTGTCTCCAAGCACGCAGCCGAGTACGCCCCCGATGCCAACGGAAACGCCCCCTCTCGAACCGAGCGAAACTGCAGAACCAACCCCAGATACGACAGCCCCGGAGTTCCACAGCTTGCAGGTGACCGCGGCCACTTTCAGAGATCCAAATTTCGGAATCATGTGGACAGCGATCGATGAGAGCCCGCTCACGAGTGTGACGTTCGAGCTACGGATGCCTGACGGCTCTAGCAGGTGGGTGCTGCATACCCTGGACCCTCTTACGCAGTTACCCGGATTGCAGCTGGGCACGTACATCGCGGACCTCTCCGACGGAACGTGGCCGAACGGAGACTACGAGATACTCACCGTTCGCCTCACGGACAGTGCCAATTACGTCTCAGAACACACGGCAGCAACGTGGAATCCAGACATAGCCCCCCAGATTTTCACGGTCGATCTGCCGCTTGCAACTCCTCTTCCAACCATAGAACCGACGGCGGAGCCGACCGCTGAGCCTACCCCGGCACCCACGGCCGAACCGACCGCTGAGCCTACCCCGGCACCCACGGCCGAACCGACCGCCGAGCCCACCCCGGCACCCACGGCCGAACCGACCGCCGAGCCCACCCCGGCACCCACGGCCGAACCGACCGCCGAGCCCACCCCGGCACCCACGGCCGAACCGACCGCCGAGCCCACCCCGGCACCCACGGCCGAACCGACCGCCGAGCCCACCCCGGCACCCACGGCCGAACCGACCGCCGAGCCCACCCCGGCACCCACGGCCGAACCGACCGCCGAGCCCACCCCGGCACCCACGGCCGAACCGACCGCCGAGCCCACCCCGGCACCCACGGCCGAACCGACCGCCGAGCCCACCGCTTCTGAAGTGGCAACGCAAACCAAACCGTCGAACGCATCACCACCAGCTGGTGCATTAGCCACAACTGGAGCCGAGGGAAACATAGCGACATGGCTTGGCCTCGGATCGCTCGTTCTAGTGGCGGGCATCTCACTGCTCCTACGGCGCCGCGAGCCGACTGAGCACTAAGACCACGACGTGGCCCGTCACGCGACCCTCCGCGATGACGGGCCACGCCGTTTGGCATAACGGTTCAAGTAGAGCAGAGAAGCAATCAACGTCGCACAAACCCCGACTTGGTGCCTCCCGCGGAGGGAAGACGACCCGGTCAAGTGGATATTTGCATAGCCTGTAGGCGCTGAAAGGTAATTTACTCGCCCGGTGCGCGCGTTCGCTGGTACCGGTAACACGTCGCGCGACTCCACCCAGCAAGACGAGCCGCATCTTCAGCTGTGCGGCCCCAGATGCGTGCGTCCGCGATCACCTGGATCTTCTTTGCGATCTGAATAGGGTCGGAGATCGGCTGGCCAAACTTCGTGCCGTTCAGGGCACGCGGCTGCGATGCCTGCATTCACCCGTTCCACGATGAGCTCGCGCTCGTGATCCGCGTGGGTGGCGAGCATGTTCAACATCAACCGGCCAGTCGAATTGGCCGGATCGATGCCGCCAGAGACCGAACGCACGTTGATGTCGCGCTGCCGCAACAGATTGAGGACATCAATGATGTGACCGACCCAGCCGGTCAACTCGGCCCACGACGACGGTATCGCCATCCCCCGCATGCTCCAGCAATCGCTTCATACCAGGGCGCTCAGTCGCAGTCCGAGTCCCCGAGGTTACGTCGGTGAAGACGTCGCGCTTCTGGACGCCCACGTCGACGAGCGCGTCAAGCTGGAGCTGCGCATCCTGAGTTGCGGTGCTGACGCGGATATAGCCAGGGAGTCTCACTCGAACAGCTTGCCTCAGAAAGTCCGTGATGCAGATGGGTTGAGACGATTCATGATGAGACGAGTTTCCGAGACAAGCTGGGATTCGGATTTCTGGGGGAGTGGGTACACCATGGACACGTTGCCCCGTGTCTCGGAAACCTAATGATTAGTGATACAGGCCGAGCAAGCTCGGTGCGCCCTTACCGGGAGGGGCAGCCTGCACCCCCGACCTGTTTGGCCTTGGTGACACGCAATGACGCAGCGCTGCCGCGACTGCGCGACCTCATTCGTGGGTGCTTGAGCCGTGGCCCAGGTGGGTTCAGTGGCGTCCTGTGCACGTAGGCCATTGCATGCACGGACCACACGCAGGCGAGCGGCCTGCGTACCCTGTTGGCATGAGATGCCGTTCCCGAGCCCCACTCTGGGCCCTACTGGTCAGTTCCGCTCTCCTGCTCACCGGCTGCGTCGGTGACGGGGATGCCGAGAGTGACACCTCGACAATCGAGGGGGAAGGTGTTACCGAAACCTCGACCCCGACTGTGACACCAGCGGGTACTCCCGAGGCATCAACCGCTCCAAGCGTCGGGAGCCCCGAAGCCATAGACACCTGTGGTGATGCTCTCAGCTACTTCTACCTCGACGGCACGTTCAACGATCGTTTCAACCTCGACGACGTCAGGGTTGAGGGTACGCGCTACGTATTCGAGAACCAGAGCGAGTACTACGACTTTGCCCCAGGCCACCCGTACGCGTCAGATCCAGAGATTGCCGCCTACGTGGACACGTTGGTGACAGACAACGATGCCGACATCTGGTGTGAACAATCTGGCACGACCTTCAACGTCGGTTTCGTGGGTGGCGAAAGCACGATGGGAGTCACGATGGGAGACCTGCAGAAGGAGTTCAGCGCTGCGGATCTTGAGATCCGCAAGCTTCTAGGATTGGCGTGAGTGGAGCCTAATCCTCGTCACCCCGACTTCGACATCGGACCAGAGGTTCATGCTGCGAGTCGCTGACTAGCCCTCGCGTAGTTGTCAGGCTGGGCCATCCAAGCGCGGAGGATGTCCGGGGTGACTTGAAGTTCGTCACACCACTTTTCGGGGGAGTCTGGCCAGCGTTTGGCACAGTTCGCGACCATGGGCGCACTTAGGAGCATGTTCGCGGCCCATTCA
Organism: Pseudoclavibacter sp. JSM 162008; assembly: GCF_041366455.1. Lineage (NCBI taxonomy): Bacteria > Bacillati > Actinomycetota > Actinomycetes > Micrococcales > Microbacteriaceae > Pseudoclavibacter > Pseudoclavibacter sp. JSM 162008. The sequence continues at coordinate 34,129 of NZ_JBEWYX010000023.1, forward strand.
TCGGCTTCGCGTTCTGCTCGACTACCGTCGCACTCGTGCCCCAGGACTGCGTGACCAATCTCATGCGCAAGGACAGAGCGAATCTCGATCTCGGTCAGATCAGTTCGCAGCGAGATCGCGTTCTGGTCCGGGTGCCAGCTGCCGGCGTCATGCATGTTGTCGCGCCAGAACACCTCGATGCCGAGGAGCTGCGCAAGATTGAAGACGGGCATAGCGGCATGGTCTCGCCGACCACCGACATTACGGAGCCCGATCAGGATCCAGCTCGCCTGCCGACGAGTCACCCTTGGCGACCTTGCGGGCATCAGCTTCGACCCAATTGGGTGCGCGAAGCGGCGTGACGTTACTGGGCGCCTCTACCTCGGCATGCCGGAGGAGCTCGATGGGAGCAATGTCGAACGCGCGCGCGATGTTCTCGAGGTCGTTCAGTGTGAAGTCCGTCTGGTCGTTGATCCGCGCCCGTACGTAGGGCTCGCTCTTGCCCATGAGCTCGGCGAGCTTCGTCCTCGACATGTTGCGGTCACCGAGCTCACGCCGAACGATGCGGCTCAGGCTGCGGGCGAACGTCCCTGCACTGTCTTGCTTCGGTCTTCCCATGACTCCATGGTACCTCCTGAGGCGTATCGCGTACGTAAAGTTTCGGGCTACGCCTGCAAACGGCCTTTAGATGTTTCATACTGTCGTAATCACGTCTCATGAGATGTACAGTCATGTCATGAGTTCAGTGAGCGGGTTCAGTGGCCAGGTGGTCGCAGCGATCCGCGCGGAGATGGGATGGCGAAACCTCGCCACCAGAGACCTAGCAGCAGCATTGCGGATCTCACCCCGCGCTGCTGCTCGACGCCTCAGCGGAGACGTCGACATCAGCCTCAACGAACTCAGCGCGATTGCTCAATGGCTGTCCGTCGAAGTTTCGGACCTCGTAGATATGCACAGGCCGAAGAGGACACCCCACCGAGCGTCGAACCCGGGCAGCAAATTGCTGCTCGCGTAACCAACCACAAGGAGAAATCACACCATGGCACTACTCTCTTGGCGCCTGCCAGGCACCCACGCCCTTCGCTGGATGATTCAGCACCACCTCAAGCGCATGAGGCGCTACGACGGGGCTATCGACGGAGTCTGGGGACCCATGACAATCCGTGGCGTGCAGATGACCACGCGCGCAGCCGGCTCGCCGACGTCAGTCGACGGGGTCGGCGGACGGGAGACTGCCTCGCACGTCGAGTACTACGTCGACGGAGTTGTTCGCGACCACAGCGGCAACTACCCGATGTCGGACGGGCTCTGGCAAGGCTTCCACGACAAGCTCGGCCGAGAAAAGCCTCCGATTGTCCGCCCATAGGGTTTACACCCAGTCGTCGTAGCCGACCCCAACCTGCGTCGTTGCGTTTCCGTTCGTCTCACAGAACATGTTCTTCAACGACGGGTCCGGCTTCTTCGGGGTAAGCACGATGCGCCACTCCCCGTCCTGAATCGACGTCTTCACTGTCTCGGCGTCGTACTTCGTGTCGAAGTCCGCGGCCGTGGACGGCGCGATCTTCTCGGCCTCACCGCGCCATAGCGCGACGCACTCAGCGATCGCGTCAGCCTCACTGATCTGCGGAGTGGGCGTTGGAGAGGAAGCGGCGGTTTCTGTGGGTGCAGCTTCCTGCTCTGGTGAGCTGCACCCGCAAAGACCAAGGGTCACAACAGCAACGGACACAGCGGCAGTTCGCACAAAACGCATGTGCTCGATGCTAACGCCACTCGTTCACACGCGTCAGTCCGTAGATGCTCAGCACAACCAGAAAGGAACCACCAATGTCCGAAGCGTCCAAAGTGCTCCCGGCTGGAAGCAGCGTCTCGGGCCTGCTCGAAAGCACAGAGCGATCGCCTGACGGTCGCTACGTTGCGGTCGTCATCAGTCGCGCCGAAATGGAGTTCCGGGTGCCACTCGACGACCCCGACCTCGCCCGAGAGGCCAACCAGGAACTCCGCGAGTTCTTCACCCGCCATCCCAACACTCACCCTGGCATCACGATCGCTCGTGACGTCGAGGGTGCGGCACGCATCGGAGACCTCGGCGCGGGGGAGTGCGCCCAGATCGCGTGGGTGTTCGTACTCCGACACACACCCCCCGAACCAGCCCCCCTCAATGAGTCCTCGGACTGGCGCCCGTACCCGAGCAGCTCCGAGTTCTCCCAAGCCACCTGGGACGCGGCAGTCGCTGCCGCGCCACTCCCACCCGAACCGGAAGGACACGGCCATGCCGCTCGCGACGGTTGACCACGTCTTCCGCACCCACCAGAAGTCCTCCCGACACGGATCGAAAGTCCGCGCCCTGCAGCTGCACCACGCCACGTCCACGTCTTGGCGCAGCGTCGTGAACATGATGGTCAGCGGCAGCCGAGAAGTGTCCTCCAACGACGTCGTCGGCTCCAACGGGGAACTCATCGAGGTCGTCGAGCGCGGAGCCCGAGCCTGGACCTCCGGATCCGCGACCTTCGACGCGCAAGCGCACACCTTCGAGATCTGCAACGCAACCCTCGGCGACGCGACCGGGTGGCCCGTCTCCGACGCAGCTCACGAGATCGTCGCGAATCGGTGCGCGGACATCGCGTTCGAGAACGGCTTCACCATCGAACGCTCCACCACCAACTTCTCCCTCTACGGACACGGCGAGATGCACCCGAAATGGGGCGTCTCCTACCCGACCGCGTGCCCAGGCGGGCTGAACCTCGACTGGATCTTCACCACCGCAGAACGCCGCCGACAGCAGCTCGCCGCCGGCACCCCACACCCACTCACCCAAGCTCGACACCTTCTGGAGGAACTCATGGTGCTCGTCTCCCGCGTCGAAGACGGCGCCATCTACTTCGTCACCTCCACCGGTGCATCCCACATCCAGGACATGGACACGGTCTACGCCATCCAGTCCCTGCTGCAGCAGTGCGGCATGAAGTCCGACCCGATCCGCCTCTACGCCTCGCAGATCACCCTGATCAGCGAACAATCCCGCGAATCCAGCAACATCAACCCGCTCCGCGCCGACGTCACGAAACTGCTGGCCAGCTGATGGCCGAGCCGCTCATCATCGCGCTGCTCAGCCTGGGTGGGGTTGTGCTGACGGTGTGCGGCGCGATCGTCGGCCATCTGCTCTCCGCCCGGGCCTCCGCCCGCACCGCCACCGTGCAAACCGAGGCCAACAAACGCTCCAACGAACAGCACATGATCGACCAACTCCAGGAAGAGCTCTCCGGCTACCGCGCCGCGGCCGACGCCCGCGCCGCCGAACACGACCGACGAGCGACCGTGCAAGACGAACGCATGGAACGCCTCGAGCACCGCGCCGAGGGATACCGCGACTACGCCCACACCCTCCGCGCCCACATCTACAACCAACTCCCACCCCCACCGCCGGCCTGGCCCGACGGACTACCCCGCTAGGACCCGGCCCATGACCTTCACCCTCGACCCCATCCTCATCGCACAACTCGTCTTCTCCACCGTCCTCCCACTCCTCGTCGCCATCGTCACCACCCGCGTCACCTCCGCAGCGAGGAAAGCGTGGCTGCTCGCCGGCCTCGCGCTCATCTCCGCACTGCTCGCGGAAGCGATCAACGCGTGGCAGCAAGGCCAGCTGTACGACCTCGGCACCGGGCTCCTCCTCGCGTTGCCCTCGTTCCTCATCGCCGTCGGCCTCCACTACGGCCTCTGGAAACCCACCGGCACCGCCACCGCACTCCAAGAGGCCGGCACCACCAGCTAGAACCCGCGCCCCCGCCGCACCGGCCGGGACGCCCACACACTTCAGCACCTCTCAGCGCGGCGGCAACCCGCCAGCGCGATCCGTCGCGCCAAAAACTGCGTCATCCGGTGCTGAACCACCAAGAAGAACACCAACCACAAGGAGCACACCATGTCCGACCCCTGGGTCACCAACGTCCAAACCTGGATCAACACCGCCTACGCCTCCGTCTCCGGAGTCCCCACCGTCACCGTCAACGGCCAGACCGGCTGGCCGACGATGTACGCCCTCACGCGAGCCCTGCAGCACGAACTCGGCATCACTGGTCTCTCCGACACCTTCGGCGACGGCACCTATGCGGCGCTCCTCGCGTACGGCAACATTGGCGCGACCGTCCCCGCCGGCACCGCCACATCCGCACCCGTACAGAAGTACCGACGCCTCGTGAAAATCGTCCAAGCTGCCATGTACTGCAAGGGCTACAACGGCGGCAACGGCGACATCGACGGCATCTGGTCCACCACCACCACTGCCGGGATCACTAAGCTTCGCGGCGACATGGCAGTTAGCACGACCAACAAGACCGTGTCGCCCAAAATCTTCAAGGCGCTCCTCAACATGGACGCCTACGTCCTCGTCGACGGCGGGTCCACAACGATTCGTACCATCCAGCGCGAACTGAATACGAGGTACGCCGGCGGCCGCAAAGAGTTCTACATCATCCCCACCGACGGGTTCTACTCCCGAGACGTTCAGCGCGGCATGATGTACGCCATCCAGTACGAAATGGGCATGAGCGACAGCGTCGCCAACGGGAACTTCGGACCAGGCACACGGGAAGGGCTTGGCAGTAACGTCTCGCAGGGGATCCCTGGTGTCGCGAACTTTGGCGTCGGCAGCAGTGGCCCCTTCCTCATCAAGCTCTACCAGGCAGCTCTGATCTTCAACGGCTTCACCGTCAACTACGGCGGATCCTTCACCGACAACACCGCCGCAGTCACCCGAGAGTTCCAGGCCTTCTGCAAGCTTGACGTCACCGGACGCAGCGACTTCCGAACCTGGGCGTCCCTCCTCGTCTCCACCGGAGACCCAGACCGACCGGTCACTGCCTGCGACGCCAGCAAGACGATCACAGCAGCCCGAGCTCAGACCCTCAAGAACCTCAACTTCAAGATCATCGGCCGATACCTGACCAACGAACCAGGAGAAGACACCCTCAACAAAAACATCAAGCCAGGCGAACTCGCCACCATCTTCAGCGAAGGCATGTCAGTCTTCCCAATCTTCCAGGAAGGCGGCACCGTCCTGGGGTACTTCAATTACAGCCGCGGTGTCATCGCCGCCCGCAATGCGCACGACGCAGCGCGCGCACACGGCTTCAAGCCAGGCACCACGATCTACTTCGCAGTCGACTTCGACGCCATGGAACACGAGGTTCACAGCAATATCGTTCCCTACTTCCGCGCAATCAAGGACACAATGAAAGTCTACGGAAGCCCATACCTAATCGGCATCTACGCCTCGCGAAACATCTGCACCATCGTCTCTGACGCGGGCTATGCCGAACTCAGCTTCGTGAGCGGAATGTCGACAGGCTTCAGCGGCAACCTTGGATACCCGCTGCCCAGAAATTGGGCCTTTGACCAGATCAAAGAACACTGGGTCGGCACAGGCGACGGCGCACTCGACATCGATAGCGACGCATCGTCTGGACTCGATTCGGGACAAAACTCTCTTGTCCTACCCCCGACCTCAAGCCCTCTCAATTCCGTCATCGATTTCATCACCCGAATTGAAGTTCTTGCCCATGAATTTAAGGCGTCAAACAGCGTTCCGCAGACACCGGCTGAGCTTGTGACCAGGTACTTACGCTCGCTGAATGACAGCTATACGAGATCAATCGGCAATGTTACCAGCGCGATGGGTATCGCTTGGGCGCTAATCGGTGGTACCCCCTCGGGCGCCTTCCGCGATTGGGTCAGTCAGAGAATTGCAGACGGACAGTTTTCACTACACCCCGCCTTTGTAGCAGTGAACGACCGTTTCCCATTCACCTATGGACTGGATTGGACTCATCTGATGGCGACAGTAAGCTCGTACCAGGCAAAGGGGTTGTCTACCGACCGTCTAGGGCCCGAGTTCAGTGACGCGGCAGGGTGGGGCGGCGACGGCATCACGCTCTTCAGGGACTATCTGAAGCACCGCAACAACACGAGCAGCCCCCTGACTCCTGAAGTTTTCGCTACACAACAGCTCGTCTCGAGCAGCTCAAGCTTCAACGCCACGGATGTTGACTCAGACGCGGTTGCATGGCTGGTTGCAGAGCAGATGCAGGCAGGCGCCGGCGTCGCTCAGTCACTGCGGCAGGTCTTCAGTAACAACCCGAACATGTACACATTGAGAGTCCGATTCGGCCAGCGCCGCTGGAGCACTGGACCGCAAGCTCGAGACTGCATCAACGACGGTTTCAAAGTAGAGCCGAGAGACGGAGCCTTCGCTGGATACCGGACGGGAATCCTGGCTCAAGACGGATTTGCTCTCCTGGCGGCGAACAGCGGGTACGGCTATGGCATCAGTACCGCCATCGCGAAACGCTACCTACCTTCGCACGGCCTCTGATCTCTAGACAGCTGGGTTCGGGTGCGATGCGTGGCGAGCACTCGAACCCAGCTCGCGGTCGCTGAACCAGTAAGTAACCGCAATACGCAATGTGTCACCACCAAAACTTGCGTAACTGCACGGACTCCCAGCCCACATCGCTCCGAGTGAAGTCACACCGATCACTCGACCGAAAGTTGGCGAGCAGGTTTCCGCTCGCGTTATAAACACAAACCGCAAAATTGGCACGATCGACACTAAAACCGTCACTGACATCACCGGAGAGTATTTCTCGATTTTCAGTCAACTGCTCTGGCGTTAATTCTTGATCAACCAGGATGTCCAAACCGTAACCAAAGGAGCCGTTAACCTCGCTCTGACTGAGGCGGAACTTCTCTGCGCCATGGAGAGAGTCAGCCAATTCCACCGCGGCACGTTGGCGACCAACCGGGTCGAGAGCGAACCCTGCAATGCGATTGACCGCAAATACGCCCACCACCACGAGCGGCAGCATAATAACCAGCATGAACGCGATCTGTGATCGCTTGTCCTGGAAACGTTGTCTCCGGGTGCTGGACTGTTCAATCTCCGTCATGGCATCACTCCTCGCGAGGGGCCAGCATACGCGTATGAAGGCATAGGCAGGGGCACTGCCAGGCAGGCATCTTCGCTCGTCGACTGAATCGGCGGAGCCACAACCGGCCTCCCACGGCAATGATCTGACAGTGCCCAGTTCAGTGTTCCTCCGTCCAGCACACGATGTGGCAACCCATGTGTTCCGAGACGGCGGTGTTGTGCGACACGGGCCGGCCATCGCTTCACATAACAACACTCCGTGACCTTCTCGTGACCGAGCCTTCGCGGAGTACATCGGATCGTTAGCCCATCAGTCAAGAACAAGAGCAGCACACAGCACCGTTCGCACTACGTTCGATGCCATGGACCCACGCGCGAGACCGGACGGCCACTCACTCCATGAGGCGATCCCCGGTCACGCAGGATTCGATCCGAGCAGACACCAGATGAAGAGCACGAGGGCCGAACGGAAGAACAAAGTGAACCGCTGGCGTGCAGCGCTGTTCACGGCAACGTCCGCCGTGGTGCTTTGCCTCCTGCTCCTCTGGGGCGGGAACGTGTTCCTGCGGCTGATATCGGACCCATTCGGGCGCGAAGCTGCGGCAGTAAGCCTGGCCACGTCACTCAACGGAGCCAAGGCCTATCACGTGTCCCACGACAGCGAGGGGCACCCCGCGTTGAGAGTCGACGTCGAGGTCTCGAACGAGTTATCCAATGAAGCTCGGGGCCAGAACTTAAGTTCTTTGCAAATACCGCCCGCCTACGTCGCGTCGATGGCACCAAGCCTCCAAGTCTGTGTCTACGACGAGAACGGGGCGCACCAGATGTCGATGGGGCCTTGACCCTCGATCGTGGACACGGTGTCGGTTCGGTTATGCCGCTTCCGCGAGGGTAGCGGATGTGGTCGCCGTGTAGGCGGTCTCGTAGCTGTTCGGGGTGATTTGGCCGATCGCGGAGTGG
>NZ_JBEWYX010000024.1:0-41477 GCF_041366455.1 Pseudoclavibacter sp. JSM 162008
GCCCCTGGAGGGACTCGAACCCTACGGGGCTCCGCGCCGCGTGCCCCGGAATAGCAGGCGAGACGGGGCCTCCGAGGCTAGGACGCAGCCCCAGTGCCCACATTCTGCCCACACTCTGCGGCGAGCTTCGCCTCGATCGCATCCGCCACCGCGTCGAGATCCGCCTCGAACAGGTCGCTGTAGACATCGAGCGTCATCGCCGCCGAGGTGTGCCCGAGCATTCGCTGCACGGCCTTCACGTTCGCGCCCGACGAGATCGCGATCGACGCCGCGGTGTGCCGCAAGTCGTGGATGACGAGGTCGGGGATCTTCGGGTCCTCTGCCTGGGCTCGACTGAGCGCGCCGGAGAACCAGGACTCGGAGCCGGGGGAGTAGGTGCGCATGCGGCCCGTGCTCGGCACTGGCAGCAGGACCGCCTCGGGGAGGGCCTTCGGGATGCGGTCGAGCGCGAACTTCGTCACGGGCACATCGCGGGCGACGCCGCCCTTCGGAGTGTCAGGGACGAGCGTCGATCCGACCATCGTCGCGGACACCTCCACGCGGATGCGGCGCCGCTCACGGTCGACGTGCTTGCCGCGAAGAGCGACGGCTTCGCCCCACCGCAGGCCCGTGGTGCCGAGGAACCACACCATGCCCGCGTTTGCCTTCGCGTGGGAGGCGAGGGTCGCCAGCTGCGAGACGGTGAGGTAGGCGTGCTTCTGCCGCACCTTGCGCGGCAGGGGGATGCCGCGGGCGACGTTCGCGTGCAGCGCCTTGTCGTCGACGGCGAGGTCCAGGATCCCCGCGAGGATGCCGTGCGCGCGGCGCGAGACGCTCGCCGACTTCGCCATGCCGTGCACCCACTCGCGCACCTCGGAGCGCTTGACCTTGCCGACCGGCACGGCACCCCACTTCGCTTCGACGTGCGTCGAGTAGGCGACGTTGAGGGTGCGCTTGTACGACTCCTTCATGCCCTGCTTCGTGGCGATCCACCGCGGCCAGAGCTCGCCGACAGTGACGCGCCCCGCGGTCTCGGTGACGAACTCGCCGCGCAGTTTCGACACCTCGACGGTGTTCGCGAACGCCTCGGCTTCCTTCTTCGTGCGGAACCCTCGCTTGTCGGTCTGCTTGCCGTCCGGCTTCCGGTATCGCACCCGGTAGCGGAGGCCGGCGTCGGTCTCGTACTTCGCGATCGTCGCCATGCCCTACGCCGCCTTGAGCCAGGCGTGCAGGTACTTCGTGGGGACGCCGACCTCGCGCGCGATGAGCTCGGGGTGCTCGTACATGCGCTCGGCGCGGAGGAGGTCGGCGGGTTGGATGAGGCGCTGCGCGGCGATGCGGTCGGCGCGTTCCTCCTGCCACGCGGCGCGGCCGACGTCCATCTTCTCGAAGTGGACGATCTCGTGCGCGATCGTCGCGCGGCGGTGCACGCCGGGGAGTTTCGGGCGGACGAGGATTAGGTGCTTCTCGGGGATCAGGAGTGCGTTGGCGGTCCGGATGCGGCCCTCTTCAATCCTGAGCCCCAAGTCGCTGGCGTGCTCATAGGGGTCGTACATGCTGTCTCCTAGCAGGGAAGGTGGGAGGCGGTGCGAGGCGAGTCTGCACCGACCCACCGACATTCGAGCTAGTCGAAGATCTCGTCCTCGACGGGCGACTCGTCTGCCGCGTACTTGAGCTCCTCTTCCTCGGTCATCTCGACCGGGGTGCTCTGCGCTGGGAACTGCGTGACGTTGCTCGCCTTCGGGGTGGTGTTGCGACGCACGAACTCGGTCAGCATCATCATCGTGCGGTTCTGCGCCTCGAGTCGATCCGCTGGGGCGATGTTCTCCATGATGGTGCCGAACATCTCCATGTAGGCGAGCACCTCGTCGGAGTGGGCATCCTCGGCGGTGGGGATCCCGACGACCGCGAAGATGCGGCGGAGCACGTCCTCCTGGCCGGCGTGGGTGCCGCGCTCGATGTTGCTGATCGTCTTGCGTGCCACCGCTGCTGCCTTGGCGAGGTCGTCCTGAGACATGCCCATGCCGAGGCGTGCCGACTTCACCATCTGGCCGTAGCGCAAGCGCTCTTCGGATGAAGCGCCGGTGAGTCGGGTGAGAGGTGACATTTTTTCTTACTCCTAGTTCGTACGGGGACGGGAGTAACCCTAGTGACTTTTACGCATCCGGCGCAATGTCTGGGGGTGAATTACATCGATGGTGTTGTGTCCTGAGTAAAAGTGGGGTTATGTTTTACGCATGTCCAGTACAGCCACAACGCCAGGGGCAGGAGCAGCGCTCCGGAACCTGCGTGAAGGCACAGGACTACAGCTCACCGCCGTGGCCAGCGCAGCCCAGACCCCACCCTCGTACCTCTCAGAGGTCGAGACAGGGAAGCGCAAGCCCTCGACGGTCTACGTAGCCCGTGTCACCGAAGCGATCACCACGCTCTTGCGCCAGCAGATGGCGTCCGAGCAGCCCGTCCGGATCAGTCCGGGTCTCACACGGAAGGAATCAGCATGAGCAAGACGCTCGAGTCTCCTCGAACCGATGACTCTCTCCCATCCACCGCCGCCGAGGCGCTCGTCACCACCGAAGCCGTGGCCGCGCAGCTCGGCGTCGAGGAAGCAACTCTCCGCAACTGGAAGTACCTCGACGGCAAGGACGACGGGCACCGCGGCCCGAAGGCGACGAAGGTTGGTCGTCTCGTCCGCTACAAGCCGAGCGACATCGCCGCCTGGCTCGACGCGCAGCAGGTGGCATCGTGACCGGCCGCGACTGGTCCCGCTCGGAGACGCTGCAGGACCGCATCGACCGGGACGGCGTCGACACGGCGCTCGGCCTGATCCGCTACGAGGTGTCCTCATGATCGGCCCCGTCGTCACGACGTACCAAGGCTTCGTGTCGATCGCGGCTCGCGAGCTCGAGCCGAACCTCGACTACGTGAGCAGCATCGAGATGTCGGCTGACGACGCGCTCGCTCTTGCGGGGCAGTTGATTGCCAGCGCGGCTGTCATCAAGGCGCAGGAGGCCGGCTCGTGACACCGCTGCAGTCGTGGGCGCTCCTCGGATGCGTGGTGCTCGCCGGTTACTGCATTTGGCAGGGACTGCAGATCTGCGGACTCCGCGCGGAAGCGGTCGATGGCGGGGAGCCGGATGCGGAAGAAGTCGAGCATGCCGGATGACCTCGCCCTCCTAGCCCCGATCGACTTCCCCACACCGACCATCCTCTGCGCCTACAAGGGTTGCGACGACGAAGCCGTCCGCCTCGTGACCTGCGCGAACAAGCACTGCCCTTCGAAGTGGACGACGGTCTGCTCGAAGCATCTCCACAACGCTCTCACCAGCCTGACCTCCGTCGTCTGCGGTCACTGCGGCAGGGTTTCCGCCCTGCGCGACTTCCTCATCGCCCGGCCTCTCTGAGCAGGCCCGCGCCACCCCTCTCGCCAACCCCCTCATGGGTGGCACTACTTGCCGACCCCGGAACCCCACCCAACACCCACCAGAAGGAGCACCCCATGACCAGCAAGAACGTTCAGCTCTCCGGCCGACTCCCCGGCAACGAGCGCAACGGCCTCGAGGACCACTACGACGAGTTCCTCGACCAGGGCGGCATCGACGAGCCGCTGCGCGCTGTCGTCGACATCGACCGCAAGAAGTGGGCGATGGACGACGTCACCGAGGAACCCTCCGCGGTTCTGCGCATCACCCGCATCGAGGTCGCCGGCACCGCCGAGGATCGGGCAACGCTCGACGCCGTCATGTCGAAGCTCACGAAGGCGCGCCTCGGTGACGAGCAGCTGGACTTCGACGGCGACGAGCCCGACGAGGCCGCCTGATGCTCAAGCAGCGGCTCCGCGTCGAGCGCGGCCTGCCCGGCTTTTGGCTCGTGTACACGCTCGACCAGGACGGCCAGTACGGGCGCACCGTGACCAGCTGCGGCACCGGCGTGGAAGCCATCGCCGTGGCCGGCGTGATCGTCGACCACTACACGGCGGAGCCGACCGCATGACCCGGTCGCGAGCCTCCGCGAAGGCAGCCGGGTCGCGCCTCGAGCGTGAGGTCGCCGACTACCTCGCCGAGCACGTTGACGACCGCATCGACCGCCGAGTGAAGACCGGCGCCGTCGACAAGGGCGACATCGCCTCGCTCCGCACTCGCGTCGGCAACCAGCGGGTCGTCGTGGAGTGCAAGAACTACGCCGGCCAACTCAAGGTCACGCCGTGGCTGGGCGAAGCCGAAACGGAACGCGTCAACGACGGGGCGGTCGCCGGGATCGTCGTCGCGAAGCGCGCCAAGACCCAGAAACCGGGCGAGCAGATCGTCTTCATGACCGTCGCCGACCTCGCCGCCCTCCTCACGGGCACCCGCCCACAACCCACCCTCACCACAGAAACGGAACCCGCCCCATGAGCACGACCACCACCCCCGCCACCGTCACCACGGCCGACAGTATCGACCTCGTCGCCGCGGCCGCCGACCTCGCGCAGATCGACGAGCAGCTCGCCGACCTCAAGGAACGCCGCGCCACGGTCGTCGGCATCCTCGAGCAGGGCCTCAAGACCGGCGCTCTCGAGGAGGGGAAGAAGAAGCTCCTCGGCGACGTCGTCCTCACCGTCACCGCGGGCCGCAAGACCCTCAACGCTGGCATGTTCGCCGAGCAGTACCCGTCGGCGAAGTTCCCCGAGCTGTACAAGGACACGCTCAACACGAAGGCCGTCACCGACGCGTTCGCGGCGAACGCGCTCGAGCAGTTCAAGACGAAGTCCGCCCCGTCGTTCAAGGCGAGCGCAGCCTGATGACACTGCCCGCCCCCGCGCTCGCCCCATCGGGGGCGGGCACGCCACCACCCGCACCAGCCATCATCCCCGCCACCGCCGTGGAAGCGGAACCCAAGGCAGCGGTCGACTACGTCGCCGTCGTCGAGAACCACTTCCTCAACCGGCCCCGCAACCTGCAGGTCAAGGTCGGACCGTCCGGCCTCGGCCACCCCTGTAACAGCAACGTGCTCTGCTCGCTCGCTGGGGTCCGCGAACCCAACCGGGGCATGAACTGGAAAGCCGACATCGGCACAGCCATGCACGCCGAGCTCGAGAGTGCGTTCGAGGCTTGGAACCAGACACACGGACACCGGTGGGTGACCGAATGGCCCGTCACCGTCGGCGTCGTCGGGGGAGCACCCATCACGGGCAGCCTCGACCTCTACGACACGGCGACGAACACGGTCATCGACCACAAGCTCGTCGGCTCCAACACCCTCGCGAAGTACCGCAAGAACGGGCCGTCCGACATCTACAAGGCGCAGATCAACCTCTACGCCATGGGCCTCCTCATCGACGGCGGCTGGGGAACCCCAGAGCGAGTGCAGATCTCGTTTCTGCCTCGCGAGGAGGAGTGGTCGCGGCGGTTCATTTGGAACCAGCCCGTGGACTTCGCGCTCGCCGCGGCCACCCTCGCCCGAGCCAACCAGCTCGCCACGCTCCTCGCCTCCGTGGGCCTCGACGAGGCCCTCGCCAGGCAGGGGGTCTGCGACGACCAGTGGTGCTGGGTCTGCAAGCCCCTGCACCGCGACGCGAAGCAATCCACCCGCAAGAACCTCTTCACCTGACACCTCAGCACTACGCCCAGAAAGGCAACGCACATGTCACTCTTCATCACCACCGGCGGCAAGGGCCTCAAGTTCCAGAACCCCGGCGACACCCACACCGGCACCGTCAGCCGAGCACCCCGCGAGCAACAGCAGACGAAGTTCGGCTCCCAGGAACCCGACACGTGGCCCAACGGCGACCCGAAGATGCAGGTCGTCGTCGAGCTCGACACCGCCGAGCGCGACCCCGCCGACGGCAACGACGACGGCTCCCGCACCCTCTACGTGTCCTCGTCCGCCATGAAGCGGGCCATCGGCGACGCGATCATCGCCGCCGGCGCCGAAGACATCGAAGTGGGCGGCATCCTCACCGTCACCTTCACCGGCTTCGACCCGACGTCGAAGAACCCGCAGAACCCGAAGAAGCTCTACCAGGCCGGATACGCCCGCCCCACGAGCCCACTCGCACCGCAGGGACAGCCAGCGGCTGCAGGCCAGCCTCCGATCCAGGCGTACGTCGGGAACCCCGCAGCGGCGGCCCAGCAGGCGGCGTGGAACCAGGCGCCGCAGGCCGCCCCCGGCCAGCAGGACGTATGGAACCCGACGACGCCTCCCGGCGCGCAAGGCGGCGGCTTCCCCGGCCAGCCAGCACAGCCGCAGTTCGCCCCCACCCCCGCGGCGGCACCGCAGGCAGGGCAGCAGCAGTTCGCCGGGCAGGGCATGCCAGCACCCGCCCCAGCCCCGGCTCCCGCCGCACCACCCGCACCGGCACCGGCCGCCGCTTCCTCCTCGCTGACGGGCCTGCCCGTCGACGTCGAGAACAAGCTGCAGCAGCTCATGCAGGTGCTCCCGCCCGAGCAGATCCTGCCGCTCATGGCGGGCGACGGCGTCACCCAACAGCACATCGACCAGCTCAGCAGCTTCTAGCCGAGCACCCGCGACCGGCAGTCACCCAGGTTCGAGACCTGGGCGCGGGCCACCCAACAGCATCACCGCCGCACACCCCGTCCAGGAAGGACACCACCCCATGGCCGACAGCCTCCTCCACACCGCCGCAACCGCATGGGCCGCAGGCATGAGCGTCGTCCCCACCCGGCCCGACCAGACGAAGCGGCCCCTCGGTGACTGGAAGCAACACCAAACCGACCGCGCCGACATCGCCCAACTGCAGGCATGGTTCACCGACGACCACGCTGGCGGCCTCGGCATCATCACCGGCACAGTCTCCGGACGCCTCGAGATGCTCGAGATCGAAGGCCGCGCCCTCACCCAACTCGGCACCATCGGCGAAGTCGCCCGCAACACCATCCCCGACGTGTGGTCCCGCGTGAACAGCGGCTGGCTCGAAGAGTCACCATCCGGCGGCCTCCACTGGATGTACCGCCTCGCCGACGACACCACCGACATGCCCGGCAACACGAAGATCGCCCGCAACGCCGACAAGGAAGTCCTCGCCGAGACGCGCGGCGAAGGCGGGTTCTTCGTCGCCGCCCCATCCGGCGCGCACCTCCACGCCGCAGGCAAGCCGTGGACGCTCGTCGCCGGCGGCCCCACCAGCGTGCCCACCCTCACCACGTCGGAGCGCGCCAGCCTCCACGCGATCCTCCACGCCGTCCTCGACGAAACCCCCGCCCCCGCACCCACCCTCGCCGCCACCTGGAAAGATCAGCCCCGCACCCAAGCCGACGGCGACATCACCCCCGGCGACGACTACGAGCAGAAAGTGCCCTGGACCGACATCCTCACCCCGCACGGGTGGACCGTCGCCTTCGTCCACGGCCACACCACCTACTGGACGCGCCCCGGCAAGGACGACCGCTCCGTGTCCGCCACCACCGGGCACGCCGAGGACCGCGACCGCCTCTTCGTGTTCTCGAGCAGCACCGACTTCGACACCGAAGAGCCCTACACGAAGTTCGGCGCCTACGCCCACCTCAACCACCACGGCGACCACTCCGCCGCCGCCCGCCAACTCGCCGCCGACGGATACGGGCACCGCGCCGAGCGCACCATCCCCGCCGCCCCAGCACCCACCGCAACCACAGCGGACGGTACCGCGCCCGCCGGGAACCTCGCCGCCGTCGCCGAGCTGCGCCCCGCCAAGATCACCGGCTCCTCAGACCAGCTCACCGACTGGGGCAACGCCGACCTCACCCTGCAACGCCACCGCGGCCGCATCGTCTACATCCCCGACGCCAAGCGCTGGGCCGCGTGGGACGGCGCGAGATGGGAGTGGGGGCCCGACGACGCACCCGCCCTGCAAGCCGTCCTCGACACCGTCCGCCAGATCCCCGAAGACCAGCCCGCGCTCGCCACCCACCGCAAGCGCAGCCTCGGCTCCCGCGCCCTCGGCTCCGCCGTCACCATCCTCCGCACCATGCCCGAACTGCGCGTCCCCGCCGGCGACTTCGACGCGCACCCCCTGCAGCTCAACACTCCAGACGGCATCGTCGACCTCGTCACCGGGGCCACCACCGACGGCCTGCCGCTGCTCTACCACTCCAAGATCACCGCAGCCGGCCCCGCCGACGCAGCCCCCAAGTGGGCGGCGTTCATCGACTGGGCCATGGGCGGGGACCAGGAGCTCGTCGCCTACCTGCGCCGCCTCGTCGGCATCTCGCTGCTCGGCGAAGTCCGCGAGCACGTCCTCCCGTTCTGCTACGGCGGGGGAGCGAACGGCAAGTCCGTGTTCCTCGAAGTGCTCGGCGCCGTGCTCGGCGACTACGCCACCGAAGCGCCCGCGAACCTCCTCCTCGCAGGACCCGACCGGCACCCCACCGAGCTCGCCGCCCTCCAAGGCCGCCGCCTCGTCGTCATGAGCGAGATCAACGAAGGAGCCCGCTTCGACGAAGCCAAACTGAAAGCACTCACCGGCGGCGACACGATCGCGGCGCGCTTCATGCGCGGAGACTTCTTCGCATTCAAGCCCAGCCACACCCTCTGGCTCGCCGCGAACCACAAGCCGCGCGTCGCCGCCGGCGGGCACGGCTTCTGGCGCCGCCTCCGCCTCATCCCCTTCGAGCAGACCATCGCCGCCGCCGACCGCGACGAGAACCTCGCCCACGACCTCGTGCAGCAGGAAGCCGCCGGCATCCTCGCGTGGGCACTCGAAGGCCTCGCCGACTACCTCACCAACGGCCTCAACGACCCGGCCCGGGTCCTCGCCGCCACCAAGGCCTACTCCGACGAAGAGGACCACCTCGGCCGGTTCGCCGACGAACGCCTCCACATCGGCGGCGGCGACCACGTCCGCACCCCAACCAGCGACATCACCAACGCCTACAAGAAGTGGTGCCGCGCCGAAGGCGAAGAGCAGATGACCACCACCGCATTCGGACGCGAGCTGAAGGCCCGCTTCGGCATCGAAACCGTCCGCCCCGGCGGGCGCAAGAAGTACGTCGGCGTGACGCTGCTCGCCGACCCCGACGAGGAAACCGCCGACGACAACCCACGCCTCGCACCCCACTGGGACCGCTCATGAACCGGGCACACCAACTGGGCACACCCCAGCCAACACCTGTGCCCAGTCGTGCCCAGTTCGTGCCCACCCAAAACGACGACTGGGCACACCTAAGAAGCCCGTCATATCAACGATCTCAAGGGGGTGCGCCCAGTTGTGCCCAGTTTTCTCTACATCCCAAATCTCTTTTGATTGTAAACAGTGTCAACAGAGTCAGGCACACCCTCTGCAGCGCGCCAAGGTCGACGCAACTGGGCACACCGGGCACACCCCTCCTGAAAGCGGGTGCGACTCATGCCTGATCCCCGCACCACGAACGACCAGCCCGTGCGCCTCACCGAATGCATGCGCTGCAAGCAGCCCGTCATCTTCACCGACCGAGACACCACCCTCGGCGACGCGCAAGGCGCGATGACCCTCTGGCCAATCCACGCCGACCCCATCGCCCTCACCCCCGCCGAAGAAGTCGCCTGCATCATCCTCGGCCGCCACATCTACCTCCTCGAAGCCAGCGGCTCGCAACGCCTCCACATCTCCTACCAACACGGGAAGCGACCCACCGTCAGCCGCGGGCGCCGCGAACTCGGACGCATCCCACACCACCGCTGCTACACGCCCATCGGCACCACCCCCGTCGACCTTCCCCGCCCCGGCAACCGGGCCGACCCATGCAACTGCCTCACCCACCCCGACGCACTCCAATGCCAACCCCCGTTCTGAAAGGACCACCGACCATGGACCAGCCCAAAGAACTCATCCCCATCGATGAGAAGTACACGTACAGCTTCGACAACGGCCACGTCGAGATCCTCCGCAACGGAGAACCGTGGCTCGACACTCCGCCGGGCGTGAAGGCATGGATCAGCGCAGCCTGCCAACTCGAGGAGCTGCGAGCCAAGGTTGCCGAACTCTCGCTCGAAACGGAGGGGCGCGCCGCCGACGACCGGCATCTGCGAGCCGAGACGCTTCGGACCGCGGCCAGGTCAGGGCTCTTCGGGACAGGAGCGCAGTCCACACTCCTTCGACTCGCCGATCGCACGTCCGCGGGGCGAGAGGAGCCGACCCTCTGCGAGTGCGGAGACCATCAGTGCGACGGAGTCGACCCCGAGACCGAGGCGGAGCAGTGCATGCTCGTCATCAGCGCCTCATGGGACGACACCGGGCACCAGCCGCTGCCCCGGTACGTGGGGCCGTTCCCTGACCGGGATGCTGCGTTCAGGTGGGTGCGCCATCACGCCCCGCTGAGCGGCGAGTTCAACTCGGCGCCGTGGCCCGCGAGGCCGGAAGAGGTGCGCCGTGGCTGACTGCATCCGTGGCTGCACGTGGCAGGACGGCGACGAGTCCGGCCCGTCCGAGGCCACCAGGGGGCAGCTGTGCGAGTGGTGCTTCCTGCGGCTCCGCGATCACCTGTCGTGGGCGCCGAACGTCACCAGCACACTCCGCTCGGAGGTGATCCCGGCCCTGCAGGCCGTCGACTTCGAGGCCATCAGGGTGGACGGGTCGCACGAGCAGCGCCTCCCGTTCTCCATCGCGCACCTCGAAGCGGCCGACACCATCCACGAGGTCATCGCCCGCAACACGGACGAGTGCATCCGCATTATGGGCGTCGCCGGCCCCGAAACCTCCCACCAGCGGCTCGCGGCGGACATGAACGCCGGCGGCCTCCGAGCCGTCATGACCCCACGGGACGCACACGCGGCGGTCGCGGACGCCGCATCGTGGATGCTCCGCTACCTCGAGTCCGTCGCCTACCTCGACCTCGTGGGCGACATTCACGACGAGGTCGTCGACGCCGTCAAGAAGGGCCGCGGCCTGGCGGGCATGCACGACGCCCGACCCCGCCGAGCGAGGGCTGCGTGCATCGTGTGCGGCACGAACACCGTCGAAGTGGACTGGCAGGACGACGGCACCGCGAAGGTGCAGTGCAAGACATGCCACCTCCCCGCACCCGCGTTCGACCCGCGTCTCGTGTTCGAGGTGCAGGTGCAGGCGGCGTTCGAGGAGTTCGGGCGAGCAGGGGAGCAAGCGTCATGAGCGATCGCGAAGTACCCATCGAACTGCGGCGGCGCATCATCGCCGCGGTCTACGCAGCAGGAGCCAGCCGTGAGGCCGTCGAGTTCGAGTGGCCCGAGTGCCACACGGCCAGGTGCTCTCTCGGGCACCCCGGCCCGGACGCCGCCTTCGGCATCATGAAGCACCAAATCGCGGCGTACGTCGAGAACGAACTCCGGTTCGAATCGACGACACGGCCGGACCTCGGCGATGTCGAGGAGCACGGCAGCGAGCGCGAGCTGGCCGAGCTCACCCTCGGCGTGCTCCTCATGAAGTTCGCCAGGACCGCGTCTTCGTATGCGAATGCGGCTGCGCTCATCCTCGACGCGTACCCCGACCTCGTGCCGGTCCTCGCCGCCCAGGACGCGTCATGATCCGCCCGTCGCGCGCCGCCGAGCGCCCCACCCACCCGAAGAACCTCCTCAAGGGGTCCTGCCACCGCAACTGCTGCTGGGTCGGCCCGTTCTCCCCATGCGGGAAGGGCGGCGCCTGCCAATGCCACACCGCACCGAGACCAGAGAGGAAGAAGCCATGACGTCGCTCGCCCTGTTCGACCTCACCGACTTCGACCCTGCACCCTCGGTGCCGGCCTACAACCACCGCGTGCCGAATGGGTTCTCGCTGGACTACTTCCAGCCATCCGAGCTCACGGAGGCGTGGGAGCAGTGGACCGAGGCGCACAGCCACCTCAACTCGTACGCCGTGTCGCGCATGTGGCACCTCGACCCCATGGACTCGCTCGGCCCCACCGGGAACGGGCACGCGCTCGTGGTCTTCAGCGCGGAGCTGCGCTGGTGCGCTCACGGCTGGCACACCGGCTGCCTGTGCGTGGGCGAGCTCGTGCAACGCGCGATCTGCGAGCCGTGCTCATGGCAGGCGTTCCATCGAGGCGACGACGTCATCGCGCAATGGCACGACCACGCCTGGCCCGGGTGGCGCGAGCTGCCCATCCTCCCCGACGATCTGCGACCCCACGGCGGCGGCGTCGGCCCGGGAGCGATGGACAAGGGCAAAGCCAAGAAGGCGCGCGCGTGGCTCGCCGACGCGTACCCGTCCGAGTTCCAGATCGGCGGGGCTCCGATGCTCACGCGCCGTGATTCGCCAGGAACTCGCTCCGTCCCGGGGTACTCGCCCTGGGGTGGCTTCGACATCAGCACGACAACCCTCGCGGCCTGACCGCACCAACGAAAGGACACACCATGACCAAGCCAACCGACCTGCAACTCGTGCAGGCCGCCCGCGACATCCTCGAGCGCACGCACCCCACGAACCCTGTGCTCGTCAGCGCGAGACTCTTCGCGATGGTCGAACTCGACCAGGCTGAGCATGACGCGAAACAAGGGCGCGAGATTCGCCCGCGCGTTGCGATCCTCGCCCAGCGCATCACGAAAGAGGAACTCTGATGCGCGTCCTCACGGTCCGTCAGCCCTGGGCGTGGGCGATCATCCACGGCGGGAAGGACGTCGAGAACCGGTCGCGGAATCTCGCCGGCGGATACCGCGGGCCCCTCGCCATCCACGCGGGCCTCAGCTACGACGAAGGCTGGTCCTCGCGGGCCATGGATGACGCGCAGAAGGCGAGCGGCGCCCGCCTGGTCAAGACCGTCGAGCCATGGAGGCAGCACCTCGGCCACATCATCGGCGTCGTCGACCTGACTGACGTGCACCAGGACACGCTCGCCACTCCCTGCCACCGCACCGTGTTCGACCACTCGCATCCGGACTACACGCACGCGAGACAGGAACGAGGCTGCTCGCCGTGGGCAGAGGAGCGCACTCACCACCTCGTGCTCGCGAACCCTCGACCCCTCACCAAACCAATCCCGTTCAAGGGCGGACTCGGCCTCCGCAAGCTCAACCCCGACACCATCCAACGCATCGAAGACGCTATTGCAGCGTCGAGCAGTGGCAGCCTCATCGAGCGCAGAATATGACCATGACGAACAGGACTTACACACGGACCGTTTCCGCTTCGGCTCATGCCGACACGCGCCTCCTCATCGGTGCAACCAACAAGCTGGTTGACACGCTCATAGCAAGCGCCGCCAAGGATGGCATAGACGTACCCATCCATGAGGTGCACGTGCAGGTGATCCACGATGTGGCGAATGACCGATGGGACGCCACCGCGACGTGGCCTCCCACTACGAAGCCACTGCCGCGGGAAACGAAGCCCGTAGCGCCGGAGTCCGGCTACTACGTGCGCACGTACGTCATCACACGCACGGACCCGCTCGAGGTCTTCGACCAGCGCGAGCACGAAGAGAACGCGCGACGTCGATTCGTGATGGAGCTCACAAGCGAAGGTGTGCCGGCGACCATCAATGGCACGGTTGTGCAGACGACGGTCGATAGCGCTTACGAGAAGTACGCCATCGAAGTCTCGTGGCAGGATCCTTCTCACTAATTCGCCTGAAACGCCGCCTCACCTGGGATAATCAATCCCATGAGCATCGAGCCGACCTATCTCACAACGCGTGCAGCAGCACGCCGCGTGAATAGGTCGGTTCGTTCGTTGCGGACGTGGCGCCGCGACGGCATGCAGGTGCGCTTCGTGGGCCGTCGCATGGAGGTCGAGGAGGAGCATCTCCTGCTCTGGTGGAGGCAGAAGACCTTCGCGAACCCCGTCACCCCGTACCGGATCCGACGATCTCAGAAAGAAATCCCCGTCACGACTTGACAGGGGAGCGTCTTCACCCTGTTTAGTAAAGATCGACACAGTTTCAAAAGCCCCGGCAAGCGCATCGCGCACCGGGGTTTCGTCGTATCCGGACAGTGCACCCGCCCCCGCGTGAGACCGGGCCGGACGGGACGGCCGCGGGACGCCAGCTCAGCGTCGTGTCACAGACGAGCAGAGGGCGAGGGCCGCTGACTCGGGGGAGTCAGCGGCCCCACCTCACCCCACACTTGCGGGCGCGTCAACGCGGCACCACGACGCGAAGGACACCCACAATCGGCAGCCCCGTACTCGAGCCGAGGTGCACCTGCGCGCCCGCAACACACCCCCCCCACCGAAGGAGCACACCGTGACCGCCAGCATCCAGACCACAGCCAGCGCCGACAACGCCAAGACCCTCGCCGACTTCGCCCGCGAGGTCACCGGCATCAGCGACGAGCAGACCCTCAACGGGCTCAGCTACACCAACATGGCCGGCGCCCGCCTCAGTTTCACCGTCACCGTCCTGCTCACCGAAGAGCAGGCGAAGGACCTCAACGAGCGGCTCGGACTATGACCGAGAAGGCACCCAACCAGGGCATCTTCGACAAGCCCAAGACGGGGAACGACCTGAACTTCCGGGAGATCCTCGTCACCGAGACCGGCGTCTACCTCGACGACCAGCACATCCCCGCCTTCGCCATCACACCCGACGTCGTCGTGGGCGCGACGGTCAGCGGAGCCCAGACAATCACCCTCACCATCTGCGCCGACCGCGTCTTCTTCGGAGGTGGAGCGAAGGCCCGAGTCGAGATGCCCCAGGCAGACACTCGTGACCCCGCCCTCTACCCACCCCGTCGACTCACGACCGAGGACCTCAAGCGAGAGGTGTCCGAAGCACTACTGCGCTACCCAGGCACGCGACCCGAGTGACCTGGCACGTCTGCTCCCACTTCCCCTGCCCCGAGCTCACCCAGACGCGGTGGTGCCCCACCCACGCACGAGAGCACGAGGCCAAGCGAGGCAGGCCAAGCCAACGCGGCTACGACCACGCACACACCAAGCGCCGAGCCCACTACCAAGCCAGGCTCGACCGAGGAGAGACGTTCCCCTGCGCCAAGTGCGGACACCCAGTCACCAAGCACCACGACTGGCACCTCGGCCACACCGACGACCGCAGACACCACACCGGACCAGAGCACGCCCACTGCAACCTCAGCGAGGCAGGCCACAAGGCCCACAGGTGACCTAACAGGCACCTCGACGGCACCGACCCTCGACCCGACCATCCTGACGCGTCACAGAGGCGCTCAGGGGGTGGGGGAGGACCCTTTCGTCACCCCGGACTCAGGACCGCCGGGGAGAGGAAAAAACCGTCCAGAGGGTTCAAAGGGTCGATGAAGGGCGGGTGAGGGCATGCCAGCAGGTGGTGCTCGATCGAACTCAGGCCCCCCGCAGGACCCCACTTCGGCGAAATCGGAGAAGCGCGGGACGCAGCTCGTCACCCTTCCCTCGGGTGGGTTCAGGGGCAAGATTCCCCGCTTCCCGCTCCCGGCGAAGACCGACCGCGAGGCCGAGATGTGGCGCTGGTTGTGGCGCACTCCGCAGGCCGCGCAGTGGTCGAAGGAGTCCTGGCGGCTGATGTTCGTCGGCAACTACTGCCGCATGTTGGTGCGGATGGAGGCCGGTGACTCGTCCGGCACGGTGGCGCAGAACGCGTTGAAGCTCGCCGAGCAGCTGGGTATGACGCCGCACGGCCTCCGCCTCAACGGGTGGGTGCTCGGCGTCGACGAGACGGCAGTGAAGCGCGAGGAGAAGCGCGTTGAGTCGGCAGGCGGTGAGCGCCGGAGGAACTTCGGGGTGGTGGCGTCTTGAGCGATCTCGTCATCCCGTTCCCCACGCTGGGGCACCTCCTCGATTCGTGGCTGTTTCAGCACGTTTCGATCCCGGATGGGTGGCAGCGCGGCGAGCCTTTCGGGCAGACGCGCTGGCAATACTGGTGCACCGCGAACCATTACCGCATCCGCGAGGGTGCGCAGTCGCTCGATGGGCGCCCGCTCGGCGCGCAGGCGTTCGTGTACCGCAAGAGCCTCATCATCGGCCCACAGAAGTCCGGCAAGGGCCCCTGGTCCGCTGGCATCGCCGCCGCCGAAGCGGTCGGCCCGACGCAGTTCATCGGCTGGGCGAAGAAGGGCGACGCGTACCGCTGCGCCGACTGGGGTTGCCCCTGCGGTTGGGAGTACGCCTACGAGGTGGGCGAGCCCATGGGTGGCCGGCACCCGTCCCCGCTGATGCACCTCACGGCGCTGACCATCGACCAGGTGGACAACGTGTACGGCCCGCCCACAGAGATGGTCGCCGCCGAGCCGCTGGCGAAGCTGCTCCTGGTGCGCGACGACTACGTGCGCATCCAAGGCTCCTCGATCGGTGGCAAGCGCGACCGCATCGACGCTGTCACCTCGAAGGCGTCCTCGAAGCTCGGTCAGCCCATCCACTTCGCGCTGCAGGACGAGTTCGGCCTGTGGCTCGAGTCGAACGGCATGCAGAACGTCGCGGACACGCAGGACCGCAACGCGACGGGTATGAACGGGCGCACCCTCGCCACGACGAACGCTCCCGACCCGTCGGAGAACTCGGCGGCGCAGAAGCTGATCGAGGAAGCCAGCGAGGACGTCTTCATCTACTGGGACGAGCCGCCGCGCGAGCTCGACTTCTCGATCCCCGAGGATCGCATCGAGATCTTCCGCTACGTGTACCGAGACTCGCCCTGGGTGAGCGTCGACGGCATCGAGGCGCTCTCGGCGGCGCTCGCGAAGCGTGATCCCGGCCAGGCTGAGCGGTTCTTCGGGAACCGCATGGTTCGAGGCAAGGGCAAGTTCTTCCCCGACATGAAGCCGTGGGACGACAAGCGCTCACCCATCGAGGTGCGGCCGCGCACGAAGGTCGCGCTCGGCTTCGACGGCTCGGACGCGAACGACTGGACGGGCATCCGCCTCGAGACGCTGGGACAGCACCAGTTCACCCCCACCTACACGGCCGGCGGCGCCGAGCGCCTCGCGCTGTGGAAGCCGGAGGAGTGGAACGGGCGCATCCCGCGCGAGGAGGTCCGCGCCGCGGTCGAGCACATCTTCCGCACCTACGACGTGACCCGCGGCTACTTCGACCCCTACCTGTGGCAGACCGACATCGCCGCGTGGGCGCAGAAGTACGGCGAGAAGCGCGTCATCGAGTGGCCGACGAACGGCATCAAGCGGATGCACGCCGAGCTGGTGCGCTTCCGCGACGACGTCCTCGAGGTCGACTCGGCCTTCACACACGACGGCTGCTCGGAGATGCGCACGAACGTGTCCAACGCGGTCGTGCGCGCCCGAGCGGGCGAGACATTCATCATCGGCAAGCCCGAGGACCACCAGAAGATCGACCTCCTCATGTCTGGGGTTCTCGCCCACGCGGCCGCCTGCGACTCGATCGCGGCTGGCCTGGGCAAGACGCAGGCATCCGGGATCTCCACGGTGGCGTTCGGCTTCAACTGAGAGGAGGCGCAGTGGACGTCACCCTTGCGCAGCAGCGCCTTCGCTACGCGGAGCAGAAGATCAACCAGCGGCGCCCGCTCGTGCAGTACCGCGAGGCGTGCGTCCGTGGCGAGCAGAAGCTCCCGTTCGCGCCTCAGGGCGTGAACGCCGAGTATGAGCAGCTGCGTGAGATGTCGATCGCGAACTGGCTGGACCTCTGGTCGAGCGCACCCGTGCAGCGCCTCCGCATGGACGGCATCCGCTCCGGGCTCGGCGAAAAGCCGAAGGCCGGCGAGATCAGCGTCATCGACAAGACGATCTGGCGGGACGTGTTCCAGGCGAACAAATGGGACGTGCGCCAGTCGCACGTCTACGCGTCGCTCATGCGGCACGGGCGCGGCATCGCATCGGTGTGGCCGAACAAGAAGGATCCGAAGCAGCCCATCGTGCGCTACGAGTCGTTCGAGCTCGTGCACATCGAGATGGACCCTGACGACCCGCTCACCCCGCTGTGGGCCGCGAAGGTGTACGAGGTCGCCGACCTCGCCACCTCGCAGGCGTCCGCGTTCATCCTTCCGAGCGGCATGAGCCGCACGAAGACGATCGGCATCGTCTACGACGACAAGAAGATGATCCGCTTCGAGCGGGGCGGCATCTCCTCCGCCTTCGGTGGCGACTGGGAGAAGACCGACGAGAGCACTCACCCGATGGGGGAGGTGCCGTTCGCGCTCTACGACTACAAGGTCAAGGACAACGGCGAACCCTGGTCCGGGCTCGACCACATGATTCCGCAGCAGGACGCGCTGAACACCATCCGGTTCAACACGCTCCTCGCGATGCAGTTCTCCGCGTATCGGCAGCGCATCGTCTCCGGCTTCGACCCTCGCGTGAAGGACGCCGAGGGCAACATCGTGTTCCGCACGAACCAAGACGGCGAGATGCTGCTGGACAAGAACAACCAGCCCATTCCGATCGTCACGAGCCCCGGCAAGCCCGGTGTCGATCGCATGCTGGTGTTCCCGGGCGGTGACACGAAGGTGTTCGACCTGCCTGAGTCGGACCTCGGCAACTACATCAAGGTGCACGAGAACTTCCTCGTGAACTTCTTCGCCACCGGGCAGATCCCGCCGCAGTACCTCCTCTCGCGCATGGCGAACCTCTCCGGGGACGCGCTCGCGGGGGCGGAGTCGACGTTCGCGTCGCTGCTCGAGGAGATCAAGCTCGCCGCTGGCGAGGGCAACGAGCAGGTCGCGAAGCTCGCGTGGAAGGCGCGCGGCGAGGACGCCGACTGGGACCCCTCCGCCGAATGCCAGTGGGCCGACACGGAGGCGCGTTCGTTCGCGCAGATCGTCGACGCGCTCACGAAGCTCATCAGCGTGGACTTCCCGCACCAGGCGGCCTGGGAGATGATCCCGGGCGCGACGTCGCAGAAGGTCGAGCGGTGGATGCAGCAGGCCGACGCGGAAGCGCTCAGCTCGAACCTCACGCGCGTCGCTCGCGAGTTCCGCGGCGTGGGCACGCCACCTCCCACCGAGGTGGACGAGGACGAGCTCGAACCGGCCTGATAGATCGGGGGCGTCGTGCTCGAGTCCGCGATCCTCCACTACCAGGAGCAGCAGCAAATCAAGGTCCGCACGATGAAGGCCGTCCGTCGCCTCTGGCGGGGCATGACGGACGACTTCGATCTGTCCTGGTCGCGCATCGGCCTCGATGTCGGTGACGCGATCATGGCGGGCCAGCTGGCAGCGTCCATGGCCGCGCAGGAGCATCTGCTCGGCATGGGCGACGAGCTCGACCTCGGCAACCCCGTCGGCTTCGCTGACCCGTTCGCGTTCGTCGGATGGACCAGCGAGGGCGTCGAGCTCGACCGAGTCACCCGCACGTCGATCGTCCAAGCGAAGCAGCTCGTCGGGGCCGGCGTCGACGTCACCTCGGCGCTCACGCAGGCCGGGTCGTGGCTCGAGGAGCTCACCGCGAACGAGATCACCGGAGCCGCATCCGGCATGTCGACGGCCACCGTCACGAGCACGCCGCGGACCGGGTACGTGCGGATGCTGAACCTGCCGTCCTGCAAGGACTGCATCATCCTCGCCGGACGCTGGTATCGCTGGAACCAGGGCTTTCAGCGGCACGGCGGGTGTGACTGCGAGCACATCCCCGCCCGCGAGTCCATGACGGAACTCCGCACGGACCCGTACGAGGCGTTCAACTCGCTCACGAAGGCCGAGCAGGACAAGATCTTCGGCAAGGCGGACGCTCAGGCGATCCGTGACGGCGCGGACATCTACCGGGTGGTGAACGTCCGCAACCGCGGTTTGTCGGACGGCAGGAGCCACCAGGCGCGCCGCTACGGCACTCCCACGCGCATGACGGTCGACGACATCAACAAGGTCGCGACGTCCCGCGAGGACGCCATCCGGATGCTCACGCAGGAGGGCTACATCCTCCCCGAGGGGCAGGTTCCCGGCGGCACGATCCGCGGCAACGACGGACTCTCCGAGTTCGGTGGCCTCATGGCCGGGACGATGGGCCGCGGCGGCACCCGCAAGGGCGCGACGCTGTCCTACCGGGAAGCGATCCGCACCGGCGACCGCGACCCGCTGAACCCGGCGACGCAGACCGCCGCCGAGCGCCGTCTGCACGTCGCCTACCTCAACTGGGAGGCCGTGAAGGCCGGACGCAACCCGTTCTCCACGTCGGGCCGCGTCCGCCTCACCACAGAGCAGCGCGACCAGGTCGAGCAGACCCTCCACGCCTACGTCCGCAACCTCAAGAACGAGCCGGACCAGGTGCGCGACCTCGCGCACCTCCTCGGCCTCATCTGACTTCCCGCCAGCGCGATGCCGGACCGGGACCGCGACGCGCGATGCGTCCAACCGAAGGAGAGAACCAATGCCACTTCGACAGAGCAAGCTCGCGATGAGCTTCCCGACGAAGTTCGACGTCATGGGCATCCGCTACATGACGGCCCCGCCCGAGGGTGGACAGACGCCGCCCGCGGCGCCCCCCGCACCGCCTGCCGCGCCGACGCCGCCCGCCGGCGACACGCTCGGCGACGGAGGACAGAAGGCGCTGCAGGCAGAGCGCACGGCTCGCGCCGAGGCCGAGAAGACCGCGAAGGCCTACTCCGCTCTCGGGTCCGTGGAAGACCTGCAGAAGCTCCTGCAGGCCAACCAGGACTCCAACGCCGACAAGATCCGCCAGCAGGCCACCACGGCAGCTGAAGCGGCCGCGAACGAGCGTCTGCACAACAAGCTCCGCTCGAACGAGCTGCGCACGCAGGCCGCGGTCCTCGGGTTCAACGACCCGAACGACATCGCGGCCTTCCTCACCGCCGAGCAGATCGCGGGACTCTCCGTCTCTGACGCCGACGAGGTCGACGGGGCATCCGCGAAGGCGCTCCTCGAAGCCCTCGCCAAGTCCAAGCCGTACCTCGTGAAGGACACCGTCACCGACTCGCGCACCGCGGGCATCGGCTCGGTCGGCTCCACGTCGGGCGCAACCAACGTCCAGCCGGGACGCAGTCGCCTCGCGGCGGCATACGGCGCCCAGAAGTAAGCACTCCGTCACAGCAGTGGCGGCGTTCACCCCCTCCCGAAAGGAACCGCAGCTATGGCTGTGACACTCGCCCAGGCCGCAACCCTGAGCACCACCCCTCTGCAGCAGGGCGTCATCGAACTCTTCGTGCAGGAGTCTCCGGTCCTCGACCGCCTCCCGCTGATGGAGATCCAGGGCAACGCCTACTCGTACAACCAGGAGGCGACGCTGCCCGGCGTCGCGTTCCGCTCGGTGAACGAGGCGTACGTCGAGTCCACCGGCACGGTGAACCAGCTCACTGAGAGCCTGGTCATCCTCGGTGGCGACGCCGACGTCGACCAGTTCATCATCCAGACGCGCGGCAACGTCAACGACCAGCGCGCCGTGCAGACGGCGATGAAGGTCAAGGCCGCCGCCTACAAGTTCCAGGAGACGTTCTTCAACGGAGACGTCGCCGTGGACCCGAAGGGCTTCGACGGCCTCCGCAAGCGCCTCACCGGGGCGCAGGTCATCTCGTCCGGAACGAACGGTGCGCCCGTCCTCGGCAACGGCGGCACGGATGCTCACGCGTTCTTCGACAAGCTCGACGAGCTCGTCGCGCAGGTCAACGGCCTCACCTCCGCGAACGGCGCGATCTACGCGAACCGTGCCGTGCAGGCGAAGATCCGCTCCGCGGGTCGCCACCTCGGCGGCGTGGAGATGGTCAAGGAAGACATGACCGGGAAGCGTGTCCTCACGTGGAACGGCATCCCCGTCCTCGACCCAGGCCAGACGCCCGCCGGCGTGCAGATCCTCGGCGCCGAGACGCAGGGCACCGCGACCAACGCGTCCAGCGTCTACGCCGTGAAGTTCGGCGACGACGAGGGCGACCAGGGCGTCACCGGCCTCAACAACGGCGGCATCCAGGTCCGCGACCTCGGAGAGCAGGACGACAAGCCTGTGCTCCGCACCCGAATCGAGTTCTACTGCGGCCTCGCTGTCTTCGGCGGCAAGGCAGCTGCGCGCCTCACCGGCGTGCTCGCAGCCTGAGACAAGGAGAGCAACCAACATGGCAACTCGCGCCAAGACCACGACCCTCGACGAGGACATCACGAAGCCCTCCGTCACGGAGCCCGGCGACGGCCCCGCCGACACAACCGACCCGACGGAGGTCGCTACCTCGGTCGCCCCCGGAGTTCCCAGCCCGGAGGCCATCGCGGCGGGGACGGTCAACGCCGTCATTCCCGTCGAGAAGGCCCCCGTCAAGGAGACGCCGGAGTCCGAGCACCGCATCGAGCACTACGACGCGGTGAAGCCCAACGGCGACAAGGTGCGCGTCAAGCACAACCTCGACACGGGCAAGACGGAGATCGTCGAAGCGGACACCCCCGCCGAGACGCCCCCGTCGACTCCCGCCGAGTAGGAGAGGGGGCCGCTCATGGTTGCACCCATCGGCATTGACGACATCCGGGGCACCATCGAGCGGCCCCTCACCACCGACGAGGCACGGGTGATCCCGGCTTGGATCGAGAAGGCGTGGGGGTTGCTGCTCGACAAGGTGCCCGACGTCGTCGAACGCCAAGCACTCCCGGCAGGCAACCCGCTCCACGTTCGCGAGGGTGTCGTCAAGGACGCCCTCGTGAACGCCGTGGAGCGGAAGGTGCGCAACGCCGGAGGACTCCGCAAGTTCGGCACGGACGAGTTCTCGTCCGAGATCGACTCGTCGCTGTCTAGCGGGAAGATCTTCATCGCTGATGAGGACCTCGCTCGATTCCAGCCTCGCCCCATCGCGGGCACCAGCCAGGGCGTCTACTCCATGCAGTTGGAGCTCTGATGCTCACGCCGTCACTCCTCGCTCAAGCGCAAGCCGTCACGGCGGCCACGTTCCTCGACACCTGCACGGTCAACGTCGAGACGCGGAGCGAGAAGCCCAACCCGGAGACGCTCAAGCACGACACCGTGCTCACGCCCATCAACGCCGAGCCGTGGCCGTGCGAGCTCAAGGAGTCCGCCACACAGGTGGAACTCAAGGACAACGCCGGCCGCCTCATCCAGACCCTGCAGTACACGCTCAAGCTCCCCATGCGGGGCACCGAGCAGGTCACGCCGGGGATGGTCGTCAAGATCACGGAGTCGCAGAACGCGGCGCTCGTGGGGGAGACGTTCCGCATCATCGGTCCGGTCGCGAAGTCGGCGGCGTCCTCGCGGCGCTTCCGACTCGAGGGGGTGAAGCTCGCATGAGCACCACCTTCGACTTCTCAGACGTGCAGCGCCTCGTCGCGAGCTTCGGCAGCCTCGACGGGGAGCTGAAGAAGAACGTCAAGACCGCCGGCACCGTCACCGCCCGGCACGTGAAGGACGACTGGAAGACACTCGCCCTCGCGGATCTCGGCGGCGGTTCCGCGCAGGCGTACCCGTTCTCCATCGGCTACGACACCATCGAGACCCGTGGCGGCATCCGCTGGGAGGTCGGCCCCGACAAGTCGCGCACGCAGGGCCCGCTCGGCAACCTCATCGAGTACGGCTCCCGCAACAACTCGCCGTTCGGTCAAGGCGCTTCCGCGCTCGAAGCCAACACGGGCGACTTCGAGCGTGGCATCGAGATCGCGGCCGTGCACGCACTCGAGAGCACGCTCGCATGATCGGTGAGCTCGACGCGTTCGTCACCGCGCTCCGCACCGGCAACCTCGCCGACAAGGTCGACGTCGGACGCACCCGCAAGGAGCCGCCGTACGCACTCGTCCTGCCGGGGAGCACCGACGACGAGCAGACGCGCCAGACGGGGCCGCACGCCGCCGAGCAGCTCGTCTACGCCGTGAAGTGCGTGGGGGAGTCGCTCGACGCGGCCCTGCTCATCGCCGCGGAGGTCGACAAGCGCCTCCGCCCGCCGCCGATGAAGTTCGGTGTCGCCCTCGACGTGGAAGGCCGCGACTGCTCGCTCATCGAGCGCGGCGCGACCGACACGTACCCCATCGACGACGAGCAGCCCTCCGACTGGGTTGCCGTCGTCCTCTACAAGTTCACGTCCGAACCGACCTAGGAGCCCAGCCATGAGCCAGGACACCGCACTCGCCGTAGGCCCGGAAGGCCGCCCGATCGAGGTCCCGGCCTCGTACCTGGAAGACCTCCCGCAGTTCTTCAAGCCCTTCGAGGGTGAACCCGCCGACGGCGAGGTCGCCCCCGCATCGACCGGTCACGGCGCGATCACCGAAGGCCCGACCGTCGAGGAGCTCGCCCGAGCCGCGACGCTCGGCGAGGAACTCCCCACCCCCACCCAGACCGAGGACGAAGCGCCCGCTGAGTCCGAAGATGAGCCGCCCACGCGGCCCGAAACCGAAAGGTAGACCCGCATGGGCATCACCCTCACCCCTCCCGAGAAGTCCGTCAAGGGCCTCGGGAACCTCACCATCATCGCCATCCCGCGCAGCGGGGTGGCCTCGCCTCTCGGTCGAGCCACGCAGGCCGAGATCGCAGCTCCAACAGCGATCGACATCACGTACAGCCACACCCCGGACGGCTTCGTCCACACACCTGGCTACGAGATGCTCCCCGACGACCGGCTCACGTTCCCGCAGAAGCGCGAGGAACGCGGCCTCGCGACGGACACGCTCGTGTCGACGATCGTCTACGGCAGCGCGGCGGCCGTCGCCGACCCGCTGCTCGTCGAGGGCGCCGAGTTCATCATCGCCGTCCGCGACACCGTGCCGCACAACCAGGCACTCGCCACGACCGACAAGTGGGACTTCCACGACGTGGTCGTCAACACGAAGGTCAAGTCGCCGCACACCAACTCGGTGCGCACGAAGGTCGTCACGTACGGCTACCAGCAGCCAGTCCTCAAGGACATGACCGCCGCCACGGCCTAGCCGCCGGTGCAAGAACCTCGGGGCGGGCGTCTCCCATCCGCCCGCCCCGAGCACCACTCCGATGGGACCTGATGGGAGATCAGACTCATGAGCAAGCTCAGCCAGAAAGCCAAGAACGCCAGCCGCGAATACAAGGACATCGACGTCCTCTTCGACCGGGAACTGTTCGGAGAGCAGAAGCGACTCTCGGACATCGTGCGCAAGGCGCGCGACACCTACCAAGCCAGCACCGAGGAAGGCTACGACGGCGACCCCCGCTACGCCCTCCAAGCCTTCAACAACGCGCAGACCGCGCTCACGGAATACCTCGAGACCATCCGCGACGAGTTCGTCGTGATCCGCGTCGTCGAGGTGCCCGACCACGAGTGGCGCGCCATCAAGGCGCGGAACCCGCTCCCCGAGGATCAGAACACGTGGGGCCCCGTCGACCGCAAGTACGGGCTCAACGCGATCGCCAGCACGAAGGCAGCCCTCGAACTGACCGGGCTCGAGGTCGAACGAGACGAGGAAGGCAAGGAGACGACCTCCAAGCCCTCGTCCGAGGTCTGGGCTGAGGCGTTCGCGAACCTCTCCTCGAGCGACCTGATGTCGCTCGTTCTCGCGCAGGTGGAGCTCAACGAGATCGTCTACGCCGGCGGATACACCGCGGCAAAAAAAGGCTAGAGGCTGACCCGCTGCTCCTGCGCGACGTCCTCCTCGCGATCGACCTCGGCCGCTCACCCCGCATCCTCTGGGGGTGGGCGCCCGAGGACGGCGAGCCCGAGTTCTCCCGCGAGGACCTGCAGCTGATGCACGCCGCCCGCGAGATCAAGGGCAGCTACTCGCCGCGCGGGTACACGTTCGCCGACGAGATGGACCCAGAGGGCGACCCGGAGAACGGTTACGGCTCGTTCGAGTGGCAGGTCAGCACGACCACCAACTACGCCATGAAGGCCCTCGAGGTCGCCAGAGCGGACGCCGACTACGCGTTCACCAAGGGCGAGTACAAGGACCTGCCCGAGGACGTCAAGCGCAAGGCCCGCGCTGGCCTCATCTACACGGTGGCCAAGGCTCCCAGATAACTGCATAGCGAGGGGGTCTCATGGGCAAGAGCGTCCTCGTCACCCTCGGGATGAACGCGGCGGGCTACCTCGCCGGAGCCAGGTCAGCACACCAGGCGACTCGAGAACTCGCCGAGGGCCAGGAGAACCTGGCCCAGCGCGTGCAGATGCAAGAGCAGGCCATGACGCAGCTCGGCGGCGTCATGATGGGCACGGGCGCGATCTTCACAGCGTTCGTCGCAGGGTCCGTCATCGCGGCCTCCAACTTCGAGTCGGCCATGTCGTCGGTGCAGTCCGCGACGATGGCGCCCGTCGAGCAGATGGGCGTCCTCCGCGACGCCGCCCTCGAAGCAGGCCAGGCGACCTCGTTCACCGCGACCGAAGCGGCCGGCGGTATCGAGGAGCTCGGCAAGGCCGGCGTCTCGACCGCCGACATCCTCGGCGGAGCGCTCTCCGGCTCGCTCGACCTCGCCGCAGCCGGCGAACTGTCCGTGGCAGACGCCGCCGAGCAGGCCGCGACGACGCTCTCGCAGTTCAAGCTCGCCGGTGACCAGGCGACGCACGTCGCTGACCTGCTCGCAGCCGGTGCTGGCAAGGCGCAGGGCTCCGTGGGCGACCTCGGCCAGGCCCTCAACCAGTCCGGCCTCGTCGCCTCCCAGATGGGCCTCTCCGTCGAGGAGACGGTCGGCTCGCTGACCGCCTTCGCTGGTGCCGGTCTCCTCGGCTCCGACGCTGGCACGAGCTTCCGCACGATGCTGATGCGCCTCACGAACCCGACGGGTGAAGCGGCCGACAAGCTCGCAGAGCTCGGCATCGAGACGCGCGACGCCAACGGCGAGTTCATCGGCATGGCCGGCCTCGCCGGTCAGCTGCAGGAGAAGATGCAGGGCCTCACCCCTGCCGCTCGTGACGCCGCCATGGCGATCATCTTCGGCCAGGACGCGATCCGCGCCGCGAACGTCCTCTACGCCGAGGGCGAGGAAGGCATCTCCGACTGGATCACGAAGGTCGACGACTCCGGCTACGCGGCCGAGGTCGCGGCCGCTCGCCTCGACAACCTCGGCGGCGACGTCGAGGAGCTCGGCGGCGCGTGGGAAACCGCGATGATCCGCATCGGGGCCGGCGCTCAGGGACCTCTCCGCGAGGTCGTCCAGGTGCTCACCGAGGTCGTCAACACGGTCGGCGACGCTGACCCGGCGATGCAGGGGTTCATCCTCACCGCGGCAGCCGTCGCGGGTGGGGTGCTCCTCATCGGCGGCGCTGGTCTCGTCATCATCCCGCAGGTCGCCGCGACGAGCGCCGCGCTCACCACGCTCGGCATCACAGCAGCCTCGACCAAGACGGCCCTCCTCAGCCTCGCCACGAGCCCTGTCGTGACCGGACTCCTCGCCGTCGGCCTCGCGGTCGCCACGATCGGCTCCGAGCTCGCAGAAGCGAACCTCGACGCCGAGGAGATGACGTCCGCGCTCAAGAACTCGACGAGCAATGCGGACCTGTTCGCGGCTGCCGCCAAGCGCTCCAAGGGTGCCTTCGGCGACTTCGTCGAGTGGGCCGTCGGCGCCGACTGGGACATGGAGAAGGGCGTCGAGCAGCTGCAGGACCTCTCGGGCACGCTCGACGAGATCTCCGCGAAGCAGGGCAACACCGACTGGGGTGAGGCTGGTATCCGTGGCGCGTCCATGGTCCTCAAGGACCTCGGCGCGGAGCTCGCGAACCTCGACCCAGAGGCCGCCGCGCAGACGTTCCAACGCATGGGCCGCGAGGCGAAACTGTCCGAGGACCAGATGGTCACGCTCCTCGACACGATGCCCGCCTACCGCGACGCGCTCCTCGAGCAGACCGCTGGCCTCGGTATCGTCGACGGGGCGCTCGACACGCATGAGGAGAAGCTGGCGCTCGTCAACTTCGCCCTCGAGGGTGGAGAGCAGCCCGCCGCGGACTACTCGGAAGCGCTCGCAGGGCAGGCCACCAACGCCGACGACGCAGCCGGAGCTATCTCCGCGCTCGCCGAGGAGCTGTCGAACTACAACAGCATCCTCTATGACTCGCTCAACGCCGAGATGGACTACTACGCGTCCGTCGACCAGGCGAAGGCGGGCCTCGAAGAACTCAACGAGCAGCTGAAGGAAGGCGAGACGCTCGTCGACGGCATGACGGGCGAGCTGAACCTGCAGTCGGAGGCTGGCCGCAACGCCATGCAGTCCCTGATGGACGTGGGCCAGTCGACTCGCGACTACGCCGCGGACCTGTGGGAGACCACGGGCAGTGCGGAGCAGATGCAGGCCGCGCTGCAGCAGGGCTGGGACGAGGTCTACAACCTCGGCACGCAGATGGGGCTGTCGGAGGAGCAGGCGAAGGCCTATGCCGACCAGCTCGTCGGCGTTCCGAGCGAGGTGTCCACGCAGATCTACAACACGGCCGCGGAAGCGAGCCGAGGAGTCGACGGGTACACGCACCTTCTCGGGCAGATCCCGGGCAGCGTCATGACGCGCATCTCGTCCGACACGGTCGGCGCGCAGGCGACGATCGACACGTTCATCAACGCGAACAACGGCCGCACGATCACCATCTACACGAACTCGGCTTCCGGGACGCAGTGAGCCGCCCCCTTCATTCGGTCCGGACGTTCTGTGAGTCGTCGGTTTCCATTTGATGGGTGCACTGTCGAGCGTACTCGGCTGGGGGTAGGTAGCCGAGCGAGGAGTGCCGGCGGTGGTGGTTGTACTCGTCCTTCCAGTCGCCGATGATGACCTGCGCGTGCAGCAGCGAGTAGAAGCTGTTGATGTTGAGGCACTCGTCGCGGATCCGGCTGTTGAACGACTCGACGTACCCGTTGCGCCACGGCGAGCCCGGAGGGATGTAGGACAGGCCGGTGCGGGTGCCGGCCCAGTCGGCCATCGCCTCGCTGATGAACTCCGGCCCGTTGTCCGACCTGAGCACCGCCGGGGCGCCCCGGGCGGCGACGAGGTCCTCGAGGTGGGCGGTGAGTCGGTCGGCGGTAATCGAGCGCTCCACGAGGCCGCCGATGCACTCCCGGGTGTGTTCGTCGACGATCGAGCAGATCTTGATCGGTCGGCCGTGCTCGTCGGCGTCGAACTGAAAGTCCACCGCCCACACCACGTTCGGCGCGTCCGCCGTCGGCGCGTCGACGGTCGAGGACCCGACGCGCTTGCGTCGACGCCGCTGCGGGACCCGGAGCCCTTCGTCACGCCACAGGCGTTGGATCTTCTTGTGGTTCACCACCCACCCCTCGGCGCGGGCGTCGTGATACGCCCGCCGGTACCCGTAGCGGGGATGGTCCTTCGCCCAGGCGCGCAGCCACTCCCTGAACGCCCGATCCGGGTCCGCGACCGTGTCGCCCTTGAGCGGTCGCCGATACGCGGAGCGGCTCAGCCCGACCAGACGGCACGCCATCCGTTCGCTCACCCGCAGCTTGCGCTTGAGGTGATCGACGGCGGCGCGGCGCCTGTCCGGGCTTAGAAGTTTCCCTCAGCCAGCTCCTTGAGCGCGGCCTTCTCCAGCTCCGCTTCCGCGAGCAGACGCTTCAGGGTCGCATTCTGCTTCTCCAGCTCCTTCAGGCGCTTTGCGTCGTCGGCCTTGAGGCCGCCGTACTGGTTCCGCCACCGGTAGTACGTCTGCTCGGACACCACGAGCTCCCGGCACACCGCCGCGACGTCCTGACCGTCGGCGAGCATCCTGTCGGCCTGCCCGAGCTTACGGACGACCTGCTCCGGGGTGTGACGCTTCCTGCTGTTCGTCATGATCTGACCAGTCTCCCTGCCCGCGACCGCGGACAACAGGACGACTCTCATAACGACTGGACCTACGAAACGGGGTCAGCCCAGCAGGAGATTCGCTCCTCGAACGGCATGACGGGTAAGGCGATGGGTGGCGAGATCATCGCACCCGGGCCGAAGGGTGTCGACTCGAAGCCGTTCATGCTCGCGCACGGCGAGCACGTGTGGACGGCCAACGAGGTCGACTTGGTCGGTGGACAGCCTGCCATGTACCGGATGCGCGAGCTCGCCCGTCAGGGCGCGTTCCGTGGCCTCGCCGACGGCGGGGACCCGTACGGCGGGTGGGGGCAGGTCGCGTCGCAGTCGAACGTGTCCTACTCGCTGCCGTCGTTCTCGAACGCGGCGTACACGGATGCGCGGCAGTCGCACTCCTCATGGCAGATCGACGGTGCGGAGAAGTTCGACATGTTCGACCTCGTCGACGAGATCCGTCGCGTGATGCGCGACCGAGAGAGGGAAGGTAGCTGGACGTGAGCGAATTCGCAGTGCATGTCGTCCGAGCCTCCGATGAGGCGCAGCTGACGTGCTTCACGGGCGTCCGCTACGGCGGCAGCAAGCACGGCCTCGGCCTCAAGGCGAACGGCATCACGGGGTGGAGTCGCCGGCGCATGCGTCACGATTCCACCCCGCGCCCGTTCCAGCACGGCACCCGCGTCGGGCGTCGCCTCCGGGACGGGCAGAAGATCACGCTCGAAGCGATCGCGCAGGAAGCGAGCCAGTACGACTTCGACCGTCTCGCGGAGACCGTCCTCGGCTTCCTCGCCGGCGGGGAAGCGTGCCGGATCATCGTCGACAAGCCCGGCGAGGAATCCCGCTGGGTCGACGCTGTGCTCGACGAGGTCGACGTGACGCCGCTGCACTACAAGCCCCGCGGCGACGTGCTCATGTCGTTCGTCGCGCCCGACGCCGTCAGGTACGGCACGGAGCGGCGCGTGAGCATCCCGGTCGGCGGGACGGTGGACCTCGAGAACCGAGGGACGCTGGCCGCCTGGCCTCAGATGTACGTCACCGCGGCGGCGTCCACGCCCAACGGGTACGCGGTGCGGCTCTTCACGGACACGAACCCTGACCTCGGCTACTGGCGGGTGCAGAAGTCGCTCAGCAGCCCGCACCTCCTCGACTTCAAGAAGGCGCAGGTGCGCGTCGGCGGCAACCCGTTGTGGGAAGCCACCTACGGCAGCTCGGGGCCATTCCAGATCCCGCCCGGCCTGACGAAGATGCGCCTCGAATACCCCGGTGTGGGGTCGGCGAGCGCCGTCATCACCTACGCCGACTCGTACTGACCGGAGGGGGTAGCCGTGGGGCACGAACGCCACTGGATCGTTGGCATGAACTGGCAGCGCATGCAGGAGGTGTTCCCCCTCGAGGGCGGCTCCGCTGAGGAGTCCTTCGCGAACCCCGGCGGCGGCACGTTCACGCTCCCCATCGGTGCGAACGCCATGGACCTGACCTACGGGCAGGGGCGAGACCTCACCACGCCCTGGTCGAGGTGGATCGTGCAAGGCACTGAGGAGCACATCGAGTACGCCGGCCTCATCACCGGGCGCCGGTGGAACGAGGACGCTGAGGCGTGGACGATCCGCGCCTACGAGGCGAGCGAGCTCTTCAAGAAGCGCTTCCCGCACTACGTCGGCGAGTACGGCACCGAGCAGGCCACGATCACCATCGTCAATAAGTCGGCTCGGCACGTGATCTCCATGCTCATCGACCTCGGCGCGAACCGGAACCGTGTGCGCTGGGACCTGCGCCTCACGGCGGGGATCACGGAGTCGGGCGGCATCAGCGAGGTCATCGAGCGCGAGAAGATGCAGAAGCTCGCGCACACCCTCTCCCGCTTCGAGGCCCGCGCGGACGGCCCCAACTGGCACCTCAAACCGAAGTGGCACGCCGACGGCGGCCTCATGCATGAGCGCCGCATCGGCAACCCGTACCTGAACCAGGGCACGTTCGACTTCGACCTCGACGCCGCGGAGTGCCCGCTGACCGTCGGCGACTACGAGGAAGAGGCCCGCGACCAGGCGACGGGGATGATGGTCCAGGCTGACGGCATCGGCGCGGGCAAGATCGTGCAGCAGATCGTTGAGAGCGACCTCGCGGACAACAACGCCGGCTACGACGGCTTCTACCTCGACGAGGAGCTCCGCGACGACGCCACGGACGGTTCGCTCGCGTTCGCGCGGGGTCTCGCCGAGCTCACCGCCAAGCAGCGCCCCATCCAATCCATGCCGATGACACTGACGCTGCGCCGCGACGGCACCGACCCACCCGTCGATCCCGGATCGCGCATCGTGGTGCGTACAGCACGCTCGCGAGGCATCCCGCCCCGCTCGGTCTGGTACGTGACCACGCTGAAGTACCGGACGGGGTCGGACGACGCGCAGATCGAGGCGGTTCCGTTCGCGCCCGCCGGTTGGATCGGAGCCTGATGCCCGCTCAGAGCTTCGTCCCGCAGAACGAGTTCGACAAGATCGCGAAGCTCGTCTGGATCCTCTGGAACCGCGACCTGCGCAACACCATCATCGAAGAGGGCGGCATCAAGGTCTTCAAGGACGGTGCCCTCGTCGGCACGGTCGGGATGATTGGCGAGACGGTCGGCCTCGGCTACCAGTACGACGGCGCCGTCACCTCGGCGGCGGCCGTCGCGGCGATCCACAAGGCGAACCTCGCCGCCCACACAACCGACCTTGCGTCACAGCTGGGTAGCATCAACTACCTGAACGAGCAGAAGAACCTGCACGCCGCGACGCTCGCCGCGCACGGGTCGACGCTGTCCACGCACGGCACTGAGTTGTCGTCTCAAGCGG
Source organism: Pseudoclavibacter sp. JSM 162008 (assembly GCF_041366455.1). Lineage (NCBI taxonomy): Bacteria > Bacillati > Actinomycetota > Actinomycetes > Micrococcales > Microbacteriaceae > Pseudoclavibacter > Pseudoclavibacter sp. JSM 162008. Next base: position 32,247 of record NZ_JBEWYX010000024.1, read on the forward strand.
GCAGCATCAACTACCTCGCAGGGATCGCGACCGGACATTCCGGCCAGATCAGCACCCTGCAGTCGCAAATGTCGGGCGTGCAGTCAGACCTCAGCGGCATCGGCAGTGCGCTCAGCTCGCTGCAGTCCACCGTCGGCGGGATGCCCGACTACGGATCGGTGATCGGGACCATCCTGTCCCGGCTGTCGCGCACCGAAAGCAAGATCAGCCAGATCGAGAACTACCTCAGCGGCGGCGGCACAGGCCCGTTCAACCCAGGAGCATAGACAGGAGCCCCCGTGGCAGTCGAAGTAACAGGCGTCCTCACCGACCTCGGCGGCGTCGCCATCCCCGCCGGGCAACGCCCCGAGCTGTGGTTCAAGCCGAACCGCGCAGGACGCCGAGGCGGGCGCATCTTCACGAACGAACCCATCAAGGCCAACCTCTCCGGGTCCTCGTGGTCCGTGATGCTCGAGGTAACGACCGGCACAATGCCGGAGATCTTCTACACACCCCTCGTGAAGTTCTACCGAGCCGACGGCACCTTCGTCGGCCAGCACATGATCGAGGTCGAGATCCGCGTCCCCGCAGGCGGCGGGTCCCTCTCCGACATCAACGGGGAGTTCCGATTTTGGGTCGGACCCACTTACCCATTCACACCCGATGAAGGCAACCTCTGGATCGACACGAGCGACCCATTCACGCACATCTGGAAGGAACGAGTCGGCATGGCATGGGTATCAAAGGGCACCTACGTTGGCCCAGCGGGAACAGTAGACATTGCCTCCGTCACACTCCTCGCCCCAACGGCAACATCGAAGGCAACTGTGTCCGGGCCGCCGTCCGCGCGGAGGCTTGACCTCGAACTCGCGGTCCCAGCGGGCGGTCTCACCCCCGCGCAGCAGACGATTTTCGACCAGGTCGTCACCAAGACCACGAAGCTCGGTGAGTCCGTGCTCCGTGAGGTGTCGGGCACGGTCGAGCTCTCGGCCACGGACCCGCGCATCGTCGAGATGTACACAGTCGGCTCCACGACCATCCTCGGTGAGACTTTCCCTGCTGACGTGGCGCTCGTTGCCCGTCGAACCGCATCAGGCGCATGGCAGCGCTGGCTCGTCGGCGAATCGCAGTGGCGAGCGTTCTCCGCTTCGAACCCCGCCGCGCCGGAGACGTTCGCGCCGACCGCGCCCACCTTCAATGACAGGTCCGGCACCGCCAACGACACCACCACCATCCCGAACCGGAGCGGCGTCAACTACCGCATCAACGGCACTCAGCGCTCCGCCGGCACCTACAACACGACCGGAACCGTCACGGTCGAGGCGCTGCCTGCCAGGTCCAACGTAACGCTGCTCGGGCAGACGTCGTGGACAATGGTCTTCCTCGACGTGGACGTGCCCGAGTGGACAACCACGCCCGTGAGAGCGAACTTCACACAGGCGGATACCGGTGCGGTCGGCATCTACCACGACCCGACGCGGCCCACGCTCTACCCGCCGGTCTACACGGACGACTCAGGCAAGATCTGGAACGCGCTGACGGCGAGCGGTGTGGGTATCGCGGGCAACAAGCTCGTCTTTACAGCAGGCTCGCCGTCGACCGCGCATGTCAGGCACGGCGTGACCGGGGACGTGTCGCTCAAGCTCACGTACACCACCGGCGCGGGGGACACCATCCGCGTCCTGGTCCAGGCGCCCGGCACCGACACTTCCGAGTCGACCGGCGTCGGGGTGACGCTCACGAGCATCGGACAGGTGTCGCTCGCACCGCACGGCATGTCGGCGATCACGTACAACAAGGACGGCGGGACCGCACAGTTCACGACCATCCCGGGGTTCACGACCACCGCGACGTACGCGCTGCGGGTGGAACGAGTCGGGGACCGACTGTCGGTCTACGTCAACGATGCGCTCTACCTCATGGGGACCGTGAGTTCCGCGCGGATCGGCACAGTCGGGTCCAACCCGTATCTGAAGATCGTCGCCCGCAACGGGGCGGTCTTCGACAGCGTCGAGATGAGGGCGGCATGAGCCTCCTCGCGCTCCTCGCGCAGAACATGATCGAGGCACCCGTGCCACTTCCCGCGGTGTCGGAAGTGGCGCGGCCCTCGACGTGGTTGGACGTGCCGCCGTACACGCAGCACTTCGTGCGCATCGGGACCTACGACGGGTCGGGGTCGACGCTGCATCCGGACGTGCTCGATACGACGAAGCTCTTCGGGGCTCCGTACCGCGGCTACCGCTACTGGATGACGCACACGCCATTCCCGTACCAGGACGGGTCGAAAGAGAACCCATCGATCGTCGTGTCGAACAACCTCTACGACTGGCACGACACCGCTGTCGGCATCACGAACCCGGTGATTCCACCACCCGGTGACCCTCAGTACAACTCCGACAACGACATTGCGTGGAACCCCGACACGAACCGCTTCGAGATCACCTGGCGCACCGTGCAGTTCCCCAACGAGTCGATGCGGTTCGCGTACTCCACGGACGGCACGACGTGGAGCGCGTTCCAGACCATCACGGTCGCCGGCGCTGGCCTCATCCCATACCCCGGGACGCGCCTCGAGATGCTGTCGCCGTTCATGGCTCGCTTCGGTGAGTTCGACTGGCGCGTCTGGCACATCAAGCGGGGCGGCACCGGGCAGCCAAACGGTGGCGGCCTGGTCTGGCGCGACGCGTCCTCCCCAGCAGGGCCCTGGCGAACGGGCACCGACTGCGTGCTCCTCAACATCGACGGGTCGACGTTCACCAACCCGCAGTTCTGGCACGGCAACGCGACGGTCCTCCCGGACGGGCGCATGATCGGCGGCTGGTCCACGGGTGACAGCGGCGGCAACCTCACCGTCGGGTCGTCGCTCGACAAGGGAAAGACGTGGACGATCACGCGTCAGTCGATCATGGGCTCGTACAGGCCGGCGTTCGTCCTCGACGACGACGGGGTACACGTGTGGATCGTCGACAACGTGAAGATGGACCCGGCGCGGCCCGGCACGAACTGGCTCGGGCTCAGTCGAGTCCCGCTGAGCGTGTTCTTCTCAGCGGCCTAGGCGAGTCCGGATGCTATGGCGAATCTCTCGGCCCTTGTCGGCGAGGCGCCACATCCGATGCCAGGGTCGAGAGTTGTGGAGCGGCGCGAGCAGCCGGTCCGCGGTCTCCTGCTCCTCAGCCCGGAGTGCTTGCGCTTCAGGAGACGACGACGAGGTTCCCATCTCTGTGGAGAAGCGGATACCGGTGAGAGCGGCGGGCGGGCGGCGCTGGTTCAGGATGAGCCAGTCGTCGCCTCCCCAGATGCGCATCTCTTCCGGAATGGGCACGTAGTCCTTGCGCCGCATCGCCATGAACGTGCCGTAGCCGAAAATGGTCGCTGACGGCCTCGCCAAGCCATGCCCGGGCTTCGTGCTCTCGGTAAGCGAGAACGCCGACCGGTCCGGCCCGACGATGCCGTACATGCCCAGACCAAGGATCTTCTCGAGTTCGTCGAACACGATCGGGTCGAACGTGACGTCGTCGTTCACCAGCACCAGATACTCCGACGTCGCCAGCTCCGCGCCGAGATTCCAGGCCGGGTTGACGTAAATGTTCTTCTCCGGCTTGATCACTTTCGGCTTCTGGTGAGGGAAAGTTACGTGCTCGGGAGCGTTGTTGATGACCAGCACTTCGCGCACGAGGGCGTGGTTCGAGCAGAGGAGTACCACTTCTCTCAGCAGGTCCGATTTCTGCAGCGTGGGGATGATCACGGTGAACTGTCCGCGCGGGGGCACTGGGCTTGTCATGCGCTAACCGTATACGCGGCACGAGCCCGCCCGCGCTCCCGTATTCACGCCTCGCCTCTCGGCGGGGCTTTTCTCATGCAACCCAGGAGGCATCACATGGCCAGAGCGGTCGACATCATCGCCGCGCACGGCGTGCAGAACGCTGACGCGATCGTGAGGGCTGCCGTAGCGGTGGGTCTCGAGGTCGCGATCGCGGCGGCGATTATCGAGAAGGAATCGAACGGCGCGAACATCTACGGCCACGACCGGGGTGGGGTGTTCTCGAGCATCGGCTTGGGAAAGCCGGCCGATAACCGAGTGACCGAAGACAACTTCCGCGACTTCCGGCGTCGCATCGCGAGCGGTGAGACGAGCAACGGCGTGGGGCCGGCGCAGATCACTTGGCCGGGGTACTTCCCGCAGGCGGAACGCCAGGGCGTGCGCCTCTGGGTGGCCGAGGACAACATCCGGTTCGGGCTGACCATCTTCGCCGGCCACCTGCGCGGCTCGGGCGACCTCGTCGCCGCGGGGCACGCGTACAACGGTGCGCGTCAGTATGGCGTGGACCTCGCGAACATGGTCGCCAGATGGCGGGAGCGTCTCGCGGGAGCGTCGAACGAGGTCGGGAACGGCTTCCTCGACGCGCTCACGCCGCTGCAGCAGGCGCAGATGTACCGAGCGCTGGTGGCTCGCGCATGATCCGCGTCTCCGGCACTGACGGCTCCTCGGTGCTCCTCGAGGCTGACATGGCGAAGCGGATCGCGTACGTCGTCCTCAGGATGGCGGAACAGGGCCTCCCGCTGCACCTGACCGAGGGCTACCGGCCCGTGGGCGTGCCCGCCGACCGGTACATCACCGAGGAGTCGAAGACCAGCACGGGCGGCTCCAACCAGTGGTACCAGAAGGGCCGCGAGGACCGCGGCGAGACACCGTCAGCGGCCGTGCCGGGCACGTCTCGTCACGGTGCCGGCCGAGCTATCGACTGGTCCACCGAGCACATGGTGTCGCGTGCGTTCTTCATGGCCCAGGCGGGCCTCGTCCGCAACATTCCCACCGAATCGTGGCACGCAGAGCCACTCAACACACCAACGGTCGACCTCGACCAGAAGGCAGGATTCCTCATGGCACTCTCCGACGCTCAGCAGAAGGCAATGTTCGACGCGCTCCTCGCAGGAGGTGGAGCGTGGGCGTGGCCCGAGGCCATCGTCGGCGTCATCCGCAAGGAAGTCATCCCGCTCATCAACGACGTCCGCGCAGGCCGCATCCTCTTCCCAGGCGCGCCTTACTACATGGCCCACGCCATCGTGAACACGGTGCGCTCCGAGGGTGGCAAGACCCTCACTCCGGAGGACCTCGGCAAGCTCGTCCAGACCAACGTCCGACAGGCCATCAGCGACGCGCTCCGCGAGGCCGGCATGGACGTGCGCACCGCACAGGCGTCCGAGGTCATCGGCGTGCTCACGGCCCGTCTCGCGCCACCTGAGCAGCTCGAGCCGGTCGACGCGATCGCCGAGCTCGAGGCGAGCATCGCGCGGGTCGACGCCGCGGCCGCGCTCCCGATCGAGGACGCGGTCATCGTCGAAGACAAGCCAGCAAGCTGATGCGAGCTGCAGTGCGGTGGCTGTGGAGCGAGATCACCGCGCCGCCGCACATCAAGCCCATCATGTCCGTCGCGTACGCCATCGCGACGCTCACGGGCCTCGCGACGCTCACGAACCCGCCGCAGTCCATCGCGGGCGAGGTCGGGCCCGTGCTGGCCGCCGTGTGGGCGTGGTGCTTCATCGCGGGTGGCGCGCTCGGCCTCGCCACCGTGTTCACGCCGTGGTGGTGGGCGGAACGCGTCGCCCTCATCTGGGCGGCCACGGGCATCGCCGTCTACCTGTTCGTGGTCCTCAACCTGCACATCCTCGCCCCGCCCGGATCGTCACGGCTCACGCAGGTCGGCATCATCGGCCTCGCCAGCTGCCTGCTCGCGCTGCGCTGGCACCTGATCCGCGTGTACTCCTACGAGCCCCTATCCCGGAAGCGGTGACGCATGGACAACCCCACGGCATGGGTGGCCGCGATCCTCGGCGGCGGCGGTCTGGCCGGAGTCCTCGCTTTCGGGAAGCAGCTCCTCGGCATCTTCACCGGCCGCTCCCGCCGCAAGCGCGACGAGGTCGACGAGGCGTGGAAGGAGCGCGACAAGGAAGCCGCCAAGCGCCGCCAGATCGAGGAGCACGCCTCCGCCGTGCGCCGCATCGCCATCGAAGCTCCGTGCATCCCCGCCGAGAGCATCCCGCCCTGGCCCGCCTACCGAGGCGACACCGGCCAGATCCCTACCCAGAAGGAGTAAACCGCATGTCCCTCATCTCTGAACCCGAGACGCACGGCGAGCACGAGGAGCGCACCGCGAAGCTCGCCGCCGAGCAGAAGCCGTCCGCGCTGTGGTCGGTTCCGTTTTGGCGCGGCACCGGCGAACGCGCGATCAAGACCGCCGCCCAGGCGTTCGTCGCCACGCTCACCGTGTCGACCGGCGCCGAGCTGATCCCCGCCGTCGGCGTGGAAGGCATCAACTGGCTCGCCGTCGCCTCTGTTACCGCCGTCGCGACGATCTTGTCCCTCGGCACCTCGATCGGCAACGCCGACTTCACCGCCGGCCGCTGACATCCGCACCAACGACTGCGCCCCCTCTCGCTGTAGCGACCCTGGACACCCAGGGCGACGCTACGCGGGAGGGGCGTGTTTCGTTATGCCAAGAGTTCGGTAGTCTGGCGCAACACAGGCGGCAGAACGGGCGGGCATGGGGACCAGCGAACCAGACAAGGACACGAGGGATGTGCTCAAGCGTCTGGAAAAGCTGGGGTGGACCTACGTGCCGCTCGACCCGAAGAAGAGCCACACTGTGGGCCACGCGAACTGCGGTGAATCCGGTCGAGAGCGGTGTCACCTGCCGGTCTTCGGCACCCCTGGAGGTAATCAGCCCGCCGCCATCTGGCGCTTGGCTCGGCGTTGCACTCACGGATTTCGCCCTCAGGATACGTTCAAGCGCCGTTGATGTTGCTACATGCCAACATGGTCTAGGTTTGTCCTCAAGGAGAACACAAATGACTACTTTCACCTTCGATTCGAAGGTTCTGAACTTCGACGTGCGCGTGCCTGGCCAGCTCGCCGCCCTAGAAACGACGTCCTTCGACGCCTACCCCGCCGAGACGAACGGCGAGATCACTGTTACTTTCACCGTGGACGCGCCGAGCCCCGCGGAAGCTCTCGTCATAGTCGAGGCGCAGATGCGTCGGCTCGGCTTCCCTCTTTTCCGGGTTGACTTCGAACTTCTCACCGTCTCGGGAGTTGCTGAGATGCTGGGCTGCTCTCGGGAGACGGCGCGTCTCTACGCGTCCGGTGCACGGCGTGGAGGGTTCCCGAAGCCTTTTTCGACAACCGGTGACACGAAGCTCTGGGCATGGGCCGATGTCTTCGACTGGGCGATTGCTCAGGGGCTTCTGACTACGGATGACCTCGACTTGGGAGCGCCGTTGCCGGTGCGGGTCGTTGAACGCTTCAACGGAGGCTTGGCAGCCAAGCGTCAGCAGCAGAGCGACGGGTGGGACCGGGTCCTCGCTGTTGGCGGCAAGAGTGAAAGCGCGGGCGCGGAACCAGGATGCCAATCGACCGCGGTTGTGCTCAGCGCATTTTGGCCGACGGCACTTGGTGTGTTTGATCCTCCGGCCTACCTTCGTTGGGAGCGACCCCGTGCGGATGCTGCAGAGCTTGCTTCGCCAACTCGGTCACGTCTCTCGATGACAAGGAGCTGAAGGTGCGCGCATCGTCGATACGACTTGCTGATCCGCGAGTTCTGGAACTGAACGGAGCGGTTCGCTCTGTTCCTGAGCCGCATGTCGATTGGTATGTAGGGGTCGCCCCCGAGGCGGAGCCTTCGGGTAGCGAGCGCGTTGTGATTGCGACCCTGCACATTCGGGGGGCAAACGGTGGGTGCGACGTCATCGTCGGTTCGCGCATGATCCACCCGAACGCCAGGAAGGTCGAGACGGAGGACTTCAGTCGAGCGCTTGAGGATTCGGACGCTCTAGAAGCGCTCTACGATTTCGCGCGCATCCAAGCTCGCGTGATTCTGGCGACTCTAGAGGTCGCGGATGCCGTGCCTGCCGCGGCGCCTAAGCCTGAGTTCTCGAGTCTGGCGTCCGCAGAGGACGACGAGACGGACAACCACGAAGACGAGGGCACGAGCGCCACGACGTAGGTTCTGAGTGCGTCACCGAACCGCCCCATCTCCTTCGGGAGGTGGGGCGGTTTCGTGCGTTCATGCCAAGAACACCGTGCCACACTCGGGGCACCGCATACGCTCGCCGACCTCGAGCAGCACGAGGCAGCGCTGGCGCTTCGGCCAGCCCATCAGGTCGTCGTCGTCCATGCCGGGAGCGTAGCCGCGCGTGAGACTCTGTGACGGGGCTGTGGACAACTCACCACGCCTTCTTCCGCGTGGCCCGTTGCGCCATGTAGAGCAGCGCGATCGAGAGCTCCGACGCGAGGCGCTCAGCTGCGAGCGCATCGCCCTCGAGCGTGACCGTGCCGCGGATCTGCGAGTGGCCGTGCGAGATCGCCCATTCCTTCTCGGTCATGGTCCCGCCCTGTAGCGCCCGCCGCACTTCGGCGCGCACGTCGCCCGCGGTCACCCACTGCAGCATGTCCAGCCATGCATCGAACACGGAGACCGGTTCGAAGAGGATCGGCTCGTACACGTCGCCGTCGATCGTGACGGGCGCCGGCACGAGTTCGCCGTCGAGGTCCCGCAGTGGGGGAGTCTCACCCCAGAGGAGCCAGGACATGCCGTCGACGGGCCTCGTTGCAACCGGGCGCCAGCAGACGATGCGCTTCGTCCGCCGCGAGTCCACCCGCTCGGCGACGGTCTCGCACCGCAGGGCCAATGACTCTAGGGCGACGTCGGCGGTGACCTTCTCGACGGGATCATTCATGCCGTGGATGCTCGCACAGGCCACCGACAGCGAACACTCTCCGCAATGTCGGTGGCCAGTCGTAAGGTGCCGACATGCTCACCGACACCGAGCGCCGAGTCCTCGAGTTCGAGGCGGCGCACCTCAGACATACCGCTCGCAAGCATGCCGGCATCCGCGCGCTCGGCCTCGGCTTCACGTCAGCCACCTACTACCGGGCGCTGACCGCGCTCCTCTCGACGCCGGATGCGGTCGAAGCGTTCCCACAGCTTGCCGCATGGCACAAGCGCGCGGCCGACGCGAGGGCTGGGACGCGGGAGCGGCGCCGCATCGAGCGCATGCCGAGCGCGTCCATGCGAGTGCGGAACGAACTCGCGAGCTGACTACCCAGTGCCCACATTTTGCCCACAACTGGCACCGATATCCATCGATATTGCGTGATGCTCAGTGAAATGAGAAACGGCCGACTCCCGCGGAAACTCGCGGGAGTCGGCCGTTTTTGCTGTGTCCCCGACAGCGCCCCTGGAGGGACTCGAACCC
>NZ_JBEWYX010000025.1:0-36849 GCF_041366455.1 Pseudoclavibacter sp. JSM 162008
CCGCCACCACGCCACCGCCGCAGACGAACTCCGCCGCGTCACGACCGGCACGAACCTGCGCTAACCTGACCACGCGACCTGAGGAATTCCGATGAGCAACTCTGGGGAATTTCGATGAGCGCCATCAGCGTTACGGGAGCCGTAGCTATGGCGCGGAACCAACAGTGGGGCTTGGCCCTCTCGCTCATCAACTGCGGCGTGACACTCGTGCTGATGATCTTCCTCCTACCACCCGGGCTGCTCGACGGCCTCCTGACCGGAAGCGCGCTCGTTCTGATCCTCTCGGCATGGCTCCAAGGCAGGCCCATCGTTGAAGAGCCAACAACAAGCGCCGCCCCTCGCAGCGCGTCGGGCTCAACCACGCTCACCCAGCGGTCAACAGGGAATGGAATCACGAAACCCTAGGGTTTTGAGACAACCGTCGTGATACACCAGACCGGGGGAGTGCGTGCCGGAATCTCGCGGGAGTCAGATTCTCAAAACTATGCTCCATAACCAACCCGCCGTAGACATGTCGCAGGGGTCGGTTTTGCGACACGTATGGTGCGTGAATGACCAAGCTCATCGGCTACGCCCGCGTCTCGACCCGCCACCAGGACACCGATCGACAAGAAATCGATCTGCGCGCCGCCGGCATCCGCGCCGATGACCTCTACATCGATCGAGGAGCGTCGGGAGCGAACGCATCTCGGCCCGCACTCGACGCAGCACTACGTGCGCTCGAGCTTGGCGACACGTTCGTGGTGACGACCCTTGATCGCCTCGGCCGCTCGACCGGCAACATGCTCACGCTCGCCGAAGAACTCCGCAACGAAGGAGTCGCACTGCGAGTCCTGAACCTGGGCGGGGGAGACGTGGACACATCGACCCCCATGGGGTCCATGGTGTTCACCGTCATGGCCGCCCTCGCGCAGATGGAACTCGAGATCAAACGAGAACGCGTCCTCGACTCGGTCAGCAAACGCCGAGCCGCCGGCTCCGACCTGGGCGGGCGCCCACGGAAGATCAGCGAGAGCCAGCTCAAGAACGCTGCCCATCTGGTCGCGGCCGACGTGCCGGTCGCGGAGGTCGCGCGGAACCTCGGCATCTCGCGGGCGACTCTCTATCGTCGCCTCCAGACGCCCGCGCCCGCAGAACTGCCGGAAGTCGTTGAAGGGACACATCCGCCGACGCTGCAAGGGTTGACGATGCCAATCCAGCGCCTCTGACCATTGACGCGTTTCTGAAGACGGGGATCCCGCATGACTATTTCCGGCCTGCGTCAGCCCCTTCGGTGCAACGTCGTCAGCACAACATGCGGAGTACCGCATGGGTAACCCTCACGTTCACCGACGCGCTTATGGCACTGCCGCGGGGCAGGATCAACGAATTAGCCATAATTCAAGCGGCGAGCGCAGCAAGAGGACCCAAGTACGAGACCAGCTCTCGAAGCGCCTGGACCTCCGCCCGCGGAGTCAGCCTGAGTCGCTAGTAGCTGAGCTGGTCGTATCGGGCGGCCCAGCCCTGTGCGAGCCTCGGCAACTCCTCGACGGTTTCCCGGCCGCAGATCAGGTGGTCAACCTTGCCCATGTTCACCAGGTCGACCATTCGGCAAAGATAGCTCTTGCCTTTAGTCCACCAGGTGTCGAACGCATCCACGATGATGAGGTGCTCGATGTTGTTCTGGGTCGTTTGTTCGATCTCAGCGCGCTCATAGCCATCGAGAGCGGTGATGTAGACCGCGTCCGAGATCTTCGATCCGAACGTCGTCGTGTAGTAATACTCCTTGATCTCCCACATGGCCAGCGGGTTCACAGTGGAGGGCATCGAGCCGTCCATGCGGCGCGACATTGCGGCGTACAACGTTCCATCGTGGTCAATAACGGGGAGGCGACGAGGGTCGTAGTCGCAGGGACGGCCCTCAAGTTCTCGCGCGATGACAAGATTTACGATGCCCGTTAAAAACGACGGTTGACGCATCAGCCCCTTCTGCTTGTTCATGGGGACCGGAACGATTGAGTTACCCACCCGATAGTTGACCGAAGTGGGCTCTTCGACGTAACCGGCTTCTGTCTTGAGACGGCGAGAAGAGGTGCTGTCAACGACTGCGCCCGTCACGTTGACCACCCGATCAAAAAGCTCCGCTGCTTGCTCCGTCACGAGCAAATCATGACGGACCTTGTTGTTCAACACATCAGCTCGGTATTCGAAGTAGTCCAGCAGCACCGCACCGAGCGGTGACGGATGCGCCGGCGTACCCAGGGGTTCAATAGCGCGCTCGAGCTTGGTAAGCGCACGCTGCATGTCCCCGATGGAGAATGCAGAAATCACGCCGGACCGGGGCACTGACGATCCGAGCGCTTCGGTGATCGTCCGCACGTAGGCCCAGAACGAAATGCCTTGTCCACGGAATCTAGGGTCAGCTTGCATCGCTTTGCTCCTGGTACGCGGCAACGACCGCTTCGAGGGTCAGGCCGAGCGCTGCTGCAATGTCCTCTAGTTCGGGAACATCGACGCGGCGCTGCGCGGCTTCGTACTTCGAGACAAACGACTGGGGCCGCTGGAGCGAGACTGCAACATCTGCTTGGCTCAACCCGGCCTGCTGACGGAGACGGGCGAGCACCTGCCCTAAATGTTCCCTGCGTCTGCGCTTGTCCACGCCCGCAACATCCCACTTGACATGCGGGTATCCGAAATTGGGATGTGCTAGCTTGACCCGCGATGACACTCTTCGATCTCGACGAACCGCGCACCGTCGCCCCCTTTAAGACGCAGCTCTTGAAGTGGATCGGCAACAAGCAGCGAATGGCTCACGAAATCGCCAACTTGTTCCCCCAGGACATGGCGACCTACCACGAGGTGTTCCTCGGCTCCGGGGCCGTTCTTGGCACCCTCGCGCCGAAGCGCGCGTGCGCGTCGGACGTACTGGCACCACTCATGGAGATCTGGCGAGGGCTCTCCGAAGACCCGGAGATGGTCAAGCACTGGTACGCGCGTCGTCGAGATGAGTGGACGCCCGACAACCGGCTGGAGGTCTACGAAGCGGCCCGGGTTTCGTTCAACGAACGGCCGAATGGGGCAGACCTTCTCTATCTCTGCCGGGCTTGTTACGGCGGTGTGGTGCGCTTCCGCAAGGCGGACGGGCACATGAGTACACCGTGCGGTGCTCACGCCCCCATGCCGTCGGCGAAGTTCAGTGCGCGAGTCGACGAATGGTCCCGACGCACTGCGGGCACCACGTTCAGCAACCTGGACTTCCGAGAGGCGTTTGATCGAGCGGAGCCGGGCGATCTCGTCTACTGTGATCCGCCCTACACCGACTCGCAGACCATCCTCTACGGCGCACAGGCTTTCAAGCTCCACGACCTCGTGGAGAAGATAGACCAGGCGAAGTCCAGAGGTGTTCGTGTCGCTTTGAGCATCGACGGCACCAAGAAGAGCGGCCTGCACACCGTCCTCAACGACTTCCCGTACCAGCTTTTTGAGACGGACGCAGTAGTTACGGTGGGGCGGAGTATGTTGCGTCGCTTCCAGATGGGTGGCCAGAGCCTCGAGGACGAGGTTGTCGCAGACCGCCTACTGCTTACATACAGCGTTTAGGGCGTCTCTGAGCGAGGCTGAGGGTCTTGTTCGGAATCAGTTGATTGGGATGTTCAAGGGTCGTTGACTAGGGCCTGTTCTACCGCCGTCGTGACCAGGACGCTCTCGCGGGTGACTGCCTGATTTTTTAGCGGTTCGTGTAAACGCTGGTGGGCGTGCCATTCCAGCACGATTGCTCCGGTGCTCCGCGAGAAAGATGAGCTCTGACGCATAGGTCACATATGACGTCAGAGTAAAGCTCAATCGGACGAGAGATTCATGCAGCCCGCAGCGCTGGAGCATAGACGGTGCCAGCCCGCACGAGCGCGAGCGCGGCCCGGTGGTCGCCGCGACCCTCACTGCGGGGGTATCTCGGATAGTCCGGCCGGTCGCTGACGCTGAGCAGCTGCGCGGCTGTGGGGGAGCGGCGTCGACGGCGTTGTTTCCCGCGCCTCGACATCCATTGCACCTCAGCCTGCCACCAGGCCCAGCAATGCCGTTCGTCGGCGTAACGAGCTCGACGAGCCGCGAGGTGCCCCGCGACATTGAGGGTGTGCGCCACGACGTCAACGGAGCTGCTTTCTTCCCGAGTCCAGCCGTGGTCGGTCCGGGAGAGGAGGCCGTGCAGGTGGAGGGCACGGAGGGCTTGACGGGTGCGGGTGGCGTCGAGGCCGGTGCTGCGGGTGAGCTCGTCTACGGTGAGCACGGACCCTTCGTCGATGTGTTTATAGACGAGTCCCGCGGTGCGACCCAAGCTGCGAGGAGCAGCGAAGGTGTCGTGCGCGAGGGTCTGGAGATTCTTCGCAAGCCGGTTGATGCGTTGGGTTCGAGCTTGCAGGGGGGAGGCTGCGGCCGGGCGTGCACGCACTTGTGTCCGGTTACCAGCTCCTGACCCTGTGGAGAACCTCTGGGAGAGGCGGTAGCGCTGCGCGTGGGCGCCCTCCGGCGTTCCCCTACGGACAATCCATGCCGACTCCGGCGAGGCCTCATCGGTCGGGGTGGCGAGGCGGCGCAGCGCCTCGTGGACGGTGGTGCGGCCATACCCGGTGTCGGCGGAGATGCGGCGCACGTCAGCCTCGACAGTGAGCTGCGCGGCTTGCGCCATGTAGAGGCAGAGGGCGTCGAGCACAGCGCGGGTGCTGTGCGTGCCCGTGCGGGAGCGCTGCAAGGACGAAGCGCGGTCGCCGCCCCAAAGACCGGGCATCGCGTTCGCGCGCGCCTGCGCCGCGTCTACAGCCTCCACGGTGGCCGCGCAGCGGGCGAGGAAATCTTCGTCGGTGCCGTCCCCAGTGGAGGGGTTCGCGGCCACGTACGTCACCGCGTGCCGCCACGCGGAGACCAGCGTGCGTTCCCGGCCCTGCGGGGTGCGGGGGATGCGGTGGCCGTGCTTGTGGCGTTGCGAGCGCACGTGCTCGAACGCGGGCGAATCGTCGACGAGCGCGCGCACGTCCGCGAGCGTCCAGCGGGCGTTCGCGCAGCCCGCCAGGACCGTAGCGAGCGAAAGGGAAGCGTCATCGGCTGGGGGAGTGTCGAGCACCAGGCGCACGCGCGAGCTCAGCGGGCGCTTCGTACCAGTGATGTGCGGGTGGCCGTCGGCGTCGACGGCCATGCCGCGCGCGAGGGCGGTGACGGGGGCGAGGAGTTCGGCTCCCGCGTCGATGAGGAACGCGCGGAGCTCGCGCAGCTGTTCTGAGGTCGCGGAGGGGTCCAGGAGCGCATCGAGGGGGCCAGACGGCACCGATGAACCGCCTCGGCGGTGTGGCGATCCAGGGGGACGCACGCAGCCTGTGCGTGGGTTCGTGAGGGGGGTCGCGTCGAGCGAGGGGAGTAGCTGCGCGGCGAGCTGCGCGAGCTCGCGCACGGTCTCGGCCGCGGCTGCCGTTTCGAGGGCGATCCAGACGTGGCGGCCACCATTCGGGCCGGACTCCGTGACCACGTGGTCGATACCGAGCTCGTTCAACCAGAGTGCGAGCTTGGCGGCGTCGTAGGCCGCATTGCCGCGGCCCGCGTCGAGGTCGAAGCACACGAACCGGTAGTCGCCGGTCTCGGTCGCGAGGTACATCGCCCAGGGGCTCTGCGGTTGTTCTGCGAACACCGAAACGTCGCGGCTGTACGCGTTCAGCACCTCGCCGTCAGCGAGGCGATCCGCGACGCGGATGCGCGGCCGTGGGCTGAGTGCTCGCGCCAGTTCCCACCCGCTCGGGCGTGCGGGAACTCCCTCGTGGACACGACGCAGTGCCAACACAGGGACAAACGAGACAGAGTTGGGTACTATGAGGGCACCTCCTCCTCGGAGTGGGTACTACAAAGCCCCCGGTTGGTAGCCGGGACTTGGTGGGTATTAGCTCGAACCTCTGTGCCGGGAAGCTGGAGGGTTTGAGCTACGAAACTTTAGGAAGCCCGTCGCGGAAGCGGCGGGCTTCTTCGTTTAAGCCGCTGCCGTGTGCGCCTCCGCTTCGTCGGTGAACACGGGGAGCGCGCCTCGTTCGGCGCGCAGCATGGCCGCGAGTCGCTCTAGATAGAGCGACTGCGAGAGGTTGCCGGAGGCTCTAGCCGCCTGGCGCATTTCCTCGGCAGTGGCGGGGGAAAGGCGGACTTTGAAGTGTTCCGCATGCTCGCCCGCGGGACGCCTGTTGCGGCGAATTCCTGCGTTGTCACGGGTCATAGCTCCATGATGGCGAGCACGACTCTTGTTAAGGGTCCCCATAGCGGCGTGTCGCCACATCGGCCGCGTATCTGCCCGCGATTCCACGTGCATCAGGCCAGGTCGATTCGGCAGGTCGCGTCGCCCAGGTGCAGCGTGGTGCCGGGGTGCAGCGAGTATGGGGTGCCCGCGTCGAGGTGCATGGGTGGCTCGGTCTGCGCCTCGGTGCCGTTTCCGGAGCCGTTGTCGGTGACGACGATGCGCCCTTCTTCGTCGAGGTCGACGAACAGGTGCGTACGGGAGACGAGCTGCTGCGGGCTCTGCACGCGGACGGGCGTGCGGCCGTTGACCGGCTCGGGGTCGCGCCCGATGGCTGCGTGCCCGTCCACAACGACCGCGGGCTGCCCGTTGAAGGTGAGCTGGAGGCGTGCCGGGGGAGCGCTTGGCGTTCGGTCCAGGGTCTGTTTCTCGGGCCGGCTCTCTTCCTCACGAATAGTCGCAAGCTGCGCGCTCTCGGTCACCGTGGCGTCGAGCTCCACGCGGTGGGGCTCGGGCGTCGCGCACTGCGAGCAGGCGGCGGCGATGACCGGCTCCAGGTGGCGACAGGTGCGGCAGCGTCCTTCGATGGGGGCGAGCCCATCGGGGGAGGGCAGCTCGCCCGTTTCGTCGATCTCCTGCACGATGCCGTCAGCTCGGACGGCGAGCGTCCACGCATTCGGGGCTTCGTCGACGTCGAGGCGGACGGGGCGGCCGAGCTGGATCGCGTAGGACACACAACGGGCGATCATGCCCGTGCGGAGCTCTTCAATCGAAGCGGCGGCGCAGGCGCGCTCGATGCCGTTGATCGTGAGCGAGCCGCTGCCGTCCGGGCGCACGAGGGCGACCATGCGCGGCCAGGAGGCGAGCTGCTGCGCGTGCTGGGCGGTCTGGGTGTTCGGCATGGCTAGAGTCCCCTCGCGACGGCCGCGCCTGCGGACAGCCAGGCGCGCTGCGTCTTGACGCTGAGCGAGCCGTAGCGCAGCACGCCGTCGACCATGGCTGGATCGAACGGGATCGTTGCGACGTCGCGCACCAAGCTGCGGTAGCCGTTGGCGACGTGGTCGACGTCGGCGCGGTTGCTCTTCGCGTTCGCCTGGTTGACGACAACGACAGCCTGGCGCGCGAGCTGCGCTGACTTCTCGTCCCGCTGCGACAGCGCCTCCAGAAGGAGCGCACCGGCTTCGGCGTGATCGTCGCGGGTAGTGGTGGCGAGCACGAGCTGGTCGGTGTGGTCGATCATGCGCAACCACATGGGGTCGGACTCGTCGTTGCCGGAGTCGATGAACACGAGCCGGTAATACTTCGAGGCGACCGCGTGAATCGCGTCGACGTCCTCGGGGGCCATGCGCTGCTCGTGGGCGAGGTTCGTGGGCTGCGAGCGCAGCACGTCGAACCGGTCGCGCGTCTGGTGGTGCACGTAGTGCGCGAGGTCCGCGGACTGCGCGCCGGTGGACAGCAACCGGTCGACCTGCGGCAGCAGCTCGAGGAGGGTGGATTCGTGCGGGCCTTGCTCGGTGCGCCAGCCGAGCGTGCCTCGGGTCTGGTTGTTGTCCCACGTCAGCACGCCTGCGCCGCCGAAGCGGGCGAACACGGCCGCGAGGAGGATCGTGGTGGGTGTCTTCGAGCTGCCACCCTTCGCGTTCACGACGGCGATGGTGCGAGGGCCCGGCCAGTGCTGGCTCACGGCCTGCACGTCGGCGCGTTCCGCGCGCTCGTTCTCGGACGGGCTGAGACGAATACCGATGCCAGACAGCGCGCCGCGCCATCCGGTCGTGGCGGGCTCTTCGGTCTGCTCCTGGGTGAGGAACGACTGGCGCGCGTCGCGCCGCGGCGGCTGATCGCCCTGCTGCGGCTGAACAGGCGTTGGGGCTGCCTGGGGCGCCGCGTAGCTGGGCGCGGGCGCGGAGGCCGTGGGGGGCGGAGTTGGTGCGTAGCTCGGGGCCTGTGCAGGGGCCGGCTGTTGTGGCACGGCTCTGGGCGGCGTCGAGATGAAGGCTCCCGGTGCCTGGTAGGACGGCGCTGCGGGGGCGGACGCTGCCGGTGTTGCGGGAGCGGGGAGCTGGACCGGAGCGGGGAGCTGCACGGGTGCGATGGGAGCCGCAGGCTCGGTCGCGATGATCGGCTGCGGCGCGGTGATGGGCTTGGGTTCGGTGCGCTGCTTCGGGGGTGCCTGTGCGGTGTCCTCGTCGATGCCGTCGCTCTGGTGCTGCACCTCCGCCTGCACGCGGCCTTGCGGGTCGACGACGAGCGTCCATACCCCGTCTGGGTCGGTGGTCTCTGCCCGCACAACCTCGTTGCGGGTGCGAGCGATCTCGCTGAGCTTGTCAACGATGTAGCCGCGTGCCACGTCGACCGTGGGGGCGTCGAATGGCTCCTGCTGCCCGTCGACGGCGATGTATCCGACACCGGAGGCGTCCGTGCGGGCGGTGATGACGGGAACTGCCTGATTCGTGGTCATGGTGTGCTCCATCTATCCGAGAGTGATGCCCACTTGGGCGAGGAAGGGTTCGGGGTCCACGGTCTCGTCGCCTATGAGCACCATGAAGTGCAAGTGGCAGCCGGTCGACTGGCCGCTGGTGCCGGTCATCGCAATCTGCTGACCGGCCTTGACGGTGTCCCCAACGTTGACGAGGAGGCCGCTTTCGAAGGAGTGCAGGTACTTCGTGGTGATGCCGCCACCGTGGTCGAGGGTGATCGTGCCGTTGCCGCCAGAGTCGAAACCACGGAACGTGACGGTTCCAGCTTGCGCGGCCCAGATCGGGCCATCGCAGCCACCGGCCGCGAGGTCGGTGCCGGAGTGCAGGCGAGCATCCCCGTAGATCGGGTGGATGCGCATGCCGTACGGGTCGGTGATGGGGCCTTCGCCGGGAGCTGCCCAGCCGGTCGAGGAGACCTGGCCAGGAGTGCCAGCAACGCCGGAGCACACCTGTGCGCCCGCGCCGGACTTGAGGCCGGTTGTGGTGCCGGAGAGCTCTTCGACGATCTGCACCGCGCCGTCCCAGAACTTCGTGTAGTAGTACGGGTCCAGGTTGACCTGCGTGCGGTGGGCCACCAGTGTCGGCTCCACGGAGTCGCGCTCGGGCAGCGGCACGGAGGTCTCCATGGCGGAGAAGAAGATTTGTGAGGCACGGTACGGGTCCAGGCGCTCTTCGCGGCTTCCCCAGTGGTCCTGCTGCTGGAAGAGACCGATCGACGTGGTGGGGGAGCCGTCCGGGTTCGTGACGCCGCTGGTTTCCCAGTCGCCGTAGTCGATGTTGTTGAGGGTGGATTCGCCCATCGCGGTCATGACGCCGATGGTCTGGTCCCGCACGCTCAGCCCCATGTCGTTTCCGGCCAGGATCACGTTTGCGGCGTTCGTGAGTTGCTCGCGGCCGTAGCCCGCGATCTCGACGTCCGGGACGCTGTTCGGATCGACCGAGACGCCGCTCGCGCCTCCCTTGGCCGGGTTGCAAGTGTCGGGGTCGGAACTCAGCAAGATCACCATACTCAGCACGATGGCGATGACCACGCCGGGGACGGCGATGAGCGCGATGAGCGCGCCGGAGCCCTTCTTCTGCTCGCTCATCTCAGTGAATCCCCTCGGGCGGCGTGAATCGTTCGACGAGCCACGGGGAGTCGCCGTACTCGCGCACGAGCATGAGAGTCCAGGTGCCGGCGTCTGTGGGGACTTCGACGTGTGCGAGGTACACGCTGTCGTCATTCACGATGACGCCGGGGCCGGTGACCTGCGTGGCGGGGATGTTGCTGTTGCGGCTGTAGTTGTAGTCCTTCGCCGCCTTGGGAGTGAGCAGCGGCGTGAGCTCGGTAATCCACGTGTTCGCCTCGACCGTGGGGCGCGCGTAAGCGGTCATGGCGGTCTCGGCGGCGGCGATCACCGCGGCGCGAGACGCCTCGTCCCAGACGGCGGGGGCTTTTGGCCCGGTCGTCTGCCCGGTCTTGTCGTCGATGATGCCCGCGGGCGGCGGGGTGAACTGGTCGAGGTCCGGGACGAACATGGTGGACGTTGGCGTCGCAGTCGGTGCCGTCGTCTCCGCCGGTTCATCTGTCGCGCACGCAGTGAGCCCAAGCATCGCGATGAGTGCAAGGGCTGCTGTACTGCGGGCGTGGCGAGTCATATGGGGAGAACTACCCTTCGCTATGTCGCGGGTCTGTGATGGGCTTGGAGTTCGATCCGGCTTCGAGCGTGGCCCGGAGAGAGGTCCGCGTGATGAACCAGGTCCGACCGACTTGGTATCCCTGCAGGTGCCCCTCTTTGAGCCACTTGTAGATGCCGGGTGGGGTCATCTGCAGCAACTCAGCCACCTGAGCGGCCGTCAGGATCGGCGGGAGTTCAGCGAACGCCTCGTCGAGATCACCGTGAGCGCCACTCACGACATCGACCCAACAGCCACGGAACATGACAACAGACTAGCGCAGAACGCATCTTGGTTTGCAATATGTGTCAAAAACATAGTTAGAATCACCTGTCACTGCTAGTTTGGAATATACCTACACTGTGTGGACAGTGCAGTGTGCTCATTATCCGGGGAGGCTTTTGTGACGACCGAACACAACCCTTGGGTCTCACCGCCACTGATGCCGGTCGTCGAGATGGACGTAGTCCCCGACGCCGCCTCTTGGGGGACTCGGGGGCCGGCCATCCCGCAACTCGGCGTTCCGGCACCAGACCAGGCCGACCAGCTCGCGACGCGGGCATTCAGCCGGGAAGCTGAGCTCTTCGTCGTTGGAGCACACGGGGGTGCGGGGGAGTCGTCCCTCGCCGCGCTCTCCTCGAGCTGGGTCGCCTCGGACCATGCCTGGCCGCACGTCACGACGTCGAGCAACCGTGCTCGAGTCGTGATCGTCGCCCGATCGAACATGCAGGGGCTGCTTGCCGCGCAGCGCGCGGCCACGCAATGGGGCTCGGGGCTGGTCCCGTTCGTCGACGTGCTGGGCCTCGTCGTCGTCGCCGACGCCCCAGGCAAGCTCCCGCGCTCGTTGCGTGACTTCGCTGCCATCGTCGGCGGCGGTGTCCCTCGCGTCTGGAACGTGCCGTGGAGCGAGGCGCTGCGCCTCGGGGAACTCCCGGACCCCGCCACAGCTCACAAGGACGTTCGTGCCCTTGTCACCGATCTGACCGCAATTCTCACCGGCGCCTCGCGCACCACCCACTGAAAGGACGAGCCATGAGCCTTGAACTCATCACCACCGTTGCCCTCGTCGGCGACTACGCAGCCACCGTCGCCCCGCTGGGCATCCCGGACTCGCCTCCCATCCAGCCTCCGGGCACCGAAGGCGTCACCACGATCATGGGCTGGCTGAAGTGGGTCGCCCTCGCGATCTGCGTCATCGGCCTCATCATGGCCGGCGCGCTCATGGCGATCCAGTCACGTCGTGGCGAGGGCGGCGAGCACGCCGGAAAGATCGGCATGGCCCTCGGTGGCGTGATCGTCATCTCGGCCGCGACGTCCCTCATCGGGTTCTTGATCTAAGGAGCGCAACACTGTGGCCAACAACGAAGAAAACACCTCCAGCCCGTTCACGCGCCCAGGGTTCATCGTCGCGGCCATCGTCGTCGCGATCGTGGCGACGCTCGGGATCACCCTTGCCGTGGTGGGCGCACTCAACCGGCAGGATGAGGTTGCGGCGGCCCCGCTGGCGAGCGCGACCAGCGAGACAAGCACCGTTCCATCCTCGCCCCAAGAGACCGCGGAGACTGCTCCCGACGGTGGCAGCGTGTGCGAGCTCCCCGGTGAAGTGCTGACCGGTTCCGTCACAGCTGCTCCGGAAGCAGAGTGGGCGTTCGATGGAACTCTGGGGTATCCGACGTCTGCAACGTATGGCCCCGGGCAGACCGATGAAAACGGCATCCGCAGCTGCTTCCAGCACTCGCCCGAAGGCGCAGTGTTCGCCGCCGCAAATGCGCTCGCGCAGAGCGATAATCGCGAAACCGTTGGAGACTTCCTCGAATACTTTCTAGCCGAAGGCCCTGGACGTGAGGCATTCCTCGCGGCAGGCCCAGGAACAGGCGGGGGTGAAACAGGCGTACGCGTAGACATCGAGGGGTTCCGGGTCCTGTCCTACACGGGCGATACGGCACGCATCGATATCGCAGCGCAGGGCTCTACGAACGGTCAAGTCGTCAACCTGTCATCGGTTTACGACCTGGTGTGGGAAGCCGGTGACTGGAAGCTCAGCGTGACTGATCCGAACGCACCTATCGACGTGGCGACCATCCCTGACCTAGCGGGGTATATCGCTTGGAGCGCGTAGCCCATGAATCCAACAGACGATTGCACCGGTTGGAACGCGATTACCCCTTCGTGCCAGATTTCTGCGGGGGCAGAAGCTCTCGCGAGCGGGGCGGTTGAGGACCTGGCCAACTCCATTGCGGAGGGCGTGGGCAAGATGGTCGCCTCGCTCGGCACCATCTGGGTCTACATCGGTACGCCGAACCTGACCGACAGCGGTGACCAGACCGTCGTGGGCGCACCTCCCATCAGCACGGAGATTGAAGTGCTGCTTGGGTGGGTGACCTGGCTCGGTCTCGTCTTCGCCATCATCTCGGCGGTCTTCCTGGCCATGCAAATCGCGACCCGCATGCGCGCGGGTGAGGGGTTCATGGCGGTCGGGAAGCTGGGCTTCATCCTCGGTGGCGTCGTGCTCATCAGCGCGGCAAGCGCCCTCGTAGCTCAGCTCGTGAGCAGCGGTGGCCCGCAAGGGGTCGGCGGTGCCGCGTTCTTCATCCAATCCTCGCTGTGGTGGATTCTCGGAGCCGTCGCCGTGCTGTCGGTGATCATCGGCGGCATCCGCATGGCCTGGGAGAAGCGCGCGGAGCCCGGACGCGATCTCGTGCAGAGCCTCATCACACTCATCGCCGTCACGGCGTTCGGAACGTCCATGGTCGGTATCTTGATCGGCGCATCCGACCAGTTCTCCGTCTGGGTGTTGAACGCGTCGACGAACTGCCCGACAGGGGTGGACGCCGAAGGCAGTGCGTGCTTCGGGGAGAACATCACGACGCTCCTCGCCTTCACGAACAACCCGGCCGGGGGCGCACTCGCGCCCATCCTCATAATCATTCTCGGCCTCATCGCGATCCTGACCTCGGCTTTCCAGATCGTGCTCATGGTCGCCCGTAGTGGCATGCTCGTCGTTCTCGTCGGCATCCTCCCGGTCGCCGCAGCCGCGACGAACACGGAGATGGGGAAGACCTGGTTCAAGCGTTGCGTGGGCTGGATCATCGCGCTCGTGCTCTACAAGCCAGCAGCAGCGATCGTCTACGCCGCGGCATTCCAGCTGGCCGGCACCGACGTCTTCCAGGACGACGGCACTGGCATCTTGGCCATTCTGACCGGCCTGATGCTCATGATCATCGCCCTCTTCGCGATGCCCGCCCTCATGCGATTCGTGACACCCATGGTCGGTTCGATGGCCGCCGGCGCCGGTGGCGGCATGCTCGCCGCTGGCGCCCTCGCAGCACTCCCGAGCGGCGCAGCCGCACTCGGTCGCCTCTCAACTGGCGGCGGTGGCGGCGGGAACGGCAACAGCGGTAAGTCCGGCGAGAAGGGCGACAGCGGTTCGAGCTCGGCACCCACGGGTGGGAAGTCCGGTAGCCAATCCGCGTCCTCGTCGGCGCAGAACGCGGGCGCGCAGAGCGCAGCTGGTGGGAAGTCCGGGGCCGCAGCATCTTCCGGGGCAGCGTCAACCGGGTCAGCGACCAGCGGTGCCGGTGCAGCAACCGCAGGCGCTGGAGCAGGTGCAGGTGCAGGTGCCGGAGCAGGCGCAGGCGCAGGCGCCGCAGCGGGCGCCGGTGGAGGTGCCGCAGCGGGCGCGACCGCGGGAGCTGCGGGCGGCCCGGTCGGCATGGCGGTGGGAGCTGCCGCGGGTGTGGCGCTCGGCAAGGCGAAGGAAGCAGGACAGGCCGCGGCAGGAGCCGTGAAGGACCTCGGTGAGCAATCGACTGGAGAAGGAGGCGGCCCAGATGGTAGCCGTTGACCCCAACAACCGCGCACCCCGTACCTACGGGAACTGGACGCGCCCGACCTCCCCCGGCCTCATGGGCCTCGGGTCAGTCGGCACCGCGCTCATGCTCGGCAGCCTCGTGCTCGTGGTGCTCATCGTCATGATCGTCGGCGTGCTGGAGGCCGCGATCACCTTCGGGGTGCTCTCGATCCTCATGCTCGCCGTCGTGACGAAGGATTCCCATGGGCAGTCCGTGGTGAGCCGCATCGCGACCCGCCTCGGGTTCGCCGCGGCGCGCAGCCGGGGCGCGAATGTGTACCGGTCTGGCCCCATCGGCCGCACCGACTGGGGAACGTTCCAGCTCCCCGGCCTCGCCGCGCCCACACGGCTCAGCGAGCACCGCGACTCCTACGGTCGCCCCTTCGCGCTGATCTACACGCCCGCGACGCTGTCCTACTCCATCGTGCTCGGCACCGAGCCCGATGGAGCAGCGCTCGTCGACCCCGAACAGGTCGACTCGTGGGTGGCCGACTGGGGCCACTGGCTCTCCAACCTCGGTGACGAACCGGGCCTGGAGGCTGCGGCCGTCACCATCGAGACCGCCCCTGACTCGGGCACGCGCCTACGCCGTGAGGTGGCGACGAACATCGATGCGTCAGCGCCCGAGTTCGCGCGCGGCATGCTCACCGACATCGTGGACTCGTACCCGTCCGGCTCATCGACCGTGAAGGCATACGTCGCACTCACGTTCTCCGCCACGATGCGATCCGGCGGCAAGAAGCGCACCCCCGACGACATGGCGCGCGAGCTAGCAGCTCGCATCCCCGGTCTCACCGCTGGGCTCGAAGCGACCGGTGCTGGAGCTGCGCACCCGGTCGCCGCGCAAGAGCTGTGCGAGACGGTTCGCATCGCGTATGACCCGGCCGCGGCAGCCCTGATCGATGAGGCGCACGCGAACGGCGAGACGCCCGAGCTGACCTGGCCGGACGTCGGACCCACGGCAGCGCAGGCCGACTGGGGCGGCTACCGCCATGACTCGGCGTACTCGGTCACCTGGTCGATGACGTCGGCTCCTCGCGGCAGCGTGCAGTCCGGTGTCCTCGCGAAGCTCCTCGCACCCCACCGCGACATCGCACGCAAACGCATCACACTGCTGTACCGGCCCATCGACTCGGCACGAGCTGCCGCCATCGTGGAAGCCGACCTCTCGGCCGCGCAGTTCCGCGCAACGTCGACGGCGAAACCCTCCGCCCGCGACAGCCTCGGCATCCGCGCCGCGGAAGCCACAGCCCGCGAGGAAGCATCCGGCGCTGGCCTCGTCGAGTTCGGCGTGCTCGTGACGGCAACTGTCGACGACCTCGACATGGTGGCGGACGCGAGGGCCGCTATCGACAATCTGGCCGCGACCGCACGCCTGCGTGTGCGTCCGGTCTTCGGCTCGCAGGACTCCGCGTTCGCGGCTGCCCTGCCGCTGGGCCTGGTGCTCCAGAAGCACGTCAAGGTGCCAGCCGAACTGAGGGACAAGCTATGACCATGCAGCGCCGTGGCACGAATTCAGTCGCCAATGGCACAGATTCCAAAACGAGGAAGACGGGGCGTCGCGCCGCCTCGGAAGCACCAGAGTCGAAAGCAATTCGACCCAAGCGGCCAGGGATGCGTGGATGGCTCGGCAAAGGCCGCGGCGAATCCACCTACGTGCAGGTTCCCCAGGAGTGGCGCGGCACGACCGTTCAGGTGTGCGGCCTCTGGCCATTCGCCATCGGGACCGGCACACCCATGGTGGGCGTACCGCTCGGCCGTCACATTCACACGGGCGCAACGCTCTGCTGCGACCCCATCTCCTGGTTCCAACGGGCCAAGCTGATCTCCAACCCCTCGGTGTTCGTGCTCGGCAAGCCGGGCCTGGGGAAGTCCTCGATCATCCGCCGCATGGCAGCCGGCCTTTCCGGCTACGGCGTGATCCCCATGGTGCTGGGCGACTTGAAGCCCGACTACCTGGTGATGATCCAGGCGCTCGGCGGGCAGGTCATCGAACTTGGCCGCGGCCGCGGCTACCTCAACATCCTCGACCCCGGCGAGTCCACGGAAGCAGCTCGCCGGCTGCGCTCGGAGGGCTACGAGAAAGAAGCGCTCCAGGTCCTCGCGGACGCGCACGGCCGCCGCCACACGATGGTCTCCGCGCTCCTGACGATCATGCGCGGCGCTCCCCCAACCGACCGAGAAGAGACCATCCTCGACCGCGCATTGAAGGTCCTCGACGAGCACCACGAGGGGGTGCCCGTGCTGGGCGATCTCCTCAAAGTGATCCAGGACCCACCTTTGGAGGTGCGGGCGGTCGCCCTCGACCGCGGCAGTGACGAGCGGTACAAGGAGATCACTGAGGATCTCGAAGCCTCTCTGATCGGGCTCACGGGCGGTGGCCGGCTCGGGGAGATGTTCTCCAAGCCGACCACGAACCCGATGCGCCGCGACCGGCCCGTGGTCTACGACGTCTCCTCCATCGACGACTCCGAAATGGACCTCCAGGCCGCAGCGCTGCTCGCGTGCTGGTCGGCCGGGTTCGGCACGGTCAACGTCGCGAACGCCCTCGCGGACGCGGGCCTGGAGCCGCGGCGTCACTACTTCGTGGTGCTCGACGAGCTCTGGCGAGCTCTCCGGGCCGGTCGGGGCATGGTCGACCGGGTGGATGCGCTGACTCGTCTGAACAGGACTCGAGGAGTGGGCATGGCGATGGTCACGCACACGATGAGTGACCTTCTGTCCCTCGCGAGCGAGGAAGACCGAATGAAAGCGAAAGGCTTCGTGGAGCGCGCCGGCATGGTCATCTGCGGCGGGCTCCCCGGCGCGGAGATGCCGCAGCTCACCTCCGCGATCCCGCTCTCCCGAGCGGAGCAGGACTTGCTCATTGGCTGGCAGGACCCGCCCGCATGGGACCCGACGACGAACCAGGAAGCGACCCCTCCCGGTCGCGGGAAGTTCCTCGTCAAGGTCGGTGGGCGCCCAGGCATCCCCGTCGACGTCCAGTTCACCGCCGCCGACGACCTGATGAGCGACACGAACACGCGCTGGCACGAACAATCGCGTGTCGGAGACACCGAGTACGAGGAGGGTGCAGCATGACGCAGCATCGGGAACGGCGCGACCAGCGCTCCAGCATCGACGGACGCACGCAGCTCCTCTTCGTCGGTATCGGCCTCGTGGTGGTGACGCTGGCCGTGGTGTGGGTGTCCATGCATCTCGGGCACCGGCTCGCCGCGACCGGGGACGCGATTCCCACGAATCCGTTCGACGTGCTGTTCCGGCTCATGGGCGGCGACCTCGCCTGGCCCGGTGTGTGGGGCACCGTCGTCGCTATCGGTTGCGGCGTGGTCCTCGCGGCGCTGCTCACGTTGGTGTTGGTTTTCCGGTTCCGCACCTCGCGCAAGCGCAGCCGCGTCGACCACGCAGCCCGCTCCTTGGCTCGTGGTCGCGACTTGGAAGGGGTGCGCAAGAAGGACGTGACTCAGACCGCTGAGCGGCTCGGTGTGCGCGACTTCATCGGCGTGAAGATCGGCGCGAACGTCAGTGATGGGCAGGGGCTGTACGGGTCGGTCGAGGACATGCACCTCGACATTTGGGGGCCACGAACCGGGAAGACCACCTCCCGCGCCATTCCCGCGATCCTGGATGCGCCGGGGTGCGTCATGGTGACCTCCAACAAGCGCGACATCGTGGACGCGACCCGCGGTCCCCGCGACGAGCGCGGCCCCATCTGGGTGTTCGACCCGCAGGGCGTCGCGGCAGAGGAGCCGTCCTGGTGGTGGAACCCGCTCTCGTACGTGACGGACGAGGTGCGCGCGGCGAAGCTCGCGCAGCACTTCGCGTCCGGCTCCAGAGAACCGGACGCCAAAACCGACGCCTACTTCGACGGGCAGGGCGAAGACCTCCTCGCGGGCCTGCTCCTGGCCGCAGCACTCGATGCACGACCCATCACCGACGTGTACCTGTGGCTCACCAAACCCACGAATGAGGAGCCCGCGAAGATACTCCGGGACCACGACTACGCGCTGCTCGCCAGCCAGGTGCGCGGCGTGATCGCGTACCCCGACAAGCAGCGCGCCGGCATCTACGGCACGGCCATGAAGATGGCCTCCTGCCTCACGAACCGGCAGGTCGCGTCGTGGGTGAACCCGACCGGTCCGAACGACACTCGAGCGCAGCTGCGGCCCGACGAGTTCGTGCGCAGCAGCGGCACGCTTTACAGCCTCTCCCGCGAGGGACGCGGCACCGCCAGCCCACTCGTGACCGCGCTGACGGTCGCCGTGACCGACGCTGCCGAACAACTTGCGACCAACTCCCCCGGTGGGCGACTCCAGGTGCCGTTCCTCGGCGTGCTCGACGAGGCCGCGAACGTGTGCCGGTGGGCGGAGCTCCCCAACCTCTACTCGCACTACGGCTCGCGCGGCGTGATCCTCATGACGATCCTGCAGTCCTGGGACCAGGGCGCTGCCGTGTGGGGAGAGTCCGGCATGGGCAAGCTCTGGTCCTCCTCGAACATCGCCGTCTACGGTGGCGGCGTGCGCGACCCTAAGTTCCTGGAGATGCTGGCCAAGCTCATCGGTGAGCGCGACCGGCACACCACCAACACCTCCTACACGCGCGGACAGCGCACCGTCTCGCACAGCGTGAACCGCGAACGCATCCTCGACGTCGACGACCTCGCCGCCCTCCCCAAGGGGCGCGCCATCGTCCTCGCCTCCGGTGCCCGCACCGCACTCGTGCGCACTCTCCCTTGGATGGCCGGCCCGCACGCGGAGGCCGTGAAAGCGTCCATCCGCGCCCACGATCCGCAAGGGCAGCGCACCATCGCCGACGCACACGAGGAGCTCGCTCGAGTGCAGGCAGAAGAGCACGATCGCGACCGGAAGGCAGGCACCTGGTGAGTATGAACTGGCAAGACCTGGACTCCGCATCCGCCGCCTTTGCACCGCCCCCCGAAGACAACGACGAGCTGGACCACCCCACGGGCGAGGGCGAGGGCGAGGAGGAGACTGCCGCCGACGAGGCAACGATGCTCTACCCGACCCTCGACGCGTTCGTGCGGGACTTTCTCATCACGGGCTACTCACGCCACATCAATGGAAACGCGCGCGTCTGGGCAGGCCGCTGGTGGGAGTACCCCGAAGCTGTCTCCAGACTCGGCGCGATGTGGCGCGCCTTCGAGCACCTGCGTCTCGACCCGGCGACCGGATTGAGCACCTGGTACACCGACCACGCCGACCCGCACATGCGCGTGCTGCTCGACAAGGACGGGCCGTTCGGCAGCGCCGACGAAGACGACCCCGAAAACCTGAACAGCCCGGGCGAACCGCTCCCGTACGTGCCACCCCACAAGGCGCTCTATCGTGGCTAACGTACTGAGCGACTTAGCGGACAGGTTCATTCCACCCCTCCCACCTGGTGAGGCAACGCAAGGCAAGCGAATCCGCGACGCTAACCCCTGGGAGTCCTGAACCACGAGCGAGACCAACGTGCTCGGCATCGCTGCCCCAAACAAGCCCCCTTGACAAACCGGCGCAGCCGCACCCGGGCGCCAGACCCGTTTCAACCCTGAACAGCCGCAGTGACGGCCGCTGGTCGCGCATGCTGTCGATCGCCACGTGCACGGGACGTGCGCGCGACACCGACTGATCGTGATCTATACGTGCGCCTTGCAACTGCGTCGGGGATGTAACCATCGGCGCGAGATGACCCGACTGTTCGGGACGGCGAAATCCTAGGTGCGGTTTTGCTTGGTCGCTTTCAATGTGGGCTGGTCTGAGCCGCAGGACTTGGACAAGCCAAGAGGCAACGGGTTGAGTTCAAATCTTAGAGACCCTTCGAATAGGGAGTTGAGAACTTCTGTTCATCAAGGTGCCCTCGACATCTCACAGCACAAAGGAAGCCTTGCCACTCACTGCAGCCTTTATAGCCTTGAACTTATTCAGGCACGGGAAAGATTCACAGTATCAAAACTTCTTGAAGGAGACTGTGAGAGCCAGCCAAGGGCACGCGTGCGTTGCACTCACAGACGAGCTCAGCGTCGGAACCAATGACAAATTTGGTGCAATTAGTGCACTTAAGCGCGTAATTATCTAGCACCAGCTGCACGTCGGCAAGAGGCGTTCGCGCGAGGACTACTCTCAGGTCCGTGAACGTGTAGACGTGCTTCGGTCGATTTTTTCCGTCGGACACTTCAGTCATTTTGCGTATGACCCCCACCCCGGTCCACTGTTGCAACTTCTGGCGCATAGCGTTATCGCTGATTCTAAACACGTCACTGGCGAGCTTGTTCGTGACAAAGCTAACGTCTGCAAACTTGAACAAATCACTTTGGAATCGCGAATATAGTTCACTGGTTCTCATCTTTGAGAACTCGTGCACACCCTTCCAGATCGCGGCCTCTGAAATGGATCCAATCTCACTGGATGCCCTCGTGGCTTCCGTGATGATTTGTTTTGCCATTCGGATCATGTCACGCGGTGATCCGTAGCAGAGATGGGCCAGTAGCAGGTGAGCATCCAGACGCCCCTTGTCCATCAAAAGATCGTTGAAACTTTCAATCGACCCATCAGAATACGCAGAGAGTCTAGCTGAGAGCATTTCAGCAAGCTCGATCGACGACCAGCTGAGCCGAAATTCTGCAATCCGATCCGTACGAATTCCTGCTTCGATGGCTATGGGACGCAACTGATCCCAGAGGAAGAACTTGAAGGCAACACCAGGCTGCTCCAATGTAGTCAGATTTGTGACGAGCGCACGTATCAACTCGAAGGCCGCCTGTGGTTTGGAACTAGTGGCATCAGTCTCATCCACGCGGTCTATAACGACATAAACCGAAAGCCATCCAAGCTTCCTTGACATTTGAGCTAGCTGTGCGAAAAGGTATTGAGCTGAAGATGCGGCTTCCTGCGCATCCCCCAGGAGGTTACTCGGGATCTGCACAGAGGTTAGGCCAATTTTCTGCATCGCCCCAGCAATGACAGCCGCGACGATTCCCCCATATTTTCTCCAAAGCTCTCCCGACTTGTCACCAATTGTCTTTACTGCTGACATGGCCGCCCTGAACTCGTCGACATTCAGCGTACTCAGGAGAAGATTGGCCGAAGCTTTCAGAACCTGGCGATCATGCGAATCTAGGTGCAGTATTTTTGCGGGCTCATCATCGAGTTCAGTAAGAAGGGCGAGAGTTAGGAGTCTTGACAGTTGGGTCAAGTGATCAGTCACCGAAGGCGTCGATCCTGCCATCGACTCGAAGTTGCTGTAGTTGATGCACAAGAATGGATTAATTTCTTCGAGACCTGCTTCCTCTACCATTCTCCGTTGCGCGGACTTTCCTCCTCCTCGCGGCGCAAAAATCAGACTCGGCTCAGGCGATTTGGGCTCACCTATAACCCCGGCGAAGTATGGAGGAGGAACAAAGTAGTCAGAAAGTTTCTCCTCGCGGTCCGAGTCGGTAAATGCGAACGGATCTCCCGTGAAACCGAGAGTCGAAACGAAGGAATTGTAAGTCATGAGTCACCTTCGTGTTCATTTCGGGGTGGCGGGCAGCCACTGACAGGTGTAAGCGTAGTCGACAACGCACACCGGCGTTCGATTAAACGGCGGGTGCAGACCCGTCTGATCTGGCTCTCGTGCTGCCTCGCGGGTGGCGAGCGGCGAGCCAATAACCTTTCCCGTTTGCTTCACAAGTTGAACTGATCGGACCCGTTAGCACCCTCTGGGGAGCGCAACATCACAGGCTCCGCGGGAGCGCCCGTCTTCTGCCCCCGTTAGATGAGCTTGAGGCACACCCGCTTCGCCCGCGTGGTCAGTCGGTTTACGAACCGGCTACGCGTTGAAGAGAACGGGTCGACACAGGCGCCTGCTCGAGCGGCGAACTGTCAGCCCACTGTCCGTCGACCGTGTTGCGGAGGCACATGGGCGTCACTTACAGCACGATGATCTCTGCTCGTTCAGCCCACGCTCCTACGTGGGGAGTATTGCCGTATTCCTCCGCCCTTTACTGTGGCTACCGTCCCAGTTGAGCCTGCGGGCCTCCGCGCTGCGCACCTGCTCTGCGCACGGTCGGGGCTTTCCTGGGCCCGCCGTTGTTGACGGCCGCGATGGGTGGTTTCGCTTGGCCCTTGTCCTCGTGCATGCGTGCAGCGATGGCCTTCTCGCTCACCCCCTGATTGGAGAGCTCCTGCGCGGTCGCGTCGCGACGTTCCGCACTGTCGTACAGCACCTCACCCCTGTCGCGCGCGGCTGTCGATTCGGCGTCGCGTTGCGCGGCCTCGACGGTCGCTTGTTCGCGCTCGTTGGGGTCGGGCTCGAACTCGGCCGCACTGCGCGCCTCGTCCGCCGCGCGGTCGTCCTGACTCGACTCCGTTTCAAGGCGGAACGCCTCGACGCGTTCTTGCTCCGCACGTCGACGCTGCTCGGCCACTTGCCGGTCCTGGTCGATGCTCCCCTGCACGGCGGTCGTGACCTGTGACCCGCTCACAGTGCGGCCGTCTGCGGGCACGTCGATGCCGTACCGCGACTTGATCTCGCCGCGCATGTGCTGCTCGGCGCGAGCTGCTTCCGGGTCCTCGTTCTGCCAGGCACGTGCGGTCTGGAAGCGTTGCCCGATTTCGTCGGGTGTTGCACGATCCCACCATTCGGGACGTTGCACGTCCGCGTACTGTGCTCGCGCGGCCAGCTTCTCCGCCTCCACGCGGGACGCGAGCTCGCGCGCTTCTCGTTCGCTGCTCTGTTGCGCTCGGCGGCGTGCGTCCTCACGTGCCCGCGCGAACATCTCACCTGCGCGCGCGGCGGTCATCGCGACCATGCGCATCTGTCCTTCGAAGGCTTCCTCGATGCCGTCAGATTCCTCGGCCATGCTCGTGCTCCCTTCCTATCGCTCCACGCCGCGGTCGGCGTGGGGTGTTGGTTCGTTACGGTGTCGCTTCGGTGGCAGTGGGTTCGGCACCGGAGACGACAGCGCGGCGGACACGGGCGTGCCCTGACCGGCGAGGTAGTGCGCGCGTGCGGCGAGCGCCTTCTCGCTGGCCCCGGACAGGTCGGCGGCCGGCGCCTGCTGCGCTGCGGGCGTCGGTACCGGTACGCGTTCGAGGCGCTCTCTCACGGCCGCGAGACGGTACCGGGTGTCATCGAGAATCATCTTGGCCTGCTGCGCCTGGCGGTCCGCGAC
This sequence comes from Pseudoclavibacter sp. JSM 162008, assembly GCF_041366455.1. Lineage (NCBI taxonomy): Bacteria > Bacillati > Actinomycetota > Actinomycetes > Micrococcales > Microbacteriaceae > Pseudoclavibacter > Pseudoclavibacter sp. JSM 162008. The sequence continues at coordinate 23,379 of NZ_JBEWYX010000025.1, forward strand.
GTTGGCGTTGTAGATGGACTGGGACAGGCGCAGCATCGTCTTCATCATCGTCACCTGCGCCACGATTCCCTGCCCACCGCGAGCGGCACTCGCGACCACCATTGCGGTCCCCGCGAACGCCTGCATGTTGACGCGGGGCTCGCGCTGCGGCTGCCGGTATGTCTGTGCGGAGCGCGACAGGGCTTCGGCGGCGACGGCGAGGTGACCTGGGGTCTGCTCGGTCGCATTCGACCACGCAGCCAGCACGCCCGACGAGTGCTTCGCGACTCGCACCCACGTCTCTCGATCCTCGACGGGAACCTGCTCCAACTGCTGGACCGTTGCTAGGAGCTCCTGGCTCTGAAGCTCCCACGTTTCGGGGTCGATCTCCTGCGTCTCGCGTCCTGGCGCGACCGCACGTCGACCTCGGTACGCGGCCTCCCATTCCTTCGCCGCGTCTGCCGCTCCAGTCGGGGTGTCCGGCCACTCAGCTCGCAACCTCGGCAGCGCGAGATCGCGTCCAAGCTGCCCGCCGCCGTACCAAATCGGCCGCTCCCCATATGACGGCCGCGCGGCGACCGAGTACCCCGTCACCACGTCGGTGCGACCGTCCGCGAAACGTGGCCGAACCAGCAACCCGTTGCGACGCATGCGGCGCACGAACTCGCCCTCGTCCTGCGACGCAGCGGCCGCACCTCGCACCCGCAACGCGAGGAAATACCTCGGCTGATCGGTGCGCAACTCGGCGGCGATCTTCGCGCGCCGGTCCGTGCCACTCAGCGCCTCCCACGCTGGCATCTTCGCCTCGCCAGAGCTGCGCTCCCGCTCGTGCCGCGCACGTGCCCGAGCTCGCGCCTGAGCCTCACGCTCGGCCGGGTCATACCCGCGCGTCGCGCGCTCTTGCCGAACCGACTCCAGCTCCTGCAACCCGTGGCGCTTCTCCAACTCCCGCACCACCTGCTGCGCCCGGTGATAGTCGTTGTGGATGGCCGCCTTCGTGCCATCCTCACGAACGAGATTCACGGCGATGTGGATGTGGTCATTGCCGTTCTTGGACACACCGTGACGCACTGCCACCCACCGGCAAGGGGCCTTCGTGCCCTCGTGGTCATCGAAGCCCATCTCGTGCACGAACTCCGATGCAATCTGGCCCCACTGCTCATCCGACAGCTGCGCCTCATCTGCGCGCAGAGACAGCGACGCGTGCCACACATGTCCACCGTTCACCTCGGTCTCATACAGCGACCGCGGCTTGTCGAGATGGCGGGCAATCGCGAGCGCACTGTCACGCCCCAGCTCCGTGTCGCCATGCCACGCCATCAGCATGCCGTCACCCGCGACCAGGTGCGGTTCCTCATGCTCGTTCGCACGCCCCGGCCCAACCAGGTACGTCATCAACCCAGCCATGCGATCTCCACGCACAACGTTCGGCATCATCGCGACTCACCGAGCCGATCCAGCTCAGCATCAATGTGCTCGGCCACCTCGCGAACCTTCGCGAGCGTCGCCTGCATCTCCACGTGCACGGCCCCCGTGGCGTTGGTCGCCTTCGCCATCTGATTCACGTTGTTCGAGATCGCGCCAAGCAGCCGATACAACGCGAACAAATTCGCCATCGCCTCGCGACGTTGCGTCGCCGTCTCCCCCACATCGACGGCCAGCGTTGACTCCACGAGCAACCGCGGAACAGTCACGTTCTGCGCCTCCGCGAGACGCAGCAGCTGCCCCTCCTCCTCGGGAGTCACCTTCACCTTGTGAACGTGCTGCCGAGCAACCGGCGCATTCGCCCGACGACGCCGAGCGAAGAACCGCGCACCGGGGGCCTGCTCCTCCATGAACACCACTCCCCTTCCGGCCCAGCGCAGCGAACCAACGACGTTGGGACCACACTTCCAGTGTGCCAAGCCAGAGACGCAATGTCGAGGGCCGAGCTGACTTAGGGAACCTAAGTCTATAGCTTGCTCCGTCTGGGACACCCTGCTGAGCGGCACACGTCGCCAGACGGGGCCGTGAGGCGTTGCGGGCCGAGCCCGCGGGAAAGCGCACAGCGCTCGACCCAGAGAGCGCGCAGCGCTCGACGTTCTATGTCCGCGTCTCTACGATGGATCGCATGAGCAGTAACGTGAGCGTTGAAGAAGCAGTAGAGCGCGCGAAGCGCGCGGAACAAGACCGCATCGAGGCGATCCGAGCGCTCGCCACGGCGCGGCAGTCGATCACCGATGCTCGCGAGGACGCGGCGCGCGAACTCGCGGAGCTCCAGGCGCATCACGCGGAGCTCCAGCGCGACGCGGAAGCGGCCGACGTGCGCGCCTACTCGGCGGCGATCAAGGCGGGCTGGAGCGCGGAGGCACTGCGTGACATCGGCTTCACGGAACCCGAGAAGAAGAAGCGCGTTCGCGCCCGCTCGGCTCGGAAACCAAAGGTGGCGGCAACCTCCTCCCAAGCTGACACCAATGGCGGCGAAGAGCAGCACACAGACCAGCAGTAACGCGCACGTCCTCGCGACCGTGAGCGGTTGCGAAAGACCCCCTGCACCGGGCTACCGGGGCAGGGGGTCGTGACGTGCGGGGCGGCATCTACCGGCCGAGATCAGAACCACGCTTCGGGGCGATCTGTGGCGGCTGCGGATGAGCGATCTTGTAGTGCTCGGCAGCGGCGGCGGCCTTCGGAGTCGTGAGCGCAGCGCCTGGCGCTGCACGCTTCATGTCGACCTCCCAGGACGCGACCGCGGGACGCTCGGGCGTGCTCTCCTGCGTGGTGCGATAGACGCGGTAGCGCTGCACCACAGGGCACTCCTCAGCGAGTACTTTCGCGGCAGCCTCGGACTTGGTTTTGCCGTTCGGTCCATCAAACACACTGCGTGCGTATTCACTGGGCACCCAGCGGCCACCGAGCCCACCTTTCTCAGTGGCTTCCTCGTAGGACTGCTGCCAGCGTTTCGCGATGCGACCCTGCGAGATGTCGTAGGACACTTCGACGTCCAACACCTCGGCCGTATAGCCCTCAGCTGCGAGCTGCCGCCCGAGCTGACGCGCGCTCGTCTCCGACGACAACACCGTGTCGATGATGACGTTCTTCCCCTCGCGCAACGCCTCGTCGCGCAGCTCCTTCGCGAGCATCGAGGACTCCTCGTGCACGAGCGACGCAAGCTCCAACGGGAAGAACTGCTCCCCGCTCGCTTCAAGCGACTTCACCGCGTCGGGCTTGATGAAGGACTCGTAGCTGCCATCGGCCAGTGCTTCACGCAGCAACATGGCTTTGAACTCGTCCGCGTCCACCGTCAGGTACTGCTCCGACCGCTCCCCAAGCACCTCACCCTTGGCAGTCGACTTACCCGCGCCCGGAGGACCCGCCAGCACCATCGCGCGCGACTCGTTACGCACGTCCGGGTACTTCTCCAGATACTCGCGTTTCAGCGCCTTGTGCAGCTCGCGACGCTGCGGCGTCGGCGTCGACACCCCGCGCTGCGTCACGAACCACTCAGGGTTCCGAATCGTCGCCGTCGGCGCATTCGGCGCGAGCGCCGCACCATCGCGCGAAAGCTCAACCACACCCCGCCGGTGACGCTCCACCAGCGACGCATCCACCACTAGGCAGCCCCGGCCAGCACATCACCAGAGGCAGCCTCCACGAACCGCTGCGCAGCCTCGTTCGCCTCCTCATCGGTGAACCCACGGTAGGGCTCCCCAGCAGCCTCCTGCTGCGCGTCCAACGCCGCGGTCTCCCGCTGCACGTACCCGTACACGTCCAGACCGATTAACCCCTCACTCTCGGCGCGCACAATGTCATCCCACGAACCCGGCACCGAAAACAACAGATCGTCGTACCCATCCGTGCGCTGCGTCGGCTTGTAGTCCCACCGCAGCAGCTCGTGCACGAGCTGGAACAGCGTCAACTCACCGATGGAGTACCGCTCCGCGATCTCGAACGGATCAGCCCCAGAGAACCCCTCCACCAGCGGCGGCGCAGCCGCAGCAGCCTTCAACGCCTTCGACACATTCGGCTGCGCAATCCCAAGCACCTTCGCGATTTCCCGCTGCGACCCCAACGGCGCGAGCTCCCCCACCTTGCGGATATACGAGAGCCGGTCAAGCTCCGAACGACGACGAAGCAAACGAGCCTCCCTGGCGCGATCTTCAAGCTGAGTAGACATACAAACCTCCAAAGGGTGATACCCCACGGTATCAGTCCGGATTGTCAGGCTATTTCGACGTTCGCGAGCCACTCACCGGTCCGGGCTGCACGCTCCGCACCCGGGAGGCTGAGACCACGAAGGATCTGCGGGTCAGGTCGCGTACAGGTCCGGCGCCGCGACCGGGGCCGCGTGACCTCCCGCAGCCATGATCTCGTCGATGAGATCGCTGGCGGTACTTGCGACGATCTGGAAGTGATCGCGTTCCGCGGTGGTGCTCTCGGCGCGCTCGACGTTGTCGAGGGCGGAATTGGCGTAGTCCTGGAGTGCGTTGATGAGGATCGCGTGGCGGTCCTCATCTGTGAGGTCGAGGGTCACGAGATGCGGGGGCTGCTCAGTCATAGCGGCAGTCTCCCACTCTCCTCCGACACGGCTTCGAGCCCGGCGCGTTCCTCGAGCGCTGGGGTCGTGACCCTCTCGAGTCGTCCTGTCGGGGTGCGCGAGGGGTGTCCCCTCGCCCGATCGGCCCGCAGACGAGCGAACACTCCAGTGAGCCGATCGGTGTCGGTAGCCCGTGGAACACTCACGCGCATGATCGAACCAGTAGAGAAGATCGCTGCCGCAGGCGCGCTCGCTTCACTCACCCTTCGGTGCGAGACAGTCTCGGAGCGGGTCGCGTCGCGCTGGACGAAGCGCATCGTCTGCTGGCGGCCCGTCGCGACGAGACCCGTCGACGGCATGTCCTGGCTCCTCTGGGGCAAAACTCCCCCGCTGCGTGAAGTCGATGGCGCGCTCGTGCCGGCGCCCGTCACCGTCGACGGTGAGACGTTCGAGCCGGTGCTTCTCGAACCGCTCGACGTGTTCGACGCTTGGCTGGCGATGCTCCAATGGGTGACCGAGGGAGACGTGCGCACCGAGGTTCGCCACGCACTCGAGGTCGGGACAATGACGGAAAAGGAATGGGCCATCTCTCACGGTCACGCGCAGATACGCGGCACTGTCACGCTTGAGCACGACGCCCTCGCCGCCGAACGCCTCGCATCCGAGCTGTCCATCGCGTTGCTCTACATGGCCCAGCGCGCGACAAGGAAAAAGGCGTGGTGAGAGAACTCGCCGGGCGCTTCTCGGGGTGCGCGAGGGGTGCCCCCCTCGCCCGAGCTGCCCGCAGCGAGGCCGGCGGCTCGGAGCGGGGCTAGTCGGCCTGCTCTTCCCAGGCGCTGCTGGCCTCGGCGGCGAGGTCCGGCCCCTGCCGGGGCTTGCCCTTGGGGCGTTCCACGGTGACGTTCTGGCCGCGCAGGCTCACGGTCACGTTGTCGGCGTAGACCTTCTGCCGGATCGTGCCGGAATCGTCCGCCTCTTCGATGAGGCGGCCGGTGAACTCCAGCGCGACGTTTCCGCACCTGGTCGCGAGGTCAACGACCGCTGCCGCAAGGTTCCCGGTCACGTGCACGTCGTAGACGATGCGGGGACCGGACTGCCACTCCCCCGCCTTGTTTTTGAAGCGGCGCGAGCACGCGATGCTCGCGTACGTGTACTTGCCGCCGTCCTGGTCGCGAAACAGCGTCGGGGTCTTGGTGAGATTCCCTGTGCGGGTGATCTGCGTGAACATGCGCCCTCCTCGGCGTCGTCGTGGATGTCTTGGTGGTTAGTGGAGCTCGTAGGTGATGCCATCGATGCGGGCGAACCCGTCGCCCTCGTAGATGCCGCAGCTGTGACCGTCCGCCCCGTACTCGTACCAGTGCGCGTCACCTTGTTCGACGCTACCGGCGTCGACGGGCCGCAGCAGCTGCACGCCGAGCTCCTGAAGCTCGTCAGGACTCGAGCCCGTGTACGTCACCAGTGCGGCGCCCTCCTGGTAGATCTCGTAGAACCCGGAGCTGTCCTCGTTGCGGCCGACGAGCGTCATGCCGCACCTCGCTCGGTTTCGGTCAGCTCGTGTTCGTCGACGTGGCCGTCTCGCACGAGCTCCAGCGCCTCGACGTACGCCCACACGGTGCTGTGCTCGACGAGCGGGATGACGTCGGCGTCCCAGTCGTCGCCGTGCTCCAGCGCGGCCCACCGGCTCGCGAGCTCGACTTCGGTGTCTGCGGTGATCGTGGCGGTTGGGGTGATGAGTTCAAGCATGGTTCGGGTCCTCTCGGTGTGGCAATCTGTCGGGGAAGCGAGGGCCGGTTCCTCAGACCGCCCGACCCTCGCTGTCTTCCTGGGTTAGGCGGGGCGGTGGTCGCGGTCGTAGCGGCTGAACCACGTGTGGTGGTTCATGTCGAGGCGATCTCCGAAACGGCGGATGCCGTCTGCCAGGTCGATCGTTTCCTCGGTCGCGGCGGCGTTGATGTCGGCCAGGGAGAGCGGCACCGTCTCCCACATGCCGGAGCGGGTGAACCAGACGTCGATGCGGTCGAAGTCCTGCTCTACTTCCCCGACGCCTTCACCGTTGATCACGGCAGCCACGCCGCGATCCACCGTGACGAGCATCTGCGGGCCTGGCCCGTGGGTCAGCGTTGCCGGGTCGAAGACTTCGTCTTCGAGGCGTGCGGCTTCGGCCGCGCGAGCGCGGGCAAGAAGGATGTCTGCGTCGAGCTTGATCGTGACGGCTCCTGTGGGACGTTCCATGATGTGTGTGTCTCCATCTCTCCATCGTTTTTTTGCCTGGAAGGCACGCAGTGCCGATCAGGACGAGGAGTGGAGCAGCAACCCGCAGGGCAGCGGGTGGAGAGAGTTTCGGGCCGGAATAAGCGAGCCTGCGAGCGCGGGTCGAAAGTCTCGGCGGAGCTGGCCGCGCGCAGCGCGGCTTGTGCTCCACGGAGCGTCCGTACAATCGCCGCAGGCTTCCAGGCAAAAGAACGAGCGCCGCAGGCGTGAGGAGGATGCTGGCCGCGAAGCGGCATCCCTCGCGACCGCAGGGAGCCTTTTGTGAGCTGGGGGTGCACGAGGGGGATGCTTCCCCATCGCGGCGGCCGCGAGGTCGTCTCCAGCCCGGGTTGGAGCGTGGCGCGGCTCCCGCATTCATCTCGGACTGGCAGCATTCGCCGCATGACGGACTACATCTGGGGTGACGCAGAGGTCACCTACGACGACTGGCACGGAACAGCGCAACTGGACCAACGGATGACTGGGCCGTCACTCTACGAGCTCGTGAGCATCGACCAGGAGGCATGGTTCATTGTCGGTATCGAGCTCGGTGGCGGCGAGCTCAGTCACGACCTGCACGTGTTCGCCGTCGACAGGGAGAGCGTGCCCGAGGGTGGCGACGTCCTACCGAAAATCGCGGCGGCAAACGGTGGTGAGATACCTGTCACGGACTTCCTGATCCACAACGTGGACCCGTACCAAATCCTCAAAGCCATCACCCACTCGCTGGACATCAGACTGCGTCTCGCGCGAAGCGTCGACTTCCCGATCCGCGTCCAGGCGCTCAGCGACTCACCGCCCCAGGACTAGCCCTCGCGCGGGGGTGCGCGAGGGGGTGCATCCCCCTCGCGGCGGCCACCAGGTCGCCTGGGTGCGGCTAGGGTCTCCCCGCGCCGCACCCTCGGCAGCTACGACAGCCCGGCGGCTGCCTTCTTCGCTCTCGCTTCTTCGAGCTGAGCGGCTGTGCGGTGGTCCTGCACCTCGTGCCAGGGCGTCTTATGCGTCCAGCTGTACTCGGTCTCGACGGCGACGGTCTTGGCGTTGCAGCGCGCGACGATCCACCAGGTGCCGCGCACCTGCACGGCGTCGCCCTTGGCGACGTTGTGGCGGCCGTAGTCGGTCGCCTTGCCGCTGGCGATCTGCTCGGCGCGGATGCCTTCCCAGAAGTCGATCTGGTCGCGGAGCTCCGCGAGGTCTGGGGCGAGCGCTTCCGCGCGTGCGGCCTGCTTCTCGGGCGTCGCGTCCTGGTAGCCGTGCTCGTAGGAGTACGTCTGCTCCGTGATGCGGCGTTGCATGCGTCGCTCGTCGGCCTGCAGCTTCTCGATGCGGTTGGCGACCGTGACCGGGTTGTGGCGGGCGCTGTTGGCGCTGGCCGCGATCCTCGCGCGGCGTTCGGCTTCCTCGGCGGCGCGGTCGGCCTCGACGCTCTTCCCCAGGCTCGACCAGGCGCGGTCGTGGGCGCGGCGGTGGCGCGCCTCGGAGTGGTGCCCGATCTTGATGGGCTCCCCGCCCTCGGGCAGGCTGTTGTAGTCGCGCTGTCGGCGCAGCTCAGCTGCTTCGGCGTCGGCTGCCTTGCGGCCGGCCTTTTCGTCGAGCGCGGCGGCGCGGTCGTTCGCCCGCTCCGTGCGGGCCGCGTCCACCTCCGCAGCGCTGCGGGTGCTCTCGTCGAGCTCCGTGGTGACCTCGAAGCCTGCCGCCTCCAGGGCTGCGACGGTCGGGCGGATCACGTGGTGCTTGGGTCGGCGGTCGCGACTCTGCGGCACGTACCAGGCCCCGAGATTGCGGCTCCAGCGCCACCGCTGCTCTTTCAGGACAGCGGCGGTGCCATCGCCGCGGGCGGTGCCCTCGATCAAGGTTCCGGCCTCGTGGGTGTGGGTGATCGTAAGGACGCTGCGCGTCCGCTCCCCCACCTCGGCGGCCGTATCGGTGGCTGTGTGACTGGTCATGATGTGTCTCCATCTCTCCATCGTTTTTTTGCCTGGAAGGCACGCAGTGCCGATCAGGACGAGGAGTGGAGCAGCAACCCGGAGGGCAGCGGGTGGAGAGAATTTCGGGCCGGAATAAGCGAGCCTGCGAGCGCGGGTCGAAAATCTCGGAGGAGCTGGCCGCGCGCAGCGGGGCTTGTGCTCCACGGATCGTCCGTACAATCGCCGCAGGCTTCCAGGCAAGAAAACGAGCGCCGCAGGCGTGAGCAGCGCTGGCGGCCGTAGGCCGTTCACCGCAGGACTCGCTGGTCCGACTCCCCCCGCACGGCCATCGGCAGCCTCCTCTGTCCGTGGCTCGTGCCACACTGCGCACATGAGCACGACCCTCGATGATCCGATCACTGTCGAACTCGTCGACGAGCGGCCTGCCGTGTTCTGGTGGAACCTTTTCCCCTACGTCATCACCGATCCGCCCATGGTCTTCTACCGGCGTCGACCGCCGTGGTGGACCGGTGAGAGCTCCCCCAGCCGCATCGACGACGAGTTCTGGCGCGTGAGCGCTGCACGCGACGGGACCGAGCATGACCCCGGGCTGTACGACCTCCGTAACGACGGCGACACCTGGCGTCTCGTTCTCGCGTGGTGAGCTGCGGACACGCTGATATCGACAGGTAGCTACTACTCGCACATAATATTGACTGATATCGAATGCTAGCAGTCGCTAGCGCTTGCTGGTACTTACTAGCAGTTGCTAGCTATCGCTTGCGGTTGCTTGTAATTGATATCACGAGCTAGCATGGAGCATCACTTGATATCTACGCGGGGGAGAACCAGATGATCACATTGCTCGGAGGAACCAAGGGGGGCCCCGGCAAGACGACCGTGGCTATCAACCTCGGGGTAGCCCTCGCGCTCGACGGCGCGCAAGTTCTCTTCATCGATGCCGACAAGCAGCGCACGCTCTCGAAGTGGCACGCGCGGCGGATCGAAAATGGGCACGAGCCCCGCACGACACTGATTGAGAAACGGGGCAACCTGCACGCGGTCATCGCAGACCTCGCCCAGCACTATGACCACGTGATCGTCGACGTCGCCGGAGACGACAACGAGGAGATGCGCACGGCCATGACTGTCGCTGACCAACTCATAGTTGTGCTGCGGGCGAGCCAGTTCGATGCTGAGACATTGGAGGAGTTCGCAGACGTCATCACGACGGCGAAGAACTTCAACCCGAGCCTGGCGGCGCGAGCTCTGTTCAGCCAGGTTCCGACGAACGCGTTTGAGACTGAGACGGAAGACGTCACCGAGTACGTTCGCGAGTTCGACGAGGTGACGGCACTCAGCACTGTTTTCGGGCACCGAAAGCTGTTCCGAGACTCAGTGTCGGACGGCCGCGGCGTCCTAGAGATGCCCACGCGCAGCGGCTCGCAGGGGGCTGCCAAAGCTGAGGTGCGGGCTCTTGCCGCGGAGGTGACCTCGTAATGGCCATCGTGCGCAACAAGAAACCGCAGGCAGCCGATCCCTCCGCAATCGCCGCATTCGGCGCGGCAGCCGACGCGACGCCCGAGCAAGCCGTGCCGGTCGCCCCGAAGCGAGCGCCGCGCAAGGAGCAACCGGACGGCGCGAGGGCACCCGCATCGAGCCTTGTGCGCTGGGAGAAGAACGAAGCCCTCCGCGATGGCCTCATGGACTACGCGAAACAGCGGCGATACCCGGTTCACACGGTCCTGCTGATGGCGCTGGAGTTAGGTCTAGAACAGCTCGACGAGCGTAGTAAGTAGCCGATGCCATAGCGCCTGATATCATCAGATATCAGGTGCTATCGTCTGTCTAGAATGTGCCGATCTTGGCTCGCTGCTTCAGTCGAAATCCTGACAGTGGACGTCACAGAGGGCTTCGTCGACACTTGACTCGACGTTTGACTGTGAGTAAACGCGACGGTCGTCCTCGACCCGGATAACCTTGGCCGTCGCCACCTATGGCGTTTCAAGGGATGCGCAACCGGGGGAGTGGCACCGCTGCAGCGGTGCGGCGCCAGGAGCTCACTCAATCGCTCTTTGCTCAGCCAGAGCCTGTGCTCTTTGGTGCCGGTAGAGCGTCGCACGGCTCCACCCGACAAGACGAGCTGCGTCTGCAGCCGTACGCCCACGCTTGCGTGCGTCGGAGACGACCTGGAGTTTCTCTTCGACCTGGACAGGATCTGAGAGGGGCCGGCCGAACTTCGTGCCGTTCTGGCGGGCCGCGGCGATGCCGGCGTTCACACGCTCGACGATGAGCTCACGCTCATACTCGGCGAGGGTGGCGAGCATGTTCAACATGAGCCGGCCCGTGGACGTCGCTGGATCGATGCCGTCCGAGATGGAACGTACGTTGATGCCGCGCTCCCGCAGCAAGTTGACGGTGTTGAGTACGTCAATGAGGGATCGTCCCAACCGATCGACGCGCCAGACGACGACGGTGTCGCCGGCCTCTGCATGCTCGAGTAGCCGTTTCATGCCCGGGCGTTCGATCGCGGTCCGACTCCCGGACGTTACGTCGGCGAAGACGTCGCGCTTCTGCACGCCGACGTCGACGAGTGCGTCGAGCTGGAGCTGCGCATCTTGGGTCGCGGTGCTGACGCGGGTGTAGCCGAGAAGTCTCACTCGGACAGTTTGCCTCAGAAACCCCGAAGCTTGTGGCGACTGAGACGATCTACGATGAGGCGAGTTTTTGAGACAAAATGAGCCCCGGACTTACGGGGGAGTGGGCACCCCGTAGGGGAGCAAACATAGCTGCGTCAGAATCTGCGTGTTTGCAGGGATCAGTCTACCGGCTACGGGCGACGGTCGCGGAGGCTCCACTGGCCGGACGGCGTGGGAGTTGAACTCTTGCCTTCGCCTGAACAGGCACCCACACCAGGGGCAGAGAACCGCATAAGATCAGCGGTTTCCGGGGTGGTGTCAGCCCGCGCGTACCTCCCGATACCTGCAGAAACGTATTCGGTGCCCCATCGTTTGCCCCATGAGCGGCGACTCGGGAAGGCGCTGGTCAGACCTGCACTGCCTCGCGACTTCGAGAGGATCGCCAGAGTCGAAGAATAAGGGCGGGGCCGATGAGCCAATAGGCAAGTGAGGTGAGCGTGCCAGGGAAGAAGACGTCACCGGAGATGAGGGCGTAGATCGGATGACCTATTGCGTTGCCCATGATGCCCATGATTGCGAAGAACCAGACGATCAGCAGCGGCACCCGCCAGCCCTTGAACAGCGTGAGCGCGCCGAGGGTAAACGCAGCGTAAGACGCCATGTTGCCCCAGATGAAGAACTCGACCGTCATGGGTGGCGCGGCGAAGACGTCCTCTGGCCAGCGTATCCAGAACTGGCCGGAGTACTCCTCGGCGAAGTGAAGGAACTGCCATGCGAGCGCGACAAGATAGATCGGCAGGACTCGCGCTGGGTCCGGCGCAGCTTTGGCCGTGCTCGCCAGGTGCGACCCGCACGCGATCACCATCGCCGGGATGAACGTCCACCACATCGCCATGCCAGGCGAGACAATCGCGAGCAGCACGATCAACAGGGCCGCTATCACCACAGATGCAACCTTGACACGCAGGTCGGTGCCGGGGGCGTTGGCGGCGGCACGAGCGCCCTTCGATTTATTCATCACTGTTGAATTATGGCATGAGACGAAGGCTCACCCCATAGTGACTGCGTGCGCGTTCACTCATTGAACAGGTACCGCTGGACCGTTTCGCCGATCCGGCGCACGAGTACGTCTTCGGGGGCATCCACGAGCGTCGGTATGCGCAGGAGGTAGCGCCCCACGACGAGGCCTGCGATCTGGGTGGAAACCAGACCGGCGCGAAGCTCCGCATCGTCAGCACTCACGCGAGCGGCAACCTTGTCAAGCAGCTCTCGTTGCAGGAACCCGGCGACGAGTGCGGTTGTCGCCGGAGTTGTCAACGCTGAACGCAAGAGCAAGGCCGTACGCTTTCGTACTTTGGGGTTGTCCCAAGTGGTGAGGATGTAACGCACAATACGTTCGCCCGTCTGATCTGCCGGGCCATCGAGAAGAGCTGGGACGCCCTGATCCGGGCGGAACGGCGATCCCAACACGGCAGCGAGCAGATCGGGCTTGTTCCCGAAGTAGTGATGCACCAGCGCGGGGTCGACACCAGCCCGAGAAGCGATGGCCCTAATCGTCGCGGCCTCGTACCCGTTCTCCGTGAACTCCTCCGACGCAGCTACAAGAATCTGCTCGCGCGCATCGACTGCACCCTTCCGAGGTCTCCCACGCCCTCGACGCTCTTGATTCGCCACAGATCCGGCCATGCTCAGAGCCTACCGATCACCAATCCACAAGCTTGAGACTCACACCTTCTCCTGAATGGACGCAGACTACGGCGGTGCCGTAGGAAGGGGTCAGAGTCCACTCATCCACAGGCCTGTGCCAGATCTTCGCGGAGACGGCAATCCGAGCAATTAATTGGGCAAGGCAGCGAGGAATGACCGGCGAGCCAGTCCGCGATCCAGACAACCTCAACCACATCTTCGAAATCTGGAACCGCCTGCGCACAGACAGCAACTTCAACCTGCGATCAGCGGCGCTCACGCTGGCGCATGGAGCATACGAAAACGGTATCACCGGGTCACTCCTAACCCTTGATGACGCCCAGGTTGAAGTCGCACTCGCCAGCTATAACGATGCCGGCTACGGAGTGAAGGTTGCCCGCATCTATCGAGCGATCGAGGTCTATAACAAACAGGCCCGCGGCAAGTAGAGAAGCAGCAGCCTGCGGTGCCCGCCCTTGGGTCGGCACCGCATGCTG
>NZ_JBEWYX010000026.1:0-31531 GCF_041366455.1 Pseudoclavibacter sp. JSM 162008
GCTGACGAAGATCGCCCCTCCCGCATCAGCTCCCAGAACTTTCGCTCGCGCTCCCGCGCAGCACCGCTCGCTGGCATCCGCCCACCCCTTACTCATCGGGGTGTTGCAACGACCGACAGAAACCGCCCTAGGGTTTCGAGACGTCTCACCCCTGGAGTGTCCCCCGGCCCAGATTCCGCGCGGGTCCGCGCGGCTCGATTCTCAAAACTATGTGTCACAACTTCGGCGACGAAAACGCGTAGCCGCCGTCGGTTTTGCGACAGCGCTGAGCCGGCATGAAAGACGCCTCGTTCTCGCCATCCGCCCGCCCTTGCGCCTTCTCGAAACTTCCACTCAGCGGAAACCTCCGCCCACCGCATCCGCCCGCCACGCACACTCGTCTCATCCTTCCCAACGACGAGAGGCGTTCGATGACGAGCGACGAGAGCCCCAGCCAGGCCGCCCAGAGCGCGGACACCGGCGTGCGCCAGTCCACGCAGGTGGCGATCATCGGAGCCGGACCCGCAGGGCTGCTGCTCGGGCACATCCTGGGCCAGGCGGGCATCGACTACCGCATCCTCGAAGCGCGCGACAAGGAGTACGTGCTCGGCCGCATCCGCGCCGGCGTACTCGAACAGGACTCCGTCGACCTCCTCGCCAAGTTCGGCCTCGACGCCGACCTCAAAGCCAACGGCCTCACCCACCACGGCATCTACCTCCAGCACGAGGGGGAGCGCCACCACATCGACTTCGCCGAGCTCACCGGCCGCACCGTCACCGTCTACGGCCAGCAGGCGCTCGTCCACCACCTCGTCGCCGAACACGAACGCATCGGCTCGCAGCTCATCTTCGAAGCCACCGACGTGCAGCCGACCCAGATCGAATCGACGCACGACGGCGACCGCGCCTGCCTCGCCTACACGGCCCCGAACGGCGAGCGCATCACCCTCGACTGCGACTACATCATCGGCGCCGACGGCTACCACGGCGTCTGCCGCCGCACCTTCCCCGAAGGCACCCTCGACGTCGCCGAACGCGTCTACGACTTCGCGTGGCTCGGCATCCTCGCCGACGTCGCCCCCTCCACCGACGACCTCATCTACGCCCTCCACCGCGACGGCTTCGCCATGCACTCCATGCGCTCCACCACCGTCTCCCGCCTTTACCTGCAGGTCAGCCCCGACGACGACATCGCCAACTGGAGCGACGAACGCATCTGGGCCGCCCTTCAGACGCGCCTCGGCACCGAAGGCTGGACCCTCACCGAAGGCCCCATCACCGAGAAGTCGATCCTGCCCATGCGCAGCTTCGTCGTCTCCACACTCAACTACGGCCGCCTCTACCTCGTCGGCGACGCAGGCCACATCGTGCCACCAACTGGCGCGAAAGGCCTCAACTCGGCCATCGCCGACGTCGCCCTCCTCGCCGAAGCCCTCCAAGCCCACTACGCCGGCGACGACACGGGCCTCGAGCAGTACAGCGACAAGGCCCTCGACCGGCAGTGGAAGGTGCAGCACTTCTCGCAGTGGATGACCGACATGCTCCACGTGCACCCCGCCGACGGCTCCGCCGAGCAGAGCGCCTTCGACTTCCAACGGCAGCTCGGGCAGATCCGCTACGTCACCTCCTCGCACGCCGCCCAGGTCAGCCTCGCCGAGCAGTACGCCGGCCTCCCGTTCGTGGATGCACGATGAGCACCGGACAGGAACGACACGAGACGCTCGACGGGCCCGTCGACTCGCTCGTCAGCCAGGCGCGCATCTCGCAGCAGATCGCCGACGCCCACGCGGCCCACGCCGACGATGCCCGCAGCCACCCGCTGCGCGACTTCGCCCCCTACCGCTCCGTCGCGCTCCGCCACCCCACGCACCAGCTCGTGCGCGCCGACCCCGAGGAGATCGAACTCGTCTCGCCCGCCTTCGGGCACACGGACGTCGCGGCTGAGGAATCCGACCTCACCATCCAGCACAACGGCGAACCCATCGGCGAGCGCATCATCGTCTCCGGCCGCATCCTCGACGGAGACGGCCGCCCCGTGCGCGGCCAGCTCGTCGAGATCTGGCAGGCCAACGCCGCCGGACGCTACGTGCACAAACGCGACCAGCACCCCGCCCCCCTCGACCCGAACTTCACGGGCGTCGGCCGCATCATCACGGGCGACAACGGCGAGTACCGCCTCACCACCATCAAGCCCGGTGCATACCCGTGGAAGAACCACCGCAACGCGTGGCGGCCCGCGCACATCCACTTCTCCCTCTTCGGCACGCAGTTCACGCAGCGCCTCATCACGCAGATGTACTTCCCCGGCGACCCGCTCTTCGCGCTCGACCCCATCTACCAGTCCATCGTCGACCCCGCCGCGCGCGCGAGACTCGTCGCGAACTACGACCACGACGTCAGCGAGCACGAGTGGGCGATCGGCTACAAGTGGGACATCGTGCTCACCGGCTCGAAGTCCACGTGGATGGAACCGGAGGACGTCGACCATGCCTGAAGCAACAACTCCTACGCCGCTCGGCCAGACCCCGTCGCAGACCGTCGGCCCCTTCTACGGCTACGCCCTGCCCTACGAGCGCGGCGGCGAGATCGCCGCACCCTGGCGACCCGACTCGATCCGCCTGCACGGCACCGTCACCGACGGAGCGGGCGAGACGGTTCCGGATTCGATCCTCGAGCTCTGGGGTCTCGACGCCGACGGCCAGCCGGTCGCGCAGCGCGGCAGCCTCGAGCGCGACGGCTACACGTTCACGGGCTTCGGACGCACCCCCGCCGACCGCGACGGCCACTACTCGTTCACGACCATCAAGCCAGGACGACGGGATGCGGGCGCCGCGCCCTACCTGCTCGTCACGATCTTCGCGCGCGGCCTCCTCCACCACCTCTTCACCCGCGCCTACTTCGGGGACCAGTCGACGGAGAACGAGGCAGACGCCGTGCTCGCGGGCCTCGCCCCCGAGCGCCGCGCGACCCTCATCGCGACCCCGGATGCGCCAGGCAGCTACCGCTTCGACATCCGCCTCCAGGGTGACGGCGAGACCGTGTTCTTCGACTTCGGGCAGGAACTGTGAGCGCGGGCGAGGCAGGCTCCCGCCAGGCGGATGCTCGCGGGTCAGGGACCCGCGGGACGGGCACCGGTGGGCCGGCATCCGACGAGTTCGGCGGCCTCGTTCGGGGCATGCTCGTCGTCGAGGCCGAGCTGCTGCGCGCCTGGGCCTCCCTCGAGTCGCGCGACGCCAGCGCGGCCGCGACGGCCGTCGAAGCCGTCGACCTCGACGCCGCTGCGCTGCGCGACGGCATCGAAGCCGACGGCGTCATCGTGCCGGAGCTCGTGCGCCAGCTGCGCGCATCCCTCGCCTCCGCCGGTGTCGAGGCCCGGCGCCTGCACGCCGGCGCGACGAGCCAGGACATCGTCGACTCCGCCAGCATGCTGCACGCGCGCGACGCGCTCACGGCCGTGCGCTCCGACCTGGTCGCCGCGGGCACCCGCCTCCAAGGCCTCGCCGACGCCGAACGCCGCTCGCCCCGCGTCGCCTACACCCTCGGCCGGCAGGCAGCCGCTAGCACGCTCGGCGCGCAGTTCGCGGGCTGGCTCGACGGCGTCACCTCCGCCATCGCCGCCATCGACGGCCTCACCTTCCCTATGCAGTTCGGGGGAGCGGTCGGAACCGGCGAGGCGGCAGACCGGCTCGGGTCCGGCGCGCAGACCACCAGCATCCTGCGAGCGCACCTCGCCGCCGGCCTCGGCCTCGACGACCCTCGCCGCTCCTGGCACGCCGAGCGCACCCCCGTGCTCGCCGTCGCCAGCGCCGCCACGGCCGTGTGCACAGCGCTTGGCCGCATCGGCCGCGACCTCGTCACCGCCTCCGGCGAGCGCGTCGGCGAGCTCTCGCTCGGCGGCGGCGGCACGTCGTCCGCCATGCCCCACAAGCAGAACCCCGTCGCTCCCATCGTGGTCGTCTCGAACGCCCTCCAGGCGCCCGGCCTGCTCGCGACAGTCGCGTCCGCTGCGGTCTCACAGGACGAGCGACCGGCCGGCGAATGGCACGCCGAATGGGATGCGCTGCGCCGCCTCCTCGAGCTCGCCAGCGTCTCCGCCAGGCGGCTTGCCGCGTCCCTCGACCTCGTCACGGTCGAGCGGGAGACGGCACGCCACCACCTCGCCGACTCCGCCGTCGCGGGCGCCGACCAGGTCACGCTGCAGGCAGCCAACCGGGTCGTGAATGCCGCCATCAGCCGGTTCCTGTACCGGGAATCGGCCAACGACCACGACGGTGACACCGACGACGACACGAACAGCGAGGAGACGGCATGACGATCCCACGCCTCAGGGGTGCCTTCGCCCCCGGCACCCAGCCCGCGTCGCAGAACGAGCTGCTGGTCATGCTCCCATCGCTCGGCACGACTATGGCGCTCTGGGACGGCACCGTCGCGGCCTTCCGCGCCTCGATGCCGGGCAGCACGCTGCGCATCCTGCGCCTCGACCTCCCCGGCCACGGCTCCAGTCCCGCCACGGCCGAGCCGTTCACGATCGCCGAGCTGGCGGATGCGGTGCTCGACGTCGTCGAGGAAGCCGGCGGCGGTGCGTTCCACCTCGCCGGGCTCTCGCTGGGCGGGGCCGTCGCGCTCGAGCTGGCCCTCGCACATCCCGAGCGCGTGAAGAGCCTCGCCCTCTTCTGCACGGACTCGAAGATCGGCACCTCCGAGGGCTGGGAGCAGCGCGCGGCGGCGGTGCGCGCATCCGGTACCGCGTCGCTCGTCACGGGCAGCGCCGAGCGCTGGTTCGCGCCGGGATTCCTCGAGCAGAACCCCCTCTCGGCCGCCGCGCGGTCGCTCTCGACGCTCATCGACATCGACGATGAGTCGTACGCGCGCTGCAACGAGGCGCTCGCCGCCTTCGACCGCACCGCGTTGCTCGGCTCGCTGCGCGCCCCGACCCTCGTCGTGAGCGGCGAACACGACGTCGTCACGACACCCGAGGCGATGCAGGGGCTCACCGAGCGCATCCCGAACGGCTACCACTCGACCATCGCGGGCACCGCCCACCTGGCCGCGCTGGAAGACCCGGACGCCGCAGCCCGCCTCCTCACGACGCACCTGCGCGCATCCGCCTCGCAGGGCCAGTCGACGCAGGCTGCTGCGCACGAGCAAGGGATGCGCGTGCGCCGCGAGGTGCTCGGCGACGCGCACGTCGACCGGGCCGTCGCCGGCACGACCGCAGAGACGGCGCCGTTCCAGGACTTCATCACCCGCTACGCGTGGGGCGAGATCTGGGCGCGAGACGAGCTGTCCCGCCGCGAGCGGTCCATCGCGACGCTCGCGAGCCTCGTCACCGGGTCGCACGAGGCCGAGATCCGCATGCACGTGCGCGCCGCCCTCACGAACGGCCTGTCGCGCGCCGAGATCGCCGAAGTCATCCTGCACACGGCCCTCTACGCCGGGCTACCGCCCGCCAACGGCGCCCTCGGCATCGCCAAGGAGGTCTTCGCGGGCCTCGACGCCGCGGGTACCGCAGACACTCAAACATCCAGCCCCAACGAAGGAGCAGAACGTGGATAAGACCTACGCCTCGGCGGCCGACGCCGTCGCCGACATCCCGGCGGGATCGTCGCTCGCGGTCGGAGGCTTCGGCCTCTCCGGCGTGCCGATCACCCTCATCCGCGCCATCCAGGCGCTCGGCGTCGACGGCCTCGAGGTCGTCTCCAACAACTGCGGCGTCGACGGCTGGGGCCTCGGCGAGCTGCTGTCGGAGGGGCGCATCCGCCGCGTCATCGCCAGCTACATCGGCGAGAACAAGGAGTTCGCGCGCCAGTACCTGTCCGGTGAGATCGAGGTCGAGCTCACCCCGCAGGGCACGCTCGCCGAGCGGCTGCGTGCCGGCGGCGTCGGCGTCCCCGCCTTCTACACGGCGACCGGGGCCGGCACCATGGTCTCGGAAGGCGGGATGCCCATCCGCTACAACACCGACGGCACCGTCGGCCTCGTCAGCGAGCCCAAGGAGCAGCGCCCCTTCGATGTGTTCGGGGCCGCCAAGGAGTACGTGCTCGAGACCGCCATCAGCACCGACTTCGGGCTCGTGCGCGCCGCTGTCGGCGACCGCCACGGCAACCTGATCTTCGAGAAGTCGACCCGCAACTTCAACCCCCTCGCGGGCATGGCCGGGCGCATCACGATCGCCGAGGTCGACCGCCTCGTCGAACCCGGCGAGCTCGACCCCGACGAGATCCACCTGCCCGGCATCTACGTCGACCGCGTCGTCGTGCTGAGCGCAGAGCAGGCGGGTGAGCTGCCCATCGAGAAGACCACCGTCCGGCCGCGCGAAGCCGCTGGCGCATCCACTTCATCCACCGACTCGAGGGGACACGCCTGATGCCGCTGACCAGGAACGAGATGGCCGCCCGCGCCGCCCAGGAGCTCAAGGACGGCTCGTACGTGAACCTCGGCATCGGGCTGCCGACGCTCATCCCGAACTACATCGACGACGGCATCGAGGTGGTGCTGCATTCCGAGAACGGCATCCTCGGCGTCGGTCCGTACCCGTGGGAGGGCGAGGCCGACCCGAAGCTCATCAACGCGGGCAAGGAGACCGTCACCGTGCTGCCCGGCGCCTCGTTCTTCGACTCGGCGGCGAGCTTCGGCATGATCCGCGGCGGCCGCGTCACCAACGCCGTCCTCGGCGCCATGCAGGTCTCGGCGCAGGGAGACATCGCCAACTGGGCCGTGCCCGGCAAGATGGTGAAGGGCATGGGCGGGGCGATGGACCTCGTCAACGGCGCCGAGCATGTGCTCGTCGTCATGGAGCACGTCGCGAAGGACGGCTCGCCGAAGATCGTCGAGCAGTGCACGCTGCCTCTCACGGGCAAGGGCTGCATCGACCGCATCATCACCGACCTGGCCGTGCTCGACGTGACGGACTCGGGACTCGTGCTCATCGAGCTCGCGCCCGGCGTGACGGTCGACGAGGTCCGGGATGCGACCGGAGCCGCGTTTACGGTCGCCGACTCGTTGCAGGAGGTCTCGGCGTGACCGAGCTGCGCGAGGTCGTCATCTGCTCGCCCCTGCGCACGCCGGTCGGGCGCCTCGGCGGCTCGCTCGCGCCCCTCTCCGCGCGCGACCTCGGCGTCGCCGTCCTCGAGGCGCTCGTCGCGCGCAGCGGGCTCGACGTGAATGCGGTCGACTCGGTCATCGCCGCGCAGGGCTACCCCTCCATGGAGTCGCCGGCCTTCGGGCGCGTGGCGGCGCTGGATGCGGGCTTCCCCATCACCACAACCGGGTACCAGCTCGACCGCCGCTGCGGTTCGGGCCTGCAGGCCGTCATGAACGCCGCCATGGAGGTGCAGACGGGCGTCGCCGACGTAGTCGTCACCCTCGGCGCGGAGTCGATGTCGAACGCTCCTCTCTATACGGAGCAGGGGCGCCGCGGCACCCCGCCCGCCGGCCTCATGCTGCACGACGCGCTCGCGCGCGGCCGCGAGACGGTCGGCGGCGCCAACTACCCGAGCCCAGACGGGAACGTCGGCAGCGCCGAGCTGCTGCGGTCCGAGTACGGCATCTCGCGCGAAGCGCAGGACCGCTTCGCCCTGCAGTCGCACCAGCGCGCCGTCGCCGCCCAGGAGTCCGGCGCGTTCGACGCCGAGCTCGTGCCCGTCACCGTGCCCGGACGCAAGGGCGACGTGCTCGTCGACCGGGACGAGCATCCGCGCGCCGACTCCTCGATCGAGGCCCTCGCCCGCCTGCGGCCGATCCTCGGGAAGAAGGACCCCGCATCCACCGTGACCGCCGGCAACTCGAGCGGCCAGAATGACGCGGCCGCCGCCTGCATCGTGACGACACCAGCGCGGGCCGCTGAGCTTGGGCTGACCCCTTCGGTCCGGTTGGTCTCGTGGGCGGTGGCCGGCAACGACCCGCGGCTGTTCGGCGTCGCGCCCGTGCCGGCGACGAACCTCGCGCTCTCGCGTGCAGGCATCGGACTCGACGACCTCGACGTCATCGAACTCAACGAGGCCTTCGCCGTGCAGGTGCTCGCGTGCCTCGCCGACTGGGGCATCGATGCCGAGGACCCGCGCCTCAACCCGCGCGGCTCCGGCATCTCGATCGGCCACCCCATCGGCGCCACCGGCATCCGGATGCTCGCGACCCTCGCCAACGAGCTGCCCGCCCTCGACGCGAGCCTCGCCCTCGAGACCATGTGCATCGGCGGAGGCCAAGCCCTCGCCGCCGTCTTCGAGCGCGTGTAGGGGGGGCGCTTCGCTCCCATATCCACGCGTCCGTTTCGCCCGTTCCGCCCGGGCCGCGCTCCCGCTGCTCGTTTCGGGATGGCTTTCCGCTTCCGGATGGCTTACAACCCATCCCGAAGCGCGGAACCCATCCCGAAACACCCGATAGGCACGGCCAGCCTTCTTCGGCAGCTCACCGATTCCGTCTCGGGATGGGTTTTTCGCTTCGTGCTGGAAAGTTTCCCAACACGAAGTGATCTCTTCATCCCGAAACGGTGCTCGATGCTTGCCGCCGCATCCGGGGAGTGGATAGGCGGGATCAGCGATTGCCGCTGTCCGCGCGCCGCCGTCCCTGCTTGGGTTGAAGCGGATGCGCAGAGCCGCGCGTCGAGAGGAGCCCAGTGCCAGACAAAACCAGCAGTGCGCCCGTAGTTGTCACGGGCGCCGCGTCCGGCATCGGGGCGGCGGTCGTCGAGCGGCTCATCGCCGACGGCATCCCGGTCATCGCGGCCGACCTCGCTTGGCCAGCGGATGCACCCGAGCGACCGGGCGTCCACCGGGTCGTTCTCGACGGCCGCGACCCGGAGGGCTGGGCGGCTGTCGCCGAGCTCGCCGCTGCCTCGACCGCGGCCGCCGGCGCGCTCGCGGGACTCGTCAACGCCGCCGGCATCACGCGACGTGCGCGCATGGAGAACATCACCGCCGAGGACTTCGAGCTGGCCTTCGCCGTCAACGCGACGGGCCCCGCACTCGGAATCAGGGCGCTCGCCCCGCTCATGGCGGGCGGCGCATCCATCGTCAACGTCGGCTCAGCCGCAGCGGTCACGGCGCACTATGCCGTGGCGTACGCGGCCAGCAAGTGGGCGCTGCGCGGCATCACGAAGACCGCGGCGATGGAGCTGGGGCCGCGGGGGATCCGCGTGAACATCGTGCACCCCGGCTACATCGAGACTCCCATGACGGCGAGCGCATCGGTCGCGTTCCGCGACATCAACGTCGAGCTGACGCCGCTCGGACGCACGGGATCACCTGCTGAGGTTGCCGACGTCATCGCGAGCCTGCTCTCACCGGCCACCTCATTCGTGACGGGCGCCGAGCTCGCCGTCGACGGCGGCCTCACCGCGCACGGGGGCGGGCTGCCGATCGCGCGGGCGATCAGCTGACTTCATGCCATGCACCCCTTGGCGCACCTACTTCGTCTCGTGGGGGTGATGTGTGTGGACTTGCTCCAGGTAGACGAGGTCACCCTCGACGTAGAACCAGATGCGGGCATCGCCGCGCAGCGTTGGCTTGTGCTGCCAGCGTGCATAGACGCAACCGTCACGTTGAAGGCTGCCGAGTTCGTCGCGAATCGGATGCGGTACTCGCCTTTCTTCGTCGGGCGGGGGACTGGTGTGTCTTTCGTCACCTTCTAGGGGCGTTCCACGGTGATATCGGCTTCGAGCCAGTCGGCTTGAACTGGGGTCAGTCCCGCCGCGAGTGCCGATGCCGTTTCCTTCCACGCCGTGAGCTCGGCAATCGCAAGATGAGCCTGGCCGGTAGAGAAGGATGCACGCGACGCATCGAGCAGGTCGTGGGCGCACTTCCGTTGGCCATCTGGGCTGAGCGCCAGCATCCATGGAAACATCTGCGACATTCGGTGCTCGAGCGAGCCGCGGTCGTCGGTCGCTACGGCGATGAGCTGCGCCGCGGCGATCTCCAAGAGCTGATCGCGGGCCTGAGACTCGCTCTTCGACATCAGCACGAGATCTTCACCGTCGCGTCGGGTGACGTCGACGGGGTGGTCTTCAGCTGCCGCAAAGACCTTCGGTGCGTTGCGCCCACCGCTCCATCACCAACCCTGATGCCCGGGATAACGCATCCCGGCTTGGCTGATGCGGCGGCACACGGTTGACTTATGTCACGAACGCACCGAAGCGTCGTGAATTGGAGACCACCCGTGACATCGTCGTCCGAAGGCCTGACCGCCGACTTCGCTCTTGCCCGCTTCAGCGTGGGGGAGGGGAAGCCGCAGCTCGGACTCGTCGCGGCCGGCCGCATCCGCCCGCTCAGCAGCGAAGAGCTCGGCGCCGACTCACTCAACGACTTCCTTGCCGAGGCGCCCACCTCGTGGGACCGCGTCGCCGAGCTCGCGAAGTCCAGTGACAGAGACGACAGCACCTGGCTCGCCCTCGACGACGTCACCCTCGAAGCCCCCGTCGAGCCCCGCCAGGTGCTGCAGACGGGCGCCAACTACCGCACGCACGTCATCGACCTCGTCGCCGCGGGCCGCGCGAAGAACGACCCGCGCCCCATCGAGGAGCTGCGCGAATGGGCGGCCGAGATGATGGATGCACGTGCCAGGGACGGCGAGCCGTACTTCTTCATCGGCCTCCCCACGGCCGTCGCCGGCGTCGACGCCGAGCTCGAGCTGCCCGGTTACAGCGACCAGCACGACTGGGAGCTGGAGCTCGCGGTGGTCATCGGCAAGCGCGCCCACCGCGTCTCCCGCGAGGATGCCCTCGGCCACGTCGCTGGCTACACGATCGTCAACGACATCTCGACGCGCGACCTCATCTTCCGGAAGGACATGAAGGAGATCGGCACCGACTGGTACCGCGGCAAGAACGCGCCGGGCTTCCTTCCGACCGGCCCGTTCCTCGTGCCGGAGCAGTTCGTGACCGACCCGCACTCACTCACGCTCAAGCTCACGCTCAACGGCGACACGATGCAGGACGCCGTCACCGACGACCTCCTCTTCGACATCCCCGCGCTCATCTCGGCAGCATCCGAGAACATGCCGCTCCTCCCCGGCGACCTCCTGCTCACGGGCAGCCCCGCCGGCAACGGCATCGTGCACGGCCGACTCCTCCGCGATGGCGACGTGATGGTGAGCGTCATAGAAGGCCTCGGCACGCAGACGACCAAGGTTCGCGCGGAAGCGGTGTCCTCGTGACGTCCGTCACCGACGCGACAGGAACAGCGGAGACAGCGGGAGCCCCCGCAGCCACGGGCATCCCCACCGAGCACCCGGCCGAGCTCGACCGCACCGACCCCACCACCGAGGTCGCGCGCGCCGCCCAGGCCTACCGCAACTGGGGTCGCTGGGGCGACGACGACCGCATCGGCACGCTCAACTTCATCGACGACGCCAAGCGCGGCGACGCCGCGCAGCTCGTGCGCACGGGCCGCAGCTTCTCGCTCTCGCAGCCGTTCGACATGAACGGCCCCCAGATGGGCTGGCGTCGCCGCACCAACCCAGTGCACACGATGCTCGACACGGGCACGGATGCGCAGCTCGCGAACCAGGGGTTCCCGCACGGCCTCGGCGGGGCCGACGACGTCATCGCCATGCCGCTGCAGTGCTCCACGCAATGGGACGGTCTCGGCCACATCTTCGACCACGGCTACGCCTGGAACGGTCGCCGCGCCGGTGAGGTCGTGACGAGTGACGGCGACCTCGTGACGGGCATCGAGCACGCGGCGGCCGAGATCGTGAGCCGCGGCGTGCTGCTGGACCTCGGCAGGCACCTGCGCGACAACGGGGAGCTCGAGGATGGCTACGCGATCACCACCGCAGACCTCGAGGCGTGCATCCACGCGCAAGGCGCTACCTCGGCCGTCGGCCGTGGCGACATCGTGCTCGTGCGCACCGGCCGCTATGCCCGCGCCCAGCGCGACGGGTGGAACGGCTACGCGGGCGGCCCGAGCGCGGGGCTCTCGTTCACGACGGCCGGCTGGCTGCACCGCAGCGAGATCGCCGCGATTGCCACCGACACGTGGGGCTTCGAGGTTCGCCCCAACGAGTTCGACGACGCCTTCCAACCGCTCCACCAGGTTGTCATCCCCAACATGGGCCTGACCATCGGCGAGATGTGGGACCTTGAATCCCTGGCCGAGGCGTGCGCCGACGACAGCACCTACGACTTCCTCCTCGTCGCCCCGCCGCTGCCCATCACCGGCGCCGTCGGGTCTCCCGTCAACCCCATCGCCATCCGCTGAGCAACCCCCGCCGCGCGGCACGCACACCTTCATCGTCAACGCAGACGCAGAAAGCAGGACCATCATGAGTGCAGTTTCCAAGGTCGCCATCGTGGGAGGCGGAGTCGCGGGCATGGTCTCGGCGATCATCCTGGCCGACGGCGGCGTCGAGGTCGACGTCTACGAGGCGAAGTCCGAGGTCACGGCCCTCGGCTCCGGCATCACCCTGCAGGGCAACGCGCTGCGCGTCTTCGACCAGGTCGGCATCTGGGAGCGCATCCAGGAGCAGTCGTACTCGTTCGACGAGGTCAGCATGCGCGCCCCCGACCCGGCTGGAACGGTCATCGCGAGCCTCACCGAGACCCGCACGGGCGGCCCCGAGTACCCCGCGACGGCGGGCATGTACCGCCCAGACCTCGCCAAGATCCTGGCCGAGCGTGCCCTCGAAGTCGGCGCGCGCATCCACTACGGCACAACCGTTACCGGCCTCGAGCAGGACGGCGACGGGGTGACCCTGACGACGGATGCGGGTGACACCTCGCGCGTCGACCTAGTCGTCGGCGCCGACGGCCTCAACTCGCCGACCCGATCGCTCATCGGCATCGAGACCAAGCCGGAGCGCACGGGCATGGGCATCTGGCGAGCCTTCGTGGAGCGCCCCGCCGAGGTCACCCACACCGACCTCTACTACGGCGGCCGCTGCTTCATCGCCGGCTACTGCCCGACGGGCGAGAACAGCATCTACGCCTACCTCGTCGAGAAGGCGCAGGACCGCACCGGCCTCACGCCAGCCGAGAGCGTCGAGATCATGCGCGACCTCGCCGGCAGCTACGGCGGGCCGTGGCAGGAGATCCGCGACTCGCTCACCGAGTCGGCCCGCGTGCACTACACGCTCTTCACGTCGCACGTCGTTCCGGATGCGTGGAACCGCGGCCGGGTCGTCATCATCGGCGACGCCGCCCACAGCTGCCCTCCCACCATCGCGCAGGGCGCGGCCCAGGCCGCAGAAGACGGGCTCGTGCTCGCCACGATGCTGCTCGAGAGCGACCAGCTCGACGAGCAGTTCTGGGACGACTTCCACGCCCGTCGCATCCCACGCGCCTCGCACGTCGTCGAGGCGTCCACGACGCTCGGCCAGTGGCAACTCGACGGCAAGCGCGACGGCAACGTGCCAGCCCTCATGGGCGGCGTTGCGCAGCTCGTGGCGGTGCCCGCATGAGCGGCGGGAGCGACGCAGCCGTGAACGCGACCGACGCTTCCAGCGCTTCAGGCCAGGTCGTCGACGTCCACGCGCACCTCCTCCTCCCCGCCCTCCAGGGCGCCGTGCAGGGCCGCGACCGCGAGGGCTTCGCCGCCGCCGGCGAGCTCGAGGCCAAGCGCAACGGGCCGGCGAGCCTCGCCGCATCCGGTGCCATGATCAAGTCGCGCTTCCCGAAACTCATCTCGCTCGAAGAGCGCCTCGCGGTGATGGATGCGCAGGGCGTGGATGTGCAGCTCGTCTCGCCGTCCCCGAGCCACTACTACCCGTGGGCGGGCGAGGAGCTCGCCGTCTGGGCGGCGAAGGAGGCCAACGCGGCCATCGCCGAGCACGTGGCCGGTGCGCCCAAACGGCTGCGCGGGCTCGGGCTCGTGCCGTTGCAGCATCCGCACCGCCTCGTCGAGCTGCTCGACGACGCCGTGCTGACCAACGGGCTCGCCGGCGTCGAGCTGTCGTCGTTCGCGGGTGACGTGGAGCTCAGCGACGAGCGCCTCGACGACTTCTGGCGCCGTGCCGAGGAGCTCGAGGCGATCGTGTTCCTGCACCCGTTCGGCTGCAGCCTCGACGAGCGCCTCGACCGCTTCTACCTCTCCAACACGGTTGGCCAGCCCGCCGAGAACGCGGCCGCGATCTCCCACCTCATCTTCGGTGGCGTGCTCGACCGCTTCCCGAACCTCGTGCTCATCGCGGCGCACGGCGGCGGCTACTTGCCGACGTTCATCGGCCGCTCCGACCACGCCTGGGAGGTGCGGCCCGAGGCGCGCACCTGCCTGCGCGCGCCGTCCACGTACCTGCGGCAGCTGAGCTTCGACTCGCTCGTGCACACGCCCGACGCGCTGCGGAACCTCGTCGCCGCCGTCGGCGCCGACCGTGTGCTCCTCGGCTCCGACTACCCCTTCGACATGGGCGTTGAGAATCCCGTCGAGCGTGTCCACGACGCGGAACTCGGCGCCGAGGACGAGGCGCAGATCCTGTTCGGCAACGCCGCGCGGCTGCCCCGCGTCTGGAACACCGTGGAGGCGGCCCGGTGAGATACGCCAGGTGGATGCACGACGGCCGAACGCACGACGGGGTCGTCGTCGCGCACGCGGGCGGCGACCGGTTGCTCGCGTTCGCCGACGGGTTGACCGTGCTCGGCGCGACGAGGCTCGGTCTCGACCGCGCCAACGCGATCGCGGCCTCGCTCATCGAGGGCGCCTGGGCGGACGGTTCCCTCGGTCTCGCCCCGTCGCTCGCCGACGTCGAGCTGCTCGCCCCCATCGAGGCGCCGAGCGTGCGCGACTTCGTCGCGTTCGAGGAGCACGTCGAGGGCGTCGTGAAGTCGATCGACGGTGACTCGGGGGTCGTCGCCGAGTGGTACGACGCGCCCACCTTCTACTTCACCAACCCGCACTCGCTTGTGGGCAGCGGGGCGAGCATCCGCCCGCCCGTGACCGAGCGGCTCGACTTCGAGCTCGAGGTCGCCGTGATCGCCGGCGCGGTGGACGGCAGCGACGGGGCGAACCTCGACGAGGCAGCCGCGGCCGGCCACATCTTCGGCTACAGCGTCTTCAACGACTGGTCGGCGCGTGACATCCAGTCGCGCGAGATGAAGGTGCGCCTCGGACCCTGCAAGGGCAAGGACTTCGCCGCGACGCTCGGGCCGTGGATCGTCACGGCCGACGAGCTCGCCGACGCGCACGACGCCGACGGCTTCCTCGAGCTCGAGCTGCAGGTGCTCGTCAACGGCGAGCTCATCGGCAGCGACCTGCTCTCCAACATGGGCTGGTCGTTCCCGCAGCTCCTGGTCTACGCGTCGCGGAACTCGCGGGTCGTGCCGGGTGACGTGCTCGGCTCCGGCACCGCTGGCAACGGCGGGTGCCTCGCCGAGCTGTGGGGACGCGCGGGCTCGCTCACGCCGCCACCGCTCGCGGAAGGCGACGTCGTCGAGCTGCGCGTCGAACGCATCGGCGACATCAGCAACGTCATCGGGGCGGCCGTCGACGCCGTGCCCGTTCCCCGCGCACGGACCGCGTCGCGGGCACGAACGAGAGGACGCGTGAGCGCATGAGCGGCACAGACTTCGGCGCGAGCCCAGCTCCGGCCACGAACGACATCGTCATCGTCGCCGCCGCCCGGACCCCGCAGGGCAAGCTCAACGGGCAGCTCTCGACGCTGACCGCCCCGCAGCTCGGCGCCGCCGCGATCCGCGGCGCGCTCGCACAGGGCAGCATCGACGCGTCGCTGGTCGACGCTGTCCTCGTCGGGCACGTGCTCTCCGCCGGGGTCGGGCAGAACGCCGGACGCCAGGCGGCGCTCGCCGCGGGCATCCCAGCGTCCGCGCACGTCGCCTCCATCAACAAAGTCTGCCTCTCGGGGCTCACCGCTGTCATCGACGCTGCCCGCCTGCTGAAGACCGGCGACGCGCAGCTCGTCGTCGCGGCCGGCATGGAGTCGATGAGCCAGGCGCCGCACCTGCTCACCGGTTCACGCAAGGGCTGGGCGTACGGCTCGGTCGAGGCGCTCGATCATATGGCGCACGACGGGCTGACGGATGCGGCATCCGGGCAGAGCATGGGCCTCCTCACCGAGCAGCACAACACGAGCCTCGGCATCACGCGCGAGGCGCAGGACGCGGTCGCCGCGCGCTCCCACCAGCGCGCCGCCGCGGCCGTGGAGGCTGGGCTCTTCGACGCCGAGATCGTCGCCGTCGACGTGCCCGCGCGTCGCGGAGACCCCGTCCGGGTGAGCCGCGACGAGGGCATCCGCCCCTCCACAACCGCCGAATCGCTTGCCGGGCTGCGCGCCGCCTTCACCGCGGACGGGACGATCACGGCCGGGAACGCCTCGCCCATCTCCGACGGTGCGTCCGCGGTTGTTCTCACGACTCGCGCGTTCGCCGACGCGCACGACTACGACGTGCTCGCGGTCGTCGGCGCAGCTGGCCAGGTCGCCGGACCAGACGCATCGCTGCAGTCGTAGCCATCACGAGCGATCGCGCGGGTCTGCGAGAAGCAGGGCATCGCGGCTTCGTCGCTCGATCACATCGAGATCAACGAGGCCTTCGCCGCCGTCGTCGTGCAGTCGCGGGCCGAGCTCGGCGTCGCCGACGAAGTCGTGAACCCGCACGGCGGCGCGATCGCCCTCGGCCACCCGATCGGAGCATCCGGTGCCCGAGTCGTCGTCCACGCCGTGCACGAGCTCGCCCGCCGAGGCGGCGGAACCGCGGCCGTCGCCCTCTGCGGCGGAGGCGGCCAAGGCGACGCCCTCCTCCTCACCCGCTGACCCCACCGGTTGCCCTTGACCGAACTCAACCTCGTCTTTTCGGGATGGGTTTGGCGCTTGCGGATGACTTGTAACCCATCTGCGTGCGCGTATCCCATCCCGAAACGGTGGGATGGGGTGCGGTGGGGTCGACCGGGTGGCGCCGCCTGACGAGTTTCGGGATGGCTTTCTCGCTTCTTGCTGGCGAACTTGCCGCAGCGAAGTGAGTTACACATCCCGAAGTCGGGGGTGGACGGGTGTGGTGGGTGGCGTTGTCGTCGCGTGAGTTTCGGGATGGCTTGGGCGCTTCGGGATGGCTTGCAACCCATCTGCGTGCGCGGAACCCATCTCGAAACTGCTGCGGCAGCCAGCCTGGCCGAGCCGACCTACGCGGCCCCGGCGTCCGCCTGCATGGCGGCGCCGGCCTGCGCGAAGAGGCGCCGCATCCACGCGTGCTCTGGGTCGCTGTTGTGGGTGGGGTGCCACCAGAGGGCGGCCGAGATGGGGGTCGCGTCGAAGGGCGGCGCGAGCACGCGGAACCCTTCGCGGGGGATGAGGACGTCGGTGAGGCGCTTCTGCATGAGTGCGAGCCGGTTGGTGCCTTCGACGAAGTGGGGGAGGACGTGGAATCCTTCGACGACGGCGGCCACGGTGGGTTCGATGCCGAGTTCGCGGATCTGCCGGCTCGCGGAGGTGAACGCCGACCGGGAGAGGTAGTTGAACACCCAGGGCAGCTCGGCGATGTTCTCCATCGTGATGTGCTCGCCGACGTGCGGGTTGTCGTCGGTGCAGATGATGCGCCATTCGTCGGTGAAGACGTCGCTGTAGGGAAGGTCGCTGAGGAACCCGTGGGGGATCATCATGGCGTCGACGGAGCGGAGCTGCGCGATGGCGTCCTCGACGATGCTGGGGTTGTGCATCCGGAACCGGAAGCGCACGCCAGGAGCGGTCTCGGCGGCGAGCTTCGAGACCGCGGCGCCGATGGTCGCGAAGCCGTAGTCGGAGCCGAGCACCGTGAACTCGCGTGTCGACTGGGTGGGGTTCCACTCGGCTTGGCTGTCGAAGACGCGCCTGGCGGAGTCGAGGGCGGTGGCGGTGAGTTCGCTGAGTCGAACGGCGAGGGGTGTGAGTTCGTACGTGTTGCCGGTGCGGGCGAGGATCTTGTCGTTGAAGTGGGTGCGGAGCCTGCCGAGGGATGCGCTGAGTGCGGGCTGGCTGAGGTGCAGCCGTTCGGCGGCGCGGGTGACGCTCCGCTCGGTGAGGAGAGCGTCGAGCGAGACGAGCAAGTTCAGGTCGAGCCTGGACAGCGGTGTTTCTGTGGTCACGTCGTTGTGCTTCCGGATCAGGGGTGTGGCGCCAGCATATCCGTCTCGGTGATGCGCTCGCGGGTTCCGGGCCGACAGTTATGCGGAGCATCGCAACTACTTATGTGTGTTTTGCGCACAAGCCTGCCAGACTGAACCCACGCTCCGGCACAGCCGGAGGATCTTCGACAACGCTGTCAAGAAAGGCAAACAATGTCTCACTCCCGTAACCAGCGGATGCGCCTCAGCGCAGCACTCGCCCTCCCGGTTGCCGGTGTCCTCGCTCTCACCGGTTGCGCAAGCGGCGGCGGCGACACCGCAGGTGGCGGAGCCACCGAGTTCTCCCTCACCTACGCGACCTCGAACAACCTCGAGAACCCGTACGAGGCGCTCGCGACCGCCTACATGGAAGCCAACCCCGACGTGAAGATCACGTTGAACCCGCAGCCGAACGACCGCTACGGCGAGACGCTCCGCACGCAGCTGCAGGCAGGCAACGCACCGGATGTCATCCAGACGGCGCCCGGGTCCGGCCAGGGTCAGGCTGTGCTCAGCCTCGGCGAAGCGGGCTTCCTCGCACCGCTCGGCGAGACCGCATCCGGCATCATCCCGGACGGCAGCGAGGCCCTCTACACGTACGAGGACCAGGTGCTCGCGCAGCCCGTCGACTTCACCGTCGCCGGCTTCGTCTACAGCAACGCCTCCGCCGAGGCTGCGGGCGTGACCAGCTACCCGGCCGACACCGCCGAGCTCATCGGCAAGTGCGCCGACCTGACCTCCCAGGGCAAGTCGATGATCGTCATCGCCGGTGCCGCCGGGCCCAACACGGGCATGACCGCCATGTCGATCTCAGCGACCCGCGTCTACGCGGAGACGCCGGACTGGAACGAGCAGCGCGCCGCCGGCGAGGTCACCTTCGCCGACTCGCAGGGCTGGAAGGACACCCTCGAGACGATCATCGAGCTCAAGGATGCTGGCTGCTTCCAGCCAGGTGCCGAGGGCGCTGGCTTCGACGTGATCACCAACAACATCACGCAGGGCACCTCGCTCGGCGGGTTCCTCCCCGGATCCTCCGCCAACGAGCTCGCCGAGGCGAACCCAGACCTCGACTTCTCCATCGAGCCCTTCCCGTCGGCTGACGGCGGCAAGCCGTACGTGCTCGCGAGCTCCAACTACTCGCTGTCCATCAACGCGGCCAGCGAGAAGCAGGAAGCCGCGCAGGCGTTCCTCGACTGGGTCGCGGGCGACGAGGGCGCGAAGCTCTTCTCCGACGTGTCCGGCGCGCTCCCCGTCTCCGGCATCGAGAGCTACGAGTTCGAAGGCTCACCGTACGCGAGCGTCGAGCAGGTCCTCACCGACGGCTCCTACACGCCGCTGCCCAACAGCCTCTGGCCGAACCAGGCTGTCTACGACGAACTGTCGAAGGGCGTCCAGGGTCTCTTCACCGGTCAGACCACGGTCGACGGCGTCCTCTCGGCGATGGATGCGGCCTGGGACAGCTGACCCCCAGGTCACGCACACCCCACCGGATCGACACGTAGCAAAGGAACCAGTTCATGACTGCGACACTGCACAGCGACGGCAAGACCGAGTCTGCTGCTGAAGACCAGTCGCCCGAGGGGAAGGGTGGCAAGAGCGCCGCCCTTCCCCGCAAGGGGCGTCCTCTTCTCCAATTCGGCCACTGGTGGTGGGTGCTGCCCGGGCTCGTGCTCGTGGCGTTCATCCACTACGCCGCGACGGCCGCCGGAGGCTTCTTCGCGTTCACGAACTGGTCTGGCATCGGCTCGTTCACGTTCGTCGGCTTCGACAACTTCGCCGACATCTTCGCCGACCCGACCAAGATCGGCGCCGTCGGGAACACCCTGTTCCTGGCGTTCGGCTCGGTCATCCTCACCAACGTCGCTGGCCTCATCCTGGCCCTCGCGCTCAACCGCGGCCTCAAGAGCCGCTACATCCTCCGCACCCTGTTCTTCATGCCGGTGGTGCTGAGCCCCCTCGCGGTCGCCTACATCTGGAAGTTCATCTTCGAGTTCAACGGCCCGCTCAACGCGTTCCTCGGGATGCTCGGCCTGGCCGAGTACCAGAAGGCCTGGCTGGCGGACCCGAACTGGTCGATCTGGGCTGTGCTCATCGTCATCGTCTGGCAGAACACGGGCTTCACGATGGTCATCTACATCGCAGGCCTCGCCAGCGTGCCCGTGGAGATCGAGGAGGCGGCCGCGATCGACGGCGCCAGCCTCTTCCAGCGGTTCTGGTACATCACGCTGCCCTCCATCCGCTCGGCCGTCGCCATCGCGACGACGCTCGGCCTCGTGAACGGCCTGCGCATCTTCGACCAGGTCATGGCCCTCACGGGCGGCGGTCCTGCTGGTGCCACCGAGACACTCGCGACCGAGGTCTACAAGCAGACCTTCTCGCTCGGCAACTTCGGCTACGGCGCCGCGCTCGCGCTCATTCTCACCGTCATCATCCTCATCTTCGCCGTCATCCAGCAGAAGCTCACGGCCGAACGCCCCGAGAAGGGACGCTGACATGTTCAGGTACACCAAGTTCACGCTGATCAGGGAAGTCGCGGTCTGGCTCGTCGCCATCGTGTTCCTGCTGCCGTTCTACTTCCTCGTCATCACGGCGTTCAAGAGCGACCAGGAGGTCTTCTCGACCTCCGCCACGGAGCTTCCCGCGACGTGGACGGTCGAGAACTTCGCCAACGTCATGACGGCGACAGGCCAGTCGAACGTGCTCCTCGGCCTGCTCAACAGCATCATCATCACGGGCGGCACGATCCTCTGCATGGTGATCCTCGGGGCGCTCGCGGGTTACGTCATCACGCGCAGCACGCGCCGCTGGACCCAGGTGTCGTACTACATCTTCCTCATCGCGATCATCCTGCCCACGCAGCTCGGCACGGTTCCCCTCTACATGGGGGCCCGCGCGCTCGGCCTGACGGGCTCGCTGTGGGGCATGATCGTGCTCTACACCGGCATGCTCCTGCCGCTCGCGATCTTCCTCTACGCCAACTTCTTCCGCGGCCTCGGCACGGACTACGAGGAGGCGGCGGCCCTCGACGGGGCGAGCCCGACCCAGGTGTTCTTCCAGATCATCCTGCCGCTCATGGCCCCCGCCACGGGAACGGTCGCGATCCTCGCCGGCCTCATCGTGTGGAACGACTTCTTCACGTCGCTCATCTTCCTCGGCGGCTCCGACTTCCAGACGCTCCCCGTGGCGATGTACTACTACGTCGGCGCGCTCGTCTCGCAGTGGAACCAGATCTTCTCTATCGTCATCATCTCGATGGTGCCGATCCTCATCTTCTACCTCGTCGCGCAGAAGCAGTTCATGCAGGGCTTCGCCGGCGGACTCAAGCACTAGGAATCGAGACCTCACATGGCAACGCAAGACACCCTCCTCAGCGAGCAGAGCCTCTTCCCGCACCCGGATGGCGCCGCGCTCAGTCTGCAGCTGCCCTGGTACCGCAGCGTCTGGCTCTCCTCGGTCACGGGCCTCGCGCTCGAGATCGACGGCACGCCGATCGACGCGTCGAAGCTCCGCCTCGAGCACCGCGGCGCGAGCTACCGCCTCGACGAGATCGCCGAGCAGTCGGAGGTGCTGTGGTTCCTGCAGGACCGCCCGCGCCTCATCGTCGAGCTCGACGAGCCGATCGCGGACGGCAGCGAGCACAGCATCCACCTCGTCGCCGACCTGCGCCTGCCGTACATGCAGATCAAGCCGGGCAGCGACTCCGAGCCCGGCCTCTACGTGCCGAACCACGTCGACGTCACCCGCACGCTCGTGGCCAGCGAGGCCGCCGAGGCCGCGACGACGCCGTACTTCGAGGCATCGGCAGCGGATGCGCTCGGCGAGTTCGCCGAGCCGCGCGAAAGCGACCCGTTCAAGCTCGGCCTCACCCTCTACTCGGCCACTGCCGAGTTCGCGGCCGGCTGGTACGACTTCGACTCCCTCCTGGCTCGCGTCGCGGAGCTGGGCGTCGGCCCCGGCATCGAGATCGTCGCCTCGCAGATGGTGCCCACCTACCCGCACGTCTCCGACGAGTTCGTCACGAAGTGGCGCAGCGCGTTCGACAAGTACGGCTTCGACGCCAGCTCGTTCGGCGCGAACCTCGACATGGGGCGCAACCGCTCCCGCGACATGAGCCTCGACGAGGAGTTCGAGTTCACCGAGACGCTGCTGCAGTCGGCGAAGAAGCTCGACTTCCCGCTCGTGCGCATCCAGAGCGCGAAGCCGGAGCTGCTGCGACGCATCCTGCCCATCGCCGAGCGGCTGGACCTCAAGCTCGGCTACGAGATCCACGCACCCCTCGGGCCGAACGCCGAGCCGATCGTGAAGGTGCGCGAGGTCTTCGAGGAGTTCGACTCCCCGCTGCTCGGCTTCGTCGCCGACTTCTCGTCGACCATGCACAGCATGGCGCCGACACTGCTGCGCTCCGTCAAGAAGCGTGGCCTCGACGACGCCGCGACCTCGAAGCTGCAGGAGATCTGGCGCACCGATGTGCCCATGCGCGAGCGCCAGCAGGCGTTCATCGCGTACCTCGAGGGCCGCGGCATCAACCCGGGCATTCTCGGCTCGCTCGCACACCTGTCGTTCAACATGCAGGGGCGAGTGGATGTGCGCGAGTGGTCGGACATCATGCCGCAGATCCTGCACGTGCATGCCAAGTTCTACGACATCGACGAGAACGGCGACGAGCCGGCCATTGACTACCGCGCGATCACGGAGGAGTTCGTGCGCGGAGGTTTCTCCGGCTACATGTCAAGCGAGTGGGAGGGACACGCGTTCGCGGACCTCGGCGAGGTCGACCCGCTGGTGCTCGTGCAGCGCCAGCACGCCCTCATCCGCCGCAGCATGCGCGAGGTACAGGCGCTCGCCTGACGCGAGCCGCGCTCCAGCTGACCAGACGTGGGGGTTGCGCACGTGAATCCGGTGATTCACGTGCGCAACCCCCACATCTGCGCTCGGAGGTGCGCGGGGAGTGGGTGGAGGCGCGGGGGTGGGTGGCGCGGGAGGTGCGGAGCTCGGCGTCGCGCAGACCTGGGGGTTGCGCAGGCGGAGCGCCTCCCTCGCGTGCGCAAGCCCCAGGTTTGTGGGCGCGTGGGCGGGGAGCTGCGCAGAACTTGGGGTTGTGCAGGCTGTGGGGTGCCTGCAGGTGCGCATGGCCCAGGTCTGTGGGTGCGTGGGCGCGGGGTGGGTGGACCTGGGCGTCGCGCAGACCTGGGGGTTGCGCAGGTGCTGAGGCTCAGGTGGATGCGCAAGCCCCAGGTTTGCGGATCGATTGAGTTGATGGCGGCTAGGTGGCCAGGCGGCTGCGCGGCGGCGAGGCCCCGCGCTGCGCCCGCATCCGCAGCACCTAAGGTGCACATCAGTCTTTCTTATGACTAAAACCGACATAAGTGCGTAGAGTGGATGCACAGACACAGAGAGTGAGCAACGATGCTTCTCGAGAGAGACCTCATCCAGTCCGTCGGCTTCCGCAACGTGCGCGAGGGCGACAAGGTCACCGGCTTCCAATTCCAGCTCCGCATGCCGTCGTACCGCGGCATGGCCGCATCCCTCATCGACGGGGTTGGCGTGCGGATCCCCGGCGTCGTCGACGTCGAACCGACCGTCCCGCTGTGGACGCTCCAGGGGAACACCTACACGCTCGAGGAGCTGTGGGTGTCGAAGGATGTGCGCTGGCAGCTCGACGAGCCCGCCACCATCACCGTTCCGCTCGAGGGCGGCCTGCCGGACGGCGTGCACGAGCTCTCGGTCGACCTGCGTCTGCGCATGTCGTACATCCCGCTCGAGCACCAGCCGAGCCGCTACCAGGTGACGAAGCACGTCACCGTCGCCCCGGAAGCGGCGGGTGCGCAGTTCAAGTACGGCGTCTCCCTCTACAGCTACATGGGCGACTTCGGCACGGTCATGGACCTCGAGACCGCGCTGCGCACGATCGCCGACCTCGGCGCGACCGGCGTCGAGATCCTCGGCGAGGGGCACATCCCGAACTACCCGAACCCGAGCGACGAGTGGGTCGACGAGTGGTTCGCGCTGCTCGACAAGTACGCGCTCGAGCCCACCAACTACGGCTCCTGGATCGACACGCGCCTCCACTCGAGCGGACCGCAGGCCCGCGACCTCACCGCGGCCGAGGGCGCCGAGATCCTCCAGCGCGACCTGCGCCTCGCCAAGCGACTCGGCTTCAGGTTCGTGCGCCCGAAGATCGGCGTCGTCACGAGCGACCTCGTGCCGCACCACAGCTGGACCGAGGCGGTCGAGTTGAGCCTCCCGCTCGCCGAAGAGCTCGACGTCATCATCTGCCCGGAGATCCATTCACCGACGCCCATCAAGCACGAGGTCGTCGACGACTACATCGAGCTCATCAAGCGCACGGGCACGAAGCACTTCGGGCTGCTCCTCGACACCGGCATCTTCCAGGACCGGCCGATCCCGCTGCGCCCGGGCGAGCTGCCGGGCAAGCGCCCCGACTTCCTCGACGGCATCGGTGTCGACCCGGCCGACATCGCCGACATCGCCGAGCACGTCGTGTTCATCCAGGCCAAGTTCCACGACATCGACGAGCACCTCGAGGACCAGCAGATCCCGTGGGAGCCGGTGCTCCGCGCCC
The DNA here is from genome assembly GCF_041366455.1 of Pseudoclavibacter sp. JSM 162008. Lineage (NCBI taxonomy): Bacteria > Bacillati > Actinomycetota > Actinomycetes > Micrococcales > Microbacteriaceae > Pseudoclavibacter > Pseudoclavibacter sp. JSM 162008. The sequence continues at coordinate 24,580 of NZ_JBEWYX010000026.1, forward strand.
TCAAGGACGCCGGCTACACGGGTTACCTCTCGAGCGAGTACGAGGGCGAGCGTGAACCGTGGCGCTCCATCGAGCAGGTCCGCCGCCAGCACTCCCTCATCCGCCAGCTCACCGACCGCCTCTGAGCACGCGGTTTCCCACACTTCGAACCTCTCCAAAGGACTCACCCATGTACCAGCTCGCACCGAACATCGAACTCCTCTTCACCGAGGCCGGCGACTACCACGACCGCGTCCGCGCCGCCGCGGCCGCCGGCTTCGACGCCGTCGAGATGTGGGGGCCGACCGGGCGCGATGCTCCCGCCAAGCCTAAGGACATCCCCGCTCTCAAGGCGGCCCTGCAGGAGACCGGCACGCAGCTCACGGCGCAGCTCGCCGAGCCGCGCACGCAGTTCATGATCCCGCCCAAGGACCATTCCTTCTTCTACCAGTGCCTCGACGAGGGCGTCGCCATCGCGCAGGACCTCGGCTGCCCGCGCATGGTCGTCGGCAGCGGAACGGGCTTCGGCGGCTCGAAGCGCCAGACGCAGCTCGACGAGCTCGTCGCGATCTACGAGAAGGCCATCGCCCAGATCGAGGGCTCCGGCATCACCCTCGTGCTCGAGCCCGTCAACGTGCGCGTCGACCACCCCGGCTCGCTCCTCGACCGCACCTCCGAGGCCGTCTACGTCGCCCGCGGCGTGAACTCCCCGAACTTCGGCGTGCTCTACGACATCTACCACTCCGCCGTCGAGGGGGAGGACATGGCCGCCGAGCTCGCGAACGCAGGCGACATCGTCAAGTACGTGCAGCTCGCGGATGCGCCCGGCCGAGGCGAGCCCGGCACCGGGTCGCTCGACTGGGCGGAGAAGTTCTCCGTGCTGCGCGCATCCGGCTACGACGGGCCGATCGGCCTCGAGTACTACCCGACCACGGAGTCCGCGGCATCGGTCGCCTTCGTGAAGGAAGCCGCGGCGTCGGCATGAGCCGCTACCCGGAGCGCGTCGACGTCGCCATCGTCGGCAGCGGACCCGCTGGCGCGACGTACGCGCGCATCCTGAGCGAGACGGCGCCCGAACTGCGCATCGCGATGTTCGAGGTCGGGCCGACCGTCTCGAACCCTCCCGGCGCGCACGTCAAGAACATCGAGGACCTCGAGGAGCGGAGCGCTGCCCAGCGGCGCTCCGAGGGGCGCAGCGAGGCCGCGGCCAAGCTGAACAGCCCCGTGGCGCTCGCGCAGGGGAAGCGGCAGTCACGCCCAGGCACCTACCTGCTCCCCGACGACGACTTCTCGGTCGGCGGGGGTGACGGGATGCCCGTCGCGGCCATGTCGAGCAACGTCGGCGGCATGTCCGCCCACTGGACGGGGGCCTGCCCGCGGCCAGGCGAGAGCGAGCGCATCAGCTTCCTCGACGCCACCGGTGAGCTCGACGAGCTGCTCGGCGAGGCCGAGCGCCTGCTGGGGGTGACCACCGACGCGTTCGAGGGTGCACCGTTCAGCCAGCTCATCCGCGATCGGCTCGCGCCGGTCGTCGACGAGGGGCGCGAACCCTCCGCCCGCGTGCAGCGCATGCCGCTCGCCGTGCGCCGCCGCGACGACGGACGCCTCGTCTGGTCCGGCTCGGACGTCGTTCTCGGTGACGTGACGCGCGAGAACCCCAACTTCGAGCTCTTCGACGAGTCCCTCGTCACCCGGACTGTCATCGGCGACGGACGAGCGGCCGCTGGCGTGGAGGTGCGCGACCTCAGCGAGGCCGGCGCTGGGCAGCTCAGCGTGGTCGCGGCCCGAGTGGTCGTCGTCGCGGCGGATGCGCTGCGCACCCCGCAGGTCCTCTGGGCCTCCGGGGTTCGCCCCGACGCGCTCGGCCGCTACCTCAACGACCAGTCGCAGGTGGTCTTCGCCGCCCGCATCACAGGCATCGAAGCCCCGGAGGGCTCGACGACGGCAGCGAAGGACAAGGCAGCTGGCGCCATCAGCGAGACGAGCGGAGTCAGCTGGGTGCCCTACACCGATGCGAAGCCGTTCCACGGGCAGATCATGCAGCTCGACGCGTCCCCCGTGCCCGTCGCGGTCGACGACGCCGTCATCCCCGGCTCCATCGTCGGGCTCGGCATGTTCTGCGCGAAGGAGCTGCAGCGCGACGACCGCGTGCTCTTCACCGACGGCCACCTCGACAGCTACGGGATGCCCGCCGTGCGCATCCACTACACGGCCACCGACAGGGACCGAGCGGTGATGGATGCGGCCGAGGCCGAGCTGCGCACGCTCGGCGACGCGGTCGGCGAGCCGCTCGACGAGCGGGTCATCCGCCTGCCGTTCGGCGCCTCCCTGCACTACCAGGGCACCACCCGCATGGGGGAGGCCGACGACGGCGAGAGCGTCTGCTCTCCGACGAGCGAGGTGTGGGGCGTGCCGGGACTCTACGTCGCCGGCAACGGCGTCATCCCCACCTCGACCGCCTGCAACCCGACCCTCACGGGCGTCGCGCTCGCGGTGAAGGGCGCCCGCGACGTCGCGGCGAAGCTCACCGCTGCACCAGCAGTCGCCGCCCAGGCGACGCAGCACTGACCATGACTGACAACTGGCTAGGAGGCCACCATGATTCCTGATCGGATCATCGAGCAGGACACGCTCAAGACGAACGGCACACGCACCTCGGTCGAGGTGCGCCTGCCCTGGTACCGCTCGCTCCCCGCATCCTGCATCTCCGAGTTCGGGCTCTCCGTCGACGGCATCGCAGCCCCGCTGGAGTCGCTGCGCTGGACCATGAACGGCAAGACCTACGCACCGGATGAGCTCGCGGGCGACACCAGCGAGTGGTGGTTCCCGACCGACTCGGTCGTCGTCGAAGGCGACATCCCGCTCGCCGCGGGCGACGGAGACCACCAGGTCGACGTCGACCTGAAGCTCTACATCCCGTACATCGTGACCGACCACGGGGTGCTCCGCATCGAAGAACACAACTCCAAGACGATGAAGGCGGTCTCCGCATGACTGGCGAGCTCGGCACCCCCATCCAGGGGGTCACCCTCTACAGCTTCACCCGCGCGTTCCACGGGCGCGAGTACGACCTCGAAGGGCTCATCCGCAAGGTCGCGGCCGAGGGCTTCGGGCCCGGCCTCGAGCTGATCGGCTTCTCGAGCATCCGCGGCTTCCCGAACATCACCGACGAGTTCGCCGGCTGGTTCTCGGACCTCGTCGAGGAGCTCGACCTCGTCCGCACCTCGCTCGCGGTCAACGCCGACATCGGCATCCACCGCGACCGCCTGCTGTCGCAGGACGAGCTCGTCGAGTACATGACGCGCCAGATCGAGGCGGCCGCCAAACTCGGCTTCCCCGTCGCCCGCGTGCAGATCTCGATCACGCCGGACTCGATGGAGCAGCTCGCGCCGATCGCCGAGAAGCACGGCGTGACCCTCGCGCTCGAGGTGCACGCCGACCAGTACGCCTCGCACCCCCGCATCCTCGCGCTGCGCGACCGCTTCGAGCAGGTCGGCTCCCCGTTCCTCGGCTTCACCGCCGACTGGGGCGCCACCACCAAGGCGTTCGCCCCATCGGCCGTCGAGGCCTACCGCCGCCGCGGCGCCTCCGAGGAGCTGCTCGCCGAGCTCGTCGAGCTGTGGGACGGCTACTACGCCGAGGGCCCGCCCGCCGACCAGGGCGTGCACGGCAAGCGCTTCGGCTCGTTCATCGGCCTCGCCGCCAAGCACGGTCGACCCGACTTCGGGATCGACTTCGCCATCAACGGCACGGGACTCTTCGGCCCGGCTCGAGTCGAGGACTGGCTCGAGATCATGCCGTGGGTCAAGCACGTGCACGGCAAGTTCTTCGGCATCGACGAGCACGGCGAGGAGCCCTCGGTTCCCGTGCGCGAGCTCATCGCGCTGCTCGTCGAGCAGGGGTACTCGGGCGCCGTCTCGAGCGAGTACGAGGGCTGGCACTGGAACCACTGGCAGAGCCCGTTCGACATCATCCGCGCCGAGCACGCCGTGCAGCGATCTGCTGCAGCGGATGCGGGATCGCGCATGATCACCGACCCGGCCGAGGCGCGCCGCATCCTCGCCGCCCACCATGCACTGCCCGTACGCAGCTGAGCGCCGGGACCAGAAGGAGAACACCATGACAGACGGAATCGCAGGAACGGGCATCAAGCTCGGCATCACCCTCTACTCGCTGACCTCGGAGTTCGCGGCCGGCCTCTACACGCCGGAGACGCTCGTGGAGGCGGTGCACAAGGAAGGGCTCGGCACCGGCGTCGAGTTCAACATCGCGCAGCTGCTGCGCACCTACCCGGACACCGACAAGGAGTTCGTGAAGTTCTGGCGCGACACCCTCGAGCGCGATGGCCTCGAGCCCAGCGCCGTCGGCACGAACCTCGACATGGGGCGCCGCAAAGACCGCGACATGACACCGGATGAGGAGTACGAGTTCTTCGCACGCCAGCTGGCGACGGCCAACGACTTCGGCTTCCGCACCGTCGTCATCCGCTCGGCCGGCAAGGAGCTGCTCGCTCGCCTACTGCCGCTCGCCGAGAAGTACGACCAGCGCCTCGGCTATGAGATCCACGCCCCCTCCGGCCCGAACGCCCCGCAGATCCACGCGATCCGCGAGATGTACGAGGAGCTCGGCAGCGAGCGCCTCGGCTTCACGGCCGACTTCAGCTCGACGATGCACAGCCTCTCGCCGCGCCTGCTGCGCACGCTCAGCAGCATGGGCATGCCGGAGGAGTACTTCCCCGTCATGGACGAGATCTGGCGTCGCCCGCAGCCGATGCACGTGCGCAACCAGGCTTTCGAGGACTTCCTCACGGCCGAGAAGTTCGACTTCGCCCGCCTCGGCCCGTTCACGCGCCTGGCCTTCAACATGCACGGTCTCGTCGAGCCGGAGGAATGGCTCGACATCATGCCGCAGATGTTCCACGTGCACGCGAAGTTCTACGACATCGACGAGCACGGCGAGGAGCCGGCCATGGACACGGCGCGCATCGTGCGCCAGTTCGTGAAGGGCGGCTACCAGGGCTACCTCTCCAGCGAGTGGGAGGGCCACGCGTTCGCCGACCTCGGCGAGAGCGACCCGGTCGAGCAGGTGCGCCAGCAGCACGCGCTCATGCGCCGTGCCATCGAAGAGACCGCGGCCGAGGCGAACAGCCTCACGGTCGCCTGAGGCTAGGGACGAGAACACCATGGCAACACACAATTCACTCTTCGCCGAGAAGGATGTCACGCGCCGAGAGGACGGCATCAGCGTCTCCGTGCAGATCCCCTGGTACCGCAGCCTCTGGCTGTCGGCCGTCGACAACGTCGAGGTCAACGTCAACGGCGTCGCCATCCCCAAGGACAAGCTCCGCTTCGAGCTGCAGGGTCGCTCGTACACGATCGACGAGCTGCCCGAGCAGTCCGAGACGCTCTGGTTCCTCTCCGACCGGCCCGACATCGTCATCCAACTGGATGAGGTGCCCGCCGCCGGCGACAAGCTCACGGTAGAGGTGGTGCTCACGATGCGTCTCCTCTACATGCAGATCGCGCCGGGCCGCTACGTCACCAACCGCGTCCCCGTCGAGCGTGAGGTAGTGCTCGCATGACCAGGCCGTTGCGCGTGGCCATGATCGGCTACGGCTTCATGGGAGCCGCTCACTCGGTCGGCTGGCGGCAGGCGCCTCGCGTCTTCGGCCTGCCAGCCGAGGTCGAGATGGCGGTTGTGGTCGGGCGCAACGGTGAGGCCGTCGCGGAGGCCGCGAAGCAGTGGGGCTGGCAGGAGTCGGCCACCGACTGGCGTGAGGTCATCGGGCGAGACGACATCGACATCGTCGACATCGTCACGCCCGGAGACTCGCACGCACAGATCGCCATCGGGGCGCTCGAGGCGGGCAAGCACGTCATCGTCGAGAAGCCGCTCTCGAACACGGTCGCAGAGGGCGAGTCAATGGCGGATGCGGCTGCTCGCGCCGCAGAGCACGGCGTGAAGTCGATGGTCGGGTTCACCTACCGTCGCGTGCCAGCCGTGACCCTGCTGCGCGATCTGATCGCCGAGGGCAGGATCGGCCGCATCCACCGGGTGCGTGCCTCGTACCAGCAGGACTGGCTCGTCGACCCGGCTGCGCCGCTCTCGTGGCGCCTGCAGAAGGAGCTCGCGGGTTCGGGTGCGCTCGGCGACATCGGGGCGCACGCGATCGATCTCACGCAGTTCGTCACAGGCCAGAACGTCGAGCGGGTCTCCGGCACGATCGACACGATCATCCCTGAGCGGCCGCTCGCGGACGGCTCGGGCACCGGGTCGGTGACGGTCGACGACATCGCGATCTTCACCGGGCGGCTCTCGGGCGGGGCGCTCGCCTCGTTCGACGCGAGCCGCTTCGCGACGGGCCGCAAGAACGCCCTCGCGATCGAGGTCTCCGGCGAGTTCGGCGCTCTCGCGTGGAACTTCGAGGATCTCAACTCGCTGCAGTACTACGACCGCACGGCCGACAACCGGGCGCAGGGGTTCGCGCAGGTCCTCGTGACCGAGCCCGAGCATCCGTACGTCTCAGCCTGGTGGCCGGCCGGCCACATGCTCGGCTACGAGCACGGCTTCACGCACCAGGTTGTCGACCTCGTCAACGCCATCGCCGACGGTGCCCCGCTGCACTCGAGCTTCGAAGAGGGGCTCCGCGTGCAGCGCGTGCTCGACGCCGTCGAGCGCAGCTCGGCCGCGGAGAGCGCATGGGTCGAGACCCGGTCCGCCGTCGCTGTCTGAGCAGCGCGGCTTCAGCATTCGAGAACGTTAGTTAAGAGGAGAAGCATGTCTCGTCCTGTCACGTTGTTCACCGGTCAGTGGGCCGATCTGCCGTTCGAGGAGGTTGCTCGCCTCGCGGGGGAGTGGGGGTATGACGGTCTGGAGATCGCCTGCTGGGGTGATCACCTGGATCCGTGGCGGTGGGATGACGCCGAGTATGTCCAGGGGCGGCTCGACATTCTCGAGCGCAATGGTCTGCAGG
>NZ_JBEWYX010000027.1:0-24607 GCF_041366455.1 Pseudoclavibacter sp. JSM 162008
CCACCACGCCACCGCCGCAGACGAACTCCGCCGCGTCACGACCGGCACGAACCTGCGCTAACCTGACCACGCGACCTGAGGAATTCCGATGAGCAACTCTGGGGAATTTCGATGAGCGCCATCATCACCGAACAGGAGAGCCGAGTCGGAGACGCTGTGGTCCCTGATCGACGGACTGTTCAGCGCTGGGGACGCTACGCCGACGCCATCACCCGCTGGGAACACATCACCGGAAGAGCCGCACCTGCGCCAGCCCTCTTGAACGACGCCGACGGCCCACGCCCTGCCCCGGCGTTCGTGGAGAGGCTGATGGGCCTGCCGACTGGATGGGTCACCGACATCGACGAGCTGACGCAGAACCAACGGATCACTGCGCTCGGCAAAGGCGTCCTGCCGCTCCAGGCGGCGTCGGCACTTCGGGGGTTGGGATCGCGAGTGACGCCCGCAGGAGCGTCAGTCGGCGGCGTCCACGGCCGGTAGAAGTGCCGCGAGTTCAGGTGTCCCATATGTGAGGAAGACCAGCGAGGCGTCGTCGCTCTCGTCCCATGTGGCGCGGTCAAACGTGACCGGCAGTGCCTCGACGGGAGACGGATCGAAGTACTCCTCAATGTCGCGTACGCCATCGAGTTCGCTGAAGGACAGCTTGGACAGACTCTCGGCTGGCGGCTTGAGTCGGTAGACCTTTGGGTGCTGGTCGTCCACTTCGAACGCAGCGCGGCTGAGCCCATTCGTCGTGAGCCGACGCTCCAGTTCCTCTGGTGTTGTGGCGCCGACGAGCTGGGGCGGTTCCTTGACGTGGCTCTCACCGGCGGGTTCACCCAGATCGTCGTTGCCCACCGGTTCGTTCTTGATGTCCTCGACTTGCTGTCGGATTTCGCCGACCTCAGACTTGATGTCGGTGGGCGTTGTGTGCCCGGTCAGGGCGAGACGCTCGATGGCCTTCTCGATGTTTGCCAGCACAGGGGCGGCATCGCCGACGATGTCAGTGAAGTCTCCGTAATCCTCTGCGATGCCCTTGTAGACCTGTTCCTCGACGGTATCGGCGTAGAAGTAGTTGCTGATGCGAATGTCCTTGTAGGACGCCCCGATGCGATCAACGCGGCCGATCCGCTGCTCCACCCGCATCAGATTCCATGGCATGTCGTAGTTGATGAGCCGTCCCGAAGTTTGCAGGTTAAGACCCTCACTCATGGAGTCGGTGCCGATGAGAACTTCAAGCTCGCCACTACGGAACTTGGTCTTGATCTCCGACTTTGCGACCTCGGCCCATGATCCGGATTCGGCGTCGTAGACCTCACCGCCCCGGCCCGAGTAGCAGCCGAGGCGGCGGTACCCCGCCGTGAGCAACCGCTCACGGACGTAGTCCATCGTGTCGGCGTACTGGGTGAAGACAACCACAGACGAGTACGTGTTCAGCGCCTCAGTCACGTCAGCAACGAGCTGGCTGGCCTTGCTGTCTTCGCCGGAGATGCTGTCGAGGTCTTGGAGGAACGACTTGAGTTCGGCGATCTCGTCGCGGAGTCGGTCGGCCCTGGTGTCGAATGCCTCTGGCTCGAACAGTGATCCTTCGACATCCACGTTGTCGTCATCGGTGAGCAGTTCAGTCAGGTTCTTGCCGTCTTCCAAGACACTCAGTCGGCGACGAAGAGACCGCTTGATCGCCTCAAACGATGAGGTCAGGCGACGGCGATAGACGGTCATGATGAATCCGAGTGCCTGATTGCCCGCCTCCGCCATGTACGCGTTGTAGTGGCGGCGGATGTACTCCTCAATGCGCTCGTATAGTCGGCGCTCGTTTGGCTCCAGCGGGATGAACTCGTCCTTGACGTGGCGATATGGGATGACCACGTCGTCAGGGATGATCCCGGCTGCCTGGTACGCGCGCATCGTCTTTCTGGTATTGCGGAACACGCGATCCCGCATCGGAGTGTGCCGGCGGAGCCACTTGTCCATCCACTCGGAGGTCTCGTTGGGGAACTTGGCTTTCAGGTCCGCGCTCGGCGGGTTTCCGGCCAGGGCCGTAACCACATAACCACCAGTCCAGCCAAGCGCGTCGTCGATCTGCCGTTCGAGGTCAGCGTCCCGCTCGGCCTGCGGGTCGGAGAAGTAGTCCTCCAACATCGCGCATAGCAGGTCCCAATGACGGTGCATCGGATCGATTGCCAGAAGCTTGAAGTACCGGATGAAGTCTTCGGCGCTGACAGCCCATCGGCCCTTGAGCCCGAGAAGGGAGATCAGGTCCCAGGCTTCGTGCGGGTTCATCTGCATCGGTGTAGCGGTGGCGAGGTACAGCGCACGCCACATCTCTTTGCCTCGCATCTCTTGGAGCAGCGCCAGCAGTGAGTTCGCGGTGTGGGTCGGCTTGGAGCCGCGTCGACGGGCGTGGTGTGCTTCGTCTACGAGGACGACATCCCAGGGCCCGGCGTCGAGTATCTGCCGCCGGCGGTCGCGGCGGCGAGCGAGGTGCGATGACGCGAGCACGATGGGGAACGCCGACCATGGATTGGCACTTGGATCGACCGGGATCGGCTCGTCATAGCGATCCACGAAGGAGCCCTTGTCGAATCGCGCGACATCGAGGTTCATCTTCTCGTGGAGTTCCTCTTGCCACTGCTTCATCACAGATGCGGGGACAAGTAGCAGTGCCTTCTTCGCCCGGCCTGATGTGAAGAGCTCGCGAAGGACCATGCCCGCTTCCACGGTCTTGCCGAGTCCAACCTCGTCGGCGAACAGGTAGCCGCGCGGGTAGGTGTTTACGACACGGCTGATGAGTTCTGCTTGGTGTGGGAGGGGCTGCGCCCATGCTGATCCGATACCGGTCCAGGGCGATTCGGTCGGTGCGTCCCGCAAGGCGACGAGCTCGTCCCATGCTTCCTCGACGTCGAACCCTTCGGTGTCGTCTTCCGACGAGGTCGGCACCTCCAAAGGTGGCAAGACAACGCCGGATGGTAGCGGTGGGTTCTCGGGCGCGTGTTCGATGAGGTGCTGCCGCACTGCCGACGGCAGGTCGATGACTGCCCATCCTGCGTCGGCGTTGTCGGTCCAATGTTTCTCGAAGTCGAGCACCTTGTGTACACCCAGGTAGTCCCAGATCGGGACATTCCAGGATGGTAGGCGTCGAACGTCTCGTGGTTCCTCGCCCAGGCTGTCACCGATGAGTTGTTCGATCCGTTGAAGGCGACTCGATTACCGTAGCCATCCGCGAAGATGCCGTATTTGGTGTGGAAGTAGCGACCCGACTCTCGATGCGTAAGCAAGTCGCCGTTCTTTCCCCGTGGGACACCGACACGAATCTCAAGGCGGTCCGTGGAAACCATCCACGCAAGCACGCTCAGATGCTCGTTCTGAACGATCCGCGCCCCGGCAAGCTCCGGGTCCGCGAGCAGCCTCTCCGCCACTACCGCCTGCAACACCGCCAACGCCGCCCTCATCGGGCTGATTGGCATGTTCGGCATCGCGCTCGTGCTGCGCGCAGCCGGCAGCATCACCGCGTTCCTCACCGGCCTGCCACAGCCGGACGCCGGCCCGGCCGCGGGCCTCGGAGTGCTGTTCAACCCCGCCGACCCCGCGACCACACTCGGTGCCGACGGGCTCAACCCGATCCTCTACTGGCTCATCAGCACGGTCATGCTCGGCGGGCTCGCCGCCGGGACCGTCTGGGTCTGGATCATGCTGCGCCACCACACCAGGAAGACTGAGACCGACCCACACCGCCTCGCCGGGACCGCCACCAGCCAGGAAGTGAAGACGGCCGCATCGGCGAAGGCACTGCTGCACCGCGCTGACACCTTGCGGCCGTCGCTGGAATCCCCAACACCGGAGGATGTCGGCTACCTCCTCGGAGCCAGTCGCGGCACGAAGGTATGGGCATCGGTCGAGGACTCGATCCTGCTGATCGGCCCGCCCCGCTCCGGCAAAGGCCTCCATGTCGTCATCAACGCGATCCTCGACGCACCCGGCGCGGTCGTCACCACCAGCACCCGGCCCGACAACCTCACCGCCACCCTCCGCGCCCGCCGCCGTCGCGGCGGCCCGGTCGCGGTGTTCGACCCGCAACGCCTGGCCGAGGGCATCCCTGCCGGGTTGCGCTGGTCACCGGTACGCGGCTGCCACGACCCACTGACCGCGATGATCCGCGCCAACGGCCTCGCCGCCGCTACCGGCCTCTCCGCTGGTGGGGTGGAGTCCGGAGGCTTCTGGGAGGGCAAGACCCGCACCGCGCTTCAGAGCTTGCTGCACGCCGCAGCCCTCGACGGCAGACCACCCGCCGAACTGTTTAGATGGACCCTCGACCCCTCGGCTGCCTCCGAAGCGGTCGCGATCCTCAACTCCCACCCGAACGCGGCGATGGGCTGGGACGACTCCCTGGCCGCGATGATCGACGCCGACCCCAAGACCCGCGACAGCATCTGGCAAGGCGTCTCCCTCGCCTTCGCCGCGCTTGCCGACCCTCGCGTGCTCGACGCGGTGTCACCTGAGCCGGACGAGCAGTTCGACCCCGAGACCTTCCTCACCGAGCACGGCACCCTCTATCTGCTCGCCACCGGGGCAGGTGCGGGTGCCTCCGCGTCGCTGGTTGCGGCGTTCGTCGAAGACCTCATCGAGACAGCGCGCAGGCTCGCCGCCCGCTCGCCCGGAGCCAGGCTTGATCCGCCGCTGCTGCTCGCGCTCGACGAGATCGGGAACCTCGCGCCATTGCCGTCGCTCCCGACGCTCATGGCCGAAGGTGGCGGCACCGGGATTACCACCATGCCCGTGTTGCAGTCTCTTGCCCAGGCCCGCGACCGGTGGAGCGAGCACCAGGCCGGCGCGATCTGGGACGCCAGCATCGTCAAGATCATCCTCGGCGGCGCCTCCAACAGCCGCGACCTCCAAGACCTTTCCACCCTCATCGGCGAACGCGACGAGTACACCGACTCGGTGACTCTCGGGGACGGCGGTACCCGCTCCAACCAACGCTCCATCCGCCGCGTGCCGATCCTGCCGCCAGACCGCATCCGCACGCTGCCGTTCGGCACCGGCATCACCATGCTCCGCTCCGCACCACCCATCGTCACCGACCTACGCGCTTGGCCCTCCCGGCAGGATGCCGCGCAGCTCCGCAGCGATCGCGCGGAGCTCGAAGCTCTCCTGCGCAGCCCCGCATCCTGACGACTCTGGGTGCCGGGGCGTACCTGCCTGACACAGCGACCACGTGCAGCTGGTCGCCCGAGTTCAGGAGGACGCCATCATGGCCATTCATACCCAGGAGTCACTGTCAGGCTTCATCGCCTCGGAGCCGTTGCTCACCGAGACGGCCAAGGGCGACGCGAGGTTCTTCGCCCGCATTGGCAAGGAGCACTTCCGCCGCGAGGAAGACGGCTCGTTCACCCAGACCGAGACGACCTACCACCACCTGGTGATGTTCGGACGGTCGGCCGAGCATGCACACGCGAACTTCGCCCAGGGCGACAACTTCTTGGCCGAGGGCTACACGCGCCCGGTCAACTACGAGCGCAATGGCCAGGCGATCGAGGGCGAAGAGTTCATCGCCAAGAAGATCGGCCACGACGCCGCGCGAACCCGCTACGAGGTAGACCGCACCCCGCGCAACTCGGCCGGACGAGACGCAGCCGCCTACGAGCCGCCCCAGCGAACGAACGCTGTGGCACAGGCCGCGCCGGTCAGCATGTGAGTTCGGGAGCCAGACCATGACGAACGATCAGAACCAAGAACCCGCAGCACCCGATGTCCCCGTCGGACCGTCCGAGGTGGATGAGCCTGACGTGTTCGACGGGCCGCCCCGCGTCACCAACGCCGACATGCCCGAGCCGCCACACCCGGTGAACTGGAACCTGCTCACCGCTCACGAGCTGGAGCAGGAATGGCTCGCGCTGAACCGGTGGGTGGACTGGCTGCGCCGCACCTACGGACTTCAGGTCTCGGTGATTCCGCCGTTCTGGCATCACCATCCGGAGATGGTCTGGGAGTTGTCGGCACTGCACCTGCACTGGCTGGCTGCCTACGACCCCGAGCAGAACGCGTCCGCACCCCTCGGTTGGCATCGCGACTTCGCAGACGCGCGAGAACGCCTCCGCTACTGGGTCACCGCCTGCAGTACGCGCGGGGACCGCGACCGTCCCACCCGGCAGGCCGCCTGGCCCGGCGAAGAGCCCGCCCCCGCGATCCAGGAGGTGAAGTTCGACGACAGGGACGAAGAGTTCGTGGACTTCGTGATCACCCAGGTCCGCAAGCGGCAGGAAGCCGAAGACGAGTTCTACGCCAGTCTCGCCGACGACGAGGGTCCGTAGACCGATGAGCCGCTATGCCAAGAAGACCGACCGTCGCCCCTACGAGGAGCGGTCGTTCTCCGTCCGGGCCGTGCATCGCGACCGCGCCGACCTGCACAAGCTCACCGAAGTTCTCATCCGGCTGACGTTGCAGGAGACAGGCGAGAGCCGAGCCGCCCGCGAAGCGGCCCGGGTGCCCGACACCTACCGGGCGGCCCCCGATGACCTGGCCACCTCAGAGGCCGCCCGGTAGAATGAACCTCGCAAGCCTCGCAACGCGGGGCGTTGTGGCCCAAACCTCGTCATCTGGCGGGCAACACGCACCGAGACCATCGGGTCTCGCCCTACAGCCTTCACCGGCTGCTCTCACGATCAACGCCCCTCCCACCGCAGTGGGAGCGCGAGGGTCGAACCGCGTGAGAGTGAGCCACCGATGACCACCATTGCCGACGATCCGGCAGCCAGCCTCATCGACCCGCCCCGGACCGCTGCCGTCGCAGTGTCGTACCTGCGGGTCTCAACCCGTGAGCAGGCAGAGAAGGGCGGCACCGACGAAGGCTTCTCGATCCCCGCCCAACGCGAAGCGACCAGGCGCAAGGCCGAACAGCTCGGCGCCGGCATCGTCGAGGAGTTCGTTGACGCGGGAGCCTCAGCCAAGTCCTCCGACCGGCCCGAGCTCATGCGGATGATCCAGTACGTCAAGGCCAACAAGGTCGCGTACTGCATCGTTCACAAGGTCGACCGGCTCGCCAGGAACCGAGCCGACGATGTGAGCATCCACCTCGCACTCCAACAGTGCGGGGTCGTGCTCGTATCCGCGTCGGAGAACATCGACGAGACGCCCTCCGGGATGCTGCTGCACGGCATCATGTCCACGATCGCCGAGTTCTACTCCCGCAACCTCGCCACCGAAGTCACCAAGGGCATGACGCAGAAAGCCATCGGCGGCGGTACAAACGGACGAGCGCCCATCGGGTATCTGAACGTCCGCAAGCGCGACGAGATGGGCCGCGAGCTTCGCACCATCGAACTCGACCCCGAGCGCGCGCCCATGATCGAGTGGGCCTTCAAGGCATACGCCTCCGGGAACTGGAGCGTCAGCCAGCTCCACGACGAACTCACCTCGCGCGGACTGCGCAGCCTGCCCACGCCGAAGAGGCCGGCGAAGCCCTTGGCCGTGTCCACCATCCATCGCCTCCTGACCAACCCGTACTACAAGGGCGATGTCATCTACCGAGGCACCCGCTACAAGGGCAACCACCCGGCCCTCGTGCCTGCCGAGGTCTGGTACCAGGTCCAGTCCGTGCTCACCGCGCACCAGTGCGCCGTCGAGGCAACCCAAGTCCACGGCCACTACCTCAAAGGCACCATCCACTGCGGCCAATGCGGATCACGGCTCATCGTCTCCAACGCGAAGAACCGCCACGGCAACGTCTACTGCTACTTCGTGTGCTCCGGGCGGCACTCCAAGCACACCGACTGCACGCGCCAGGCGATGCTCATCGAGGACGTCGAGAAACTCGTCGAGGACTACTACACGCGCGTCCAGATCACGCCGGCCCAGCAAGACGCACTCGCGGGGATGCTCCACCACGAGTTCGACCGGCTCATGGCCGCCGAAACCGAGGAACTGGAACGCCTCACCACCAACCGCAACCGGCTCGAAAGCGAGCAAGACCGCCTCATGCAAGCGCACTACGCCGACGCGATACCGCTCTCCGTACTCAAGCGCGAGCAAGACCGCATCGTCGCCGAACTCGACCAGGTAACCCGCCGTATCGACGCCCACTTCGGCGACTACGCCGACGCTCGCGCCCACCTCGATGACGCGCTCGGCCTGCTCGCCAACTGCGCTGACATCTACGCCCGCTGCGACGACACCAACCGGCGGCTGTGCAACCAGGCGTTCTTCACGAAGGTCTTCATCGACGAGGACAACGAGTTGCGCGTCGAGCACAACCGGCCCTTCGAAATGCTCCTCGATCCGCAGGTCAACGCTAACGCGCTGACCTGGGCCGCAGACATGAACAAGGCCCGAACCTCTGCCAACGTTTCCATTGGCAAGGGTTCGAGCCTTGTGCGTGCGGTGGGTGATGCGGGACTCGAACCCACGACCTCTTCCGTGTGAAGGAAGCGCGCTACCAACTGCGCCAATCACCCGCGACGAGGACTAATCATGCCACAGAATCCGGCGGGGGATGAGCACGCGGCACTGAAGTGCCGAACCGTGTCGCCGTGTCGTCCACGTGCACGAGTCAGTCGTGCACGCCCCGGGACTGCGGACGTGCTTGCAGCGCCTCGAACGGCACCCTCCGGCGACTGTTCGCACCAGCCCCTCGTGCAGGAGACCCAAGACGCCCGCCGCGGCTTGCCGTTCTGACCAGGACTTTCGGCGAATTACACCGGTGGATTTTGTATCGCGGCTCGAGTTCCTATAGAGTCATTCTCGCGCTGGTCAAGCCGGAACGGAAGTTCCCGAGACAAGCGCGATGCGGATGTGGCGCAGTGGTAGCGCATCACCTTGCCAAGGTGAGGGTCGCGAGTTCGAATCTCGTCATCCGCTCGAGTGTGACTCAGTCTGGTGGTAAACACCAAACGGAGTTTGCACGGGTTTCAACCCACAACACGGTGACGTGGCCGAGAGGCGAGGCAGCGGCCTGCAAAGCCGTCCACACGGGTTCGAATCCCGTCGTCACCTCGCAATGGGCGATTGGCGCAGCGGTAGCGCGCTTCCCTGACACGGAAGAGGTCACTGGTTCGATCCCAGTATCGCCCACCATCGAGAAGAAGGCCCCTGAATTTCAGGGGCCTTCTTCGTGTCCGCCGTCACTGCCGAACAAGCGGAGGATCCTCACCATGACGTCCGCGAGGGATACGACAGGCTCCGCAGCCGCAGGCAGTCAGCGCTCGAGACTCGAGGAACGCTACTTCCGGCGTATGGCGGCCGCCGTCGACGAGAAGACCGAGCTCACCGACTGGCTTCGCGGTGGACGCATTCTCGACATCGGCGCCGGCGGGGGAGAGCTGGCGGCCAGGACCGCAGCACTTCCTGACGTGGACGACGTCATAGCGCTCGACGACTCCGCCGACGCGGTCGCCCACTTGCGTGCTATCCCCGGCATTACGGTGCGGTCAGGGACCGCCGAGCAGCTTTCGGAACTCGGGTTGCGCGACCTCGACGGCATCGTCATGAGCTCGGTGCTGCACGAGATCGCCTCGTACAACCCGCGGGGACCAGAGCACGGTCGACAGGCTGCGCTGGCGAACCTCGCCGTTATCGGGAGGGCGCTCGCCCCCGACGGGGTGCTGATCATCCGCGACTTCGTCATGCCGAGCAACCCGGACCGGCCGCTGACGCTCGTCACCCCGGGACGGGATGGGGACGATCTGCTCGGCGCCTACCGGGAGCAGGTCCCAGTGCCCGAGCTCGCGGACTTCACCGCACGCGGCCCCCACACGTTCATGGCGACAGCGCGTGCTGTCACGGAGGCGCTCCTCACGGTCAGCTGGGGTGAGGGGTCGCTGCCGAGAGAGGCCCAGGAGCAGTACTGCCAGTTCGAGTTCGACGAACTTCCACACGCGGTTCTGGCCATGGACCCGGAGCTGTCGCTCCTGCACAGGGAGGCGTGGATCCAGCCCGGGTATCGACAGCACCTCGCGGGATGGACTGTTCTCGAGGAGGACGGGGCGCCCTGGTTCCCGGACACGAAGGCCGTCTGGGTCTTCGAACGGAGTCAGGCGAGGGCCCACGACGGCGGCCGGGATCGCCGAGCGCTCACGCCGTGAGGTCCCGTTCGAGTCGGAGAACGCCGAGTTCGCTATCGACGGTGAATTCCCCGTCGTCGAGGCGGCGGGCCAGACTCGTCAACCAGGCCCCGTAGGAGACTGCGATCGGAGCAGGAGTCGGTCCGTCGATCGGCAGCCAGATGACCTGCCCACGTTGGCCTGCGGGGAGCGGATCGAGGTCCACGGCGTGACCCGTCCCGTCAGAATCCGTGAAGCGGAGCCAGCCGCTGCTGTTCGGAATCGCTCGCACCCGATCCGGAGCCATCCACGAATACTCCGTCGAGCCCACATCGTCGCCGAGCGCTTCGGACCGCACGCGGTGATCTTCGAGCATTGCCTCGATGCTCAGGAATGCCAGATAGTCGAAAAGGTCGAGGAGCTGCGTCGGGTTGTCCTGCCCGTCATGAATGCGCAGGCTCGCCACCAGTTCGTCTGGCAGGTCACCGACTGCGCCTGCAAGCTGGTCAAGCGAAGCGTCGTCTGCGCCGGGACGCAACGTGTCAGCGACGGCAGGGACGTGACGGCGCAGGACGCGCTCGATCATCTCCCAGGCCTCTGCGATGTGCGGCATCTCGGCCATGAGCCCAATCCTCTCTTCGTGTGTGGACCTGCAAGGTGCCCGGTTTTTCCTCAGAATGACTCAGTCGCTCCACTCCCACACGGTCGTGCGGCCCCTGAGCTTGACGCCCGTCGTGTCGGTGGTGACCCGCACGACACCGGTTCCCTCGAGCCAGCGTCGGAAGTTCGGGCGATCGTACGGCTCCGATTTCAGCGCTGCACCGAGCGCGAGGGCGGTGCCGGAGGTGAACTTCTCGCCGAGCAGCGCTCGCGTGACCTCCCAGTCCCGCCAGAGGATCTCACCGAGCCTCACACGCGCCGCCTCTACGATCACCGTGTGGTCGAAGGGCAGGCGCAGCGCGTCGTCGAGCGGATGCCAGACCAGTTCGCCGGCACGGGCACCCGGTTCGAGGAACACGAGACTCGCGAGGGAGATCGTCGCACTGCGTGGGTCGCGCATGGTGCCGTCGAACCAGCCGAGCTGGCGGGTAAACCGCACCTCGGGCTCCGGGATACCGGCTTTCGTGCGCATGGCACGCAGCACTGGGCCCGGCCCGTGCTCGCCCGCAAGCAGGAGCACCCCCGGAAGGGCCTCGACGCCCGCATGCGGGTCGTACTGTCGCACCGCCAGACCGAACTCCAGCCGCTCGTCGCGATAGCGCACGGGCAGTGCATCCATCGCGACGAGCGGCTGATCGTACGCTTCGCTCAACGCAGCACCGTCTGCGCGGCCAGCACCGCGCGAATGTCGGAGAACGTCTGACGGCGAACGAACGCCCCGTCCTCCCACACGGTCTGCAGGAGGGATTCAGCCTCCTCCGCGGGCGTGGCGCGCTCGATGAGGCGCATCCGAGCGTCTGCGTCTCGGACGACGGCGAGTCGCCCCGTCGCGCTCTTCTTCGTTCCGCTGTCGGTCACTGGGTCCTTCCGGATGTCGACGCCGCGACCATCGACTCGGATCCACGTCGCCTTGATCGCGGACATGAACGTGTCCCTGGTCTGGTACTGGTACCCGAAGCTTCCCATGCCGAAGACGACGTTTCCAGACGCGAAGCCCTTCGCCGCGAGTCGCTCGGTGATGCGCACAGCCCGCTCGCGGGTGATGGAGTCGCCGTAGATGGCGCCGATGTGCGGGTCGAGCTCCCGGAAGCCCGCGGCGTTCACGGTGCCGCCGAACGTGTCCCAGAGGAGTTCGATGACCCCCTTCCGCTCGGCCGTGCTGACGCCATGGCCCTCGTCCTCGATACCGCAGAGCATGTCGACGGGGTCGCCTGAATCCGGCCGAATGACGAGCTTGCCGTCGCGCGCGAGCACCTCCTGCTTGAGGGCGGGCAGGTACTCGGTGAGGACGCGCCAGAGGTCGAACGTGTCGGAGACCACGGAGACGATGCCGCTCGGGTACAGGTGGAGGAGCCGCTCGAACAGCTCGCGCTCGCCGACCGTGGCGATGCCGGCGCACATCACGGAGTGCTCGGTCGCAGGCACGCTCCCCGCGACGAACTCGCCGCCGTAGTGGCGCTCGATCCAGTCGATGGAGACGAGAGAGTCGGTTCCCGTGAAGCTGAGCAGGTGCGCGGCGCCGCTCATCGCCGCAGTCTCGTTGGAGGACATGCCACGGTAGGAGAAGTCGTGTCCCTGCCAGTCGACGGCTGCGGGCGGCGTGCCCGTCCTGGCGGCCGCGACCTCGAGCGTCTCTCGCATGGCCCTGGCGAGCGTCGCCGTCGTCGAGGCCTGCCAGATCTCCGCGCTCAGGACCGTCTCGACGTAGTTCGTCAGCCAGAAGAAGTCGGGGTGCGTGTTCTCGATCGTGAAGCTCGGGATGCGCAGCGGTACCGCCGTGCCTTCTGGGACAGCGCAGAACCGCAGGGGCAGGAACCCGAGCCGGTGCAGTGCGCGGATGTGCGCGCTCCCGATCGTGTTCGGGCCGAGGATGCGCGCGACTCGTGCCTCGTAGGCCGCGCAGACCTCGTCCTCGTCGGCCTCGAAGAACACCCGAAAGGAGTCCGTGTAGCGCTCAAGGAACGCCTGGAGCCCGAAGTGCACGACGGCCCCGATGTCCGCGATGCGGGATCCGCGGTTCGTGTAGTTGGAGTAGACGCCCGTGACGTTCCCCGCGAGTCCGTACTGCTGCAGGTGGCCGAGCTTGTACGCGTCCGTCTGGAAGAGGGGAGCGATTGCCGTGAAGTTCATGGTCGTGCCTTTCTGGTGGCGAGGTGGAGGTCGTCGTCGCGCTGCTCAGCGCTCGACGAAAGGGGCAAGGATGTTGCGAATCGAGAGCACCTTGGTCGCCACGCCTTCGCGAGCGGAACCGGGGTGCGAATCGGTGGTGATGATCTCGGCGAAGTGCTGGCGCAGGGCAGGCGCCTCGCCGGAGAACACGCCGTGGCTCACGAAGAGGGAGAGCCGCTCGCGATTCAGGCCCGTCGCCTCTGCAAGTCCTCTGAACGTGCCGCCGCCGTCGCAGATGTCGTCGACCACAAGCAGTCGTCCGTGCTCCGGCAGCTGCTCGCAGCTGAAGCCGGAGAGTCTGCCCGTGGCGAAGTCGCGGTGCTTCTGTGCACGGAAGAGCGGAAGGTGCAACGCGTCGGCCGCAGCCTGCGCACGGGTGACGGCGCCCGCGTCCGGCGCGATGACGCCCGTGAAGTCGTGGGTGTCGCCGACACGACCGATCGTGGCACGACGGATGTACGGTGCGGAGCCGATCACCTTGACGTTGTCGATCAGCGCGGGCGCGACTCGGGAGTGAGGGTCGAAGACGATCACCTGGTCGAGCCGGAAGCTGTTGATGAGCTCGGCGTAGACCCTCGCGCCGAACGGCACGCCGCGGTCGGCCCGGGCCGCGGGCAGGTACGGGAGGAGGGCGACGGCGCGGTGCCCGAGCCCGTGGGTGTAGTCGGCCCACATCCCGAGGGCAACGAGGTCCGACGGGTCAGCACCGGTCACGGTGGCGTAGGCCGGCACCTCCTCAAGGGAGTCGGGCACGACGAGGGAGACCTCGCCGCCCGGGAAGCGCATGGTGCGGATGGCGCTCGTGGCCTTCCAGCCGGAAGGCATCTGTGCTTGGAAGTGGATGCTCATGACTCGAGCATACGCCCCTATTCGTAGATCTACGAATAGACGTCGGCGAGTGACCTGGGAGGGACACGAAGAAGGCCCACCCGGATGATCCGGATGGGCCTTCGAGCACGTGTGGGGTCAGGTCACACGCGACGGAACTGATTGACGAGCGGGCAGTCGAACGGGTCTCGTGCCTGCAGGCCAACGCGGTTCAGGTACTCGATCACGATGCCGTACGACTTGATGAGCGTCGTCTCGGTGTACGGCACCTCGAGGTTCTGGCAGTGCTCGCGGATGATCTCGCGAGCTCGAGCGAGGTGCGGACGCGGCATGCTCGGGAAGAGGTGGTGCTCGACTTGGTAGTTGAGACCGCCCATGAGCGCGCTGGCCCACCAGCCACCGCTGACATTGCGGGACGTGAGCACCTGCTTGCTGAAGAAGTCCATCTTGACGTCTGCCGGGATGATCGGCATGCCCTTGTGATTCGGCGCGAAGGAGGCGCCCATGTAGACGCCGAAGACGGCCATCTGCACGGCGACGAACGCGAAGGCCATGCCGACGGGCAGGAGCCAGAAGATGGCGCCGAAGTAGATCGCGAAGCGCACTGCGATCATGGTGAACTCGACCCAGCGACCCTTGATCGGCTGCCGCGTGAAGAGCGACTTGATCGAGCGGAAGTGGAGGTTGTAGCCCTCGAACGTGAGCAGCGGGAAGAAAAGGTAGCCCTGCTTGCGCGTGATCAGTGCGAGGAGACCGGTCTGCTTCCGGGCGTCTTCCTCGGTGAACGAGATCGTGTCGAAGTCGATGTCAGGGTCTTTGCCCATCTTGTTCGGGTTCACGTGGTGCTTCGTGTGCTTCGTCATCCACCAGCTGTAGCTCATGCCGACGACGCCCGCCGCGAGGAAGCGACCGAGGCGGTCGTTGCCCGGGCCGGACTCGAGCACCTGTCGATGCGAGGCCTCGTGCGCGATGAACGCGAACTGCGTGAAGATGATGCCGAGCGCCGCGGCGATGAGCAGCTGGAACCAGCTGTCGCCGAGGAGGATGAAGCCGGTGATCGCGCCACCCAGGGCGACGATGAGGCCAGCAGCCAGCATTCCGTAGAACCAGCGAGTGCGCTTGAGGAGCCCCATCTCACGGATGACCTTCGACACTGCGCTGTAGCTCTGCGTGACGGACTTCGCTCCCGGTGTGCGGGGCTTCGTGGTTCGGACGCGACCGAGACCCTGAAGCGGGCCTGAGGCCTGGGGGAGCGCAGAAGATGAAGTCGTGATGTGAGGATCCCCTCGGTCGGCAACCTTCGGTTGTTCGTACGCCAAAGGCAGTCCGCCGATCGCTGACTTCAGGCTAGCCGGATGTGCCGCCTTCTTGGCTGTGTATCTGCACGCGTCGCGTCACCCAGCGTCTTCACACGCGATGTATCTCGACCCGGCGTATCTTGTTCCCATCACGGATCGCGCCGAGCGGCGCACTTGGAGGAACCATGTCTTCGACGGGCAGCAGCGCAGGTGCGAACACGGGCGAGCCGAGGGGCGGCCGAGTGCGCGATTCCGCGAACTCGGGAGCGCGCGTGCAGGCCGTGCACACGGGGCTCAAGAAGGTCGTCACGGGTCGCGAGAGCGTCATCAAGGAGCAGGCGGTGAAGCTTGCCGAGAAGCTCGACGTGAAGACGGACGGTCGACACCATCAGAAGATCCGACTCGCGCTCCTCGCCCTGAACAGCCTCGTGGACACGCTCGGCAAGGACGGCACGGCCGCCTCAGAGAAGAAGAGCTCCGCTCGTGACGAGGGCACGGACCCTGCCGGGAACTCGAAGCGGCCCACGACGGCATCAGCGAGTTCGGACGAGCCCGAGGACATCGGCACCTTCACCGCCAAGGGAAACCGTCCCGCGAAGTAGGGGAACTCGTTCGTCGCGCGTCGACCGGTGCTCGGCGTGAGCCGGTGCCGCGATAAAGTGGTCGCTTGTTCATGCCTAACGACAAGGAGCATCGTGACCAGCGATCCCGTTGACCTCGAGACCGAACCCCGCCAGAGCGATGCCGGCGGCGCGACGACCACCGGATTCGAGCTCTTCACCGACCGCTCCGTCGTCGCGATGAAGCTGGACGGGGAACTCGTCGACCTGGCCCGCGAGGTACCGGACGGTGCAGTCGCAGAGCCGGTCACGATCGACAGCGAAGAGGGGCTGAGCATCCTCCGCCACTCCGCCGCGCACGTCATCGCGCAGGCCGTGCAGAAGATCAACCCGGACGCCAGGCTCGGTATCGGTCCGCCCATCACCGATGGCTTCTACTACGACTTCGACGTCGAGACCCCGTTCACCCCTGAGGACCTCAAGGCCATCGAGAAGGAGGCCCAGCGCATCCAGCGTCAGGGCCAGCGCTTCGTGCGTCGCGTCGTCACCGATGACGAGGCTCGAGCGGAACTCGCGAGCGAGCCGTACAAGCTCGAGCTCATCAACATCAAGGGCACCGGCGCGAACGCGGACAACGAGTCCGTCGAGGTCGGGGCGGGCGAGCTCACCATCTACGACAACGTCGACCCGAAGACCGGCGAGGTCTACTGGAAGGACCTCTGCCGAGGCCCGCACGTGCCGTCGACTCGCATGCTCAGCAACGGCTTCGCCATCCTCCGCTCCGCCGCCGCCTACTGGCGCGGATCAGAGAAGAACCCTCAGCTGCAGCGCATCTACGGCACCGCCTGGCCGACGAAAGACGAGCTGCGCGCGTACAAGGAGCGCATCGAGGAGGCCATGAAGCGCGACCACCGTCGCCTCGGTCGTGAGCTCGACCTGTTCAGCTTCCCGGACGAGCTCGGCTCCGGTCTTCCGGTCTTCCACCCCAAGGGCGGCATCATCAAGCTCGAGATGGAGGAGCACTCCCGCAAGCGCCACGTGCAGGAGGGGTACAGCTTCGTCTCGACCCCGCACATCACGAAGGGGCGACTCTACGAGATCTCGGGCCACCTCGACTGGTATCGCGACGGAATGTACCCGCCGATGCGCATCGACGAGGAAGTCGACGAGGTGGGCAACGTCACGAAGCAGGGCCAGGACTACTACCTGAAGCCCATGAACTGCCCCATGCACAACCTGATCTACAACCAGGGCGCGCACTCGTACCGCGAGCTGCCGCTGCGCATGTTCGAGTTCGGCACCGTCTACCGCATGGAGAAGTCCGGGGTCGTGCACGGGTTGACTCGTGCGCGCGGCTTCACGCAGGACGATGCGCACATCTACTGCACCCGTGAGCAGATGCGGGATGAGCTGTCGAGGACTCTCAAGTTCGTGCTCTCGCTCCTCAAGGACTACGGTCTCGACGACTTCTACCTCGAGCTGTCGACGAAGAACCCGGAGAAGTTCGTCGGAGACGACGCCACCTGGGAGGAAGCGACTCGCACGCTCGAGGAGGTCGCGACCGCGTCAGGACTCGACCTGGTGCCGGATCCGGGCGGAGCAGCGTTCTACGGGCCCAAGATCTCCGTGCAGGCGCGAGACGCCATCGGTCGCACGTGGCAGATGTCGACCATCCAGCTCGACTTCAATCTGCCCGAGCTCTTCGACATGGAGTACGCGGCCCCTGACGGCACCCGTCAGCGGCCCGTCATGATCCACCGTGCGCTCTTCGGCTCGATCGAGCGCTTCTTCGGCGTGCTCGTCGAGCACTACGCCGGTGCGTTCCCGGTCTGGCTCTCGCCGGTCCAGCTCGTGGCCATCCCCGTCGCCGAGCAGTACGGGGACTACCTGCAGACCATCGTCGACGAGCTGCGTTCGCACGGCGTTCGCGCCGAGCTCGATGCCTCAGACGACCGCATGCCCAAGAAGATCCGCAACCACACCAAGGCGAAGGTGCCGTTCCAGCTCATCGCCGGCGAGGACGACCGCGCGGCCAAGACGGTCTCGTTCCGGTTCCGCGACGGCACGCAGCGCAACGGCGTCCCGATCGAGGACGCGATCCGTCTCGTCCGGGGGGCCGTCGACGAGCACCTGCTCGTCAACACGGCAGAAGACCTGGCATGAGCGCCCTCGGGTTCCCGGAAGGCGAGCTGGACGGTCTCGAGATCGAGCCCTCCGCGGACTTCGCTGGGGTGCCCGACTCATTCCAGCGTCTCTGGACGCCGCACCGGATGGCGTACATCCAGGACGGACAGGACCCGGCCGCGGACGCCTGCCCGTTCTGCGTCGGGCCCACGATGGATGACGAGAAGTCGCTCATCGTGGCCAGGGGCGAGCACGCGTTCGTGGTCATGAACCTGTACCCGTACAACTCGGGACACCTGCTCGTCTGCCCCTACCGCCACGTCGCGATGTACGACGAGGCCACGGAGGACGAGGTGCTCGAGATCGCGCACCTCACGCAGACCGCCATGCGCGTGCTGCGTGAGGTCTCGAACGTGGACGGCTTCAACATCGGCATGAACCAGGGCCGACTGGCCGGCGCTGGGATCGCTGGCCACCTGCACCAGCACATCGTGCCGCGGTGGCAGTTCGACGCCAACTTCTTCCCGATCATCGCGAAGACGAAGGCGTTCCCATCCCTCCTCGGAGAGACGAGGCAGGCGCTGGCGGATGCTTGGCCGCGGGCCTGACATCCAACGTTTTCATTGGGCACTCGCCCAACCATGCGGGGGCTGCGCCGCGTCTACACTTGAGCACACTTCACACCCGAACCGCCTCGCACTGACTGCACGCGGAGACTAAGGACATCATGAGCGAACGCACTGCCACCCCTGTCGGGGCCGACGGAACCGTCGGCTCGAACCGCGTCAAGCGCGGACTCGCCGAGATGCTCAAGGGCGGCGTGATCATGGACGTCGTCACGGCCGAGCAGGCCCGCATCGCCGAGGACGCGGGTGCCGTCGCCGTCATGGCCCTCGAGCGCGTACCCGCCGACATCCGCGCGCAGGGCGGCGTCGCGCGCATGAGCGACCCGGACCTCATCGAGAGCATCATCGCCGAGGTCTCCATCCCGGTCATGGCGAAGGCCCGCATCGGGCACTTCGTCGAGGCACAGGTGCTGCAGGCCCTCGACGTCGACTACATCGACGAGTCCGAGGTGCTGAGCCCTGCCGACTACGTGAACCACATCGACAAGTGGCAGTTCACGACGCCATTCGTCTGCGGCGCCACGAACCTCGGTGAGGCCCTTCGTCGCATCAACGAGGGTGCCGCTATGATCCGCTCCAAGGGCGAGGCCGGTACGGGCGACGTCTCCGAGGCGACCAAGCACATCCGAAAGATCCGCGGCGAGGTCGCGGCCCTCACCTCCATGACCCGCGACGAGCTGTACGTCGCCGCGAAGGAGCTGCAGGCGCCGTACGAGCTGGTGCGCGAGATCGCTGAGACCGGCAAGCTGCCCGTCGTGCTCTTCACCGCCGGAGGCGTCGCGACGCCCGCCGACGCGGCCATGATGATGCAGCTCGGTGCCGACGGCGTCTTCGTCGGCTCCGGCATCTTCAAGTCCGGCAACCCAGCCCAGCGTGCCGCCGCGATCGTGAAGGCGACCACCGCGTTCGACGACCCGGCCGTCATCGCGGCCGCCTCGCGCGGGCTCGGCGAGGCCATGGTCGGCATCAACGTCTCCGACCTGGCTGCCCCCCACCGCCTCGCAGAGCGCGGCTGGTAGCAGGTCGTTGGCAGCTCCCACGGTCGGCGTCCTGGCGCTGCAAGGCGACGTCCGTGAGCACCAGCAGGTGCTCACGGACCTCGGCGCCGAAGTCGTGCTCGTCCGCACTCCGGCGCAGCTCGAAACCGTCGCCGGACTCGTCATCCCCGGTGGGGAATCGAGCGTCATCGACAAGCTCTCGCGGATCTTCGACATCGCCGAGCCCATCAAGAAGCGAATCTCGTCCGGGATGCCGGTGCTCGGCACCTGCGCCGGGCTCATCATGCTCGCAGACACCGTGCTGGACGCGATCGACGGGCAGCGGAGCTTCGGCGGGCTCGACGTCACCGTCCGCAGGAACGCCTTCGGATCGCAGAACCAGTCGTTCGAGACCGAGCTCGACGTTCCCGAGCTGGGCGAGCCAGCGGTGCACGCCACCTTCATCCGCGGCCCGGTCGTGGACGCGGTCGGCGACCGAGCCCGGGTGATGGCCGCCCTGCCTGACGGCCGCGTGGTGGCGGTGTCGCAGGGGAACCTGCTCGGAACCTCATTCCACCCGGAGATGAACGGCGAAACACGGTTCCACAGCTACTTCCTGGATCGCGTCACCGATCACGCCGCCTGACCACACCTATTCACGCATCGACTCGAGAGAAGCCAGGAGACGAATATGGCGAGACGCCGACCGAGCAGAGCCGCGCGAAGCAAGCAGGTCAGCGATTCGCTCGCCGCCTTCATCCGCGACGCACCGTCGTCCTTCCATGCGGCGGCTGAGGTGGCCAGGCGGCTCGAGGACGCGGGCTTCACCTCCCTCGACGAGCGTGAGGAATGGCCGCAGGAAGCAGGTGGGTACGTCGTCGTGCGTGACGGCGCCGTCATCGCCTGGCGCGTCCCAGAATCCACCACTCCGACGACACCGTTCGCGATCGTGGGAGCGCACACTGACTCGCCGGGGTTCAAGGTCAAGCCGACCCCCGAGTCGTCGGCGCACGGCTGGCAGCGCCTCGAGGTCGAGGTCTACGGCGGTCCGCTGCTCAACTCCTGGCTCGACCGCGAGCTGCGCGTCGCGGGACGTCTCGCGCTTGCCAATGGCACGACGGTGCTCGCCGCCTCTGGTCCCATCGCGCGCATCCCGCAGCTCGCCATCCACCTCGACAGGGGAGTGAATGAGCGAGGTCTTGCCCTCGACCCGCAGCGCCACACGCATCCCGTGCTCGGGCTCGAGGCGGCAGGCGGCGTCGTCACCGCTCTCGCGGAAGCTGCAGGCGTGGATCCGGAGACGATCGCAGGGTACGACCTCTTCCTCGCCGACGCGCAGGACGCTCAGCTCTTCGGTCACGGCGACGCACTCTTCGCCGGCGCACGCCTCGACAACCTCGTCAGCGTCCACGCGGCCACGACCGCACTCGTCGAGACGGTCCCGAACGGCGTCATCCCCGTCATCGCGGCGTTCGACCACGAAGAAGTCGGGTCCGCGAGCCGGTCCGGAGCGGCAGGTCCCTTCCTCGGCGACGTCCTCGCGCGCATCCAGGAGGGGCTCGGTGCGGGACCCGCGCAGCAGCGGCGCGCGCTCGCAGCCTCGTGGCTCGTCTCCAGCGACCTCGGCCACAGCGTGCACCCGAACTACCCGGAGAAGCACGACGACGAATCCCGGCCGATCGCGGGACGAGGCACGCTCCTCAAGCTGAACGCCAACCAGCGGTACGCGACCGATGCCAGGGGGAGCGCGCTCTGGAACGGCGTCTGCCAGAACGCGGGCGTCGCCGTGCAGCCGTTCGTCTCCAACAACGCGCTGCCGTGCGGCTCGACCATCGGCCCGATCTCAGCCACCAGGCTGGGCATCTCGACCGTCGACGTCGGCATCCCCATCCTCTCCATGCACTCGGCACGCGAGCTGGCGGCCATCTCCGACATCGAAGCCCTCGAACGCGCACTGGCGGTCTTCCTGGCCGGAGCCTGGCCAGAGCACGCGTAAGCCGGCTCGCCTCGAGCAGGCGCAGCCCAGGAGCACGAGTAAACTGGGGACAGACCGCGCGCCGACGACGACCGGTCGTGTCCCGATTCTTGGGCAACGGTGTCGGCGCGCACACGATCAGAAGCAGGCGCCCGCCTTCGGCGAGACGCGCGAGAATAACGGAGAACACATGTCCGGACACTCCAAGTGGGCGACGACGAAGCACAAGAAGGCCATCATCGACTCGCGCCGCGCGAAGTCGTTCGCCAAGCTCATCAAGAACATCGAGGTCGCCGCCAAGATCGGCGGCGCTGACGTCGCAGGAAACCCCACGCTGGCCGACGCGATCCAGAAGGCGAAGAAGACCAGCGTCCCGATCGACAACATCAACCGCGCCGTCAAGCGCGGGGCGGGTCTGACCGGCGAATCGATCGACTACACGACCATCATGTACGAGGGCTACGGCCCCGGAGGCATCGCGCTCCTCATCGAGTGTCTGACCGACAACAAGAACCGGGCAGCCGCCGAGGTGCGCACCGCCATGAGCCGCAACGGCGGGAACATGGCAGACCCGGGCTCGGTCGCCTTCAACTTCGAGCGCAAGGGCGTCATCGTCGTCCCGCACGAGGAGACGCCCACCGAGGACGACATCCTCGAGGTCGTCCTCGACGCTGGCGCCGAAGAGGTCATCGACCACGGACACGTATTCGAGATCCGCACCGAGGCGAGCGAGATGGTCGGCGCACGCGCGGCCCTGCAGGCCGCCGGCATCGACTACGACTCCGCGGACGCCGAGTTCGTCCCGAACGTCAAGGTCGAGGCCGACGCTGAGACCGCACGCAAGGTCTTCCGCCTCGTCGACGCCCTCGAGGACAGCGACGACGTGCAGAACATCTTCACCAACATCGACGTGTCCCCAGAGGTGCAGCAGCAGCTCTCGGAAGACGACGAGTAGTCCGAGTGCCGCGGCGCATCCTGGGCATCGATCCGGGTCTCACCCGCTGCGGCCTCGGCATCGTCGACGTGCACGGGCGACAGCGGGTCGAGTTCGTGCACGTCTCGGTCGTCACGTCATCACCTGCTGACGAACTGCCACGGCGCCTCCGGCTCCTCGCCGACGGCATCGAGGCGATCCTCGACGAGTACACGCCCGATGCCATCGCACTCGAGCGCGTCTTCGCGCAGCAGAACCTCCCGAGCGTCATGGGTGTCGCCCAGATCTCCGGGGTCGTGCTCGTCGCCGCCGAGCGCCGGGGCATCGCGGCCGCCCTGCACACTCCCTCGGAAGTGAAGGCCGCCGTCACCGGCTACGGATCTGCCGAGAAGAAGCAGGTCGGCACGATGGTGCAGCGCATCCTGCGCCTGGACGAGATGCCCAAGCCCGCAGACGCGGCCGACGCCCTGGCCCTCGCCATCTGCTCGGCCTGGAAGACCCCACTGGGAACCGCCGCGGGCAGCGCTGCCGAGGCGGCCCCGCTCCGGCGAGCCCCAGCGGCTGCCGGGCGCACGCCCGAGGTGCCGACGGCGGCGCAGAGCGCGTGGCTCGCCGCCGAGCGTGCCGCGAAAACTCGCGGCCGCCGCGTACGGTAGACCGGTGATTGCTTCCCTCCGCGGCCAGGTGCTGTACCGAACCGCCACCACGGTCACGATCGAGGCCGCCGGTGTCGGCTACCAGGTCTTCGTGACTCCGGCCCATGCGCTCCAGCTGCGCCTGGACGCAGAGGTGCTGGTGCGCACGCACCTCGTCGTGCGCGAGGACGCGTGGACCCTGTACGGCTTCCAGCGATCCGAGGAGCTCGAGATCTTCGAGCACCTCATCACGGTGACCGGCGTTGGCCCGAAGTCGGCGCTCGGTGTGCTCGCGCACCTCGAGCCGGAGCAGGTCGCACGCGCCGTCGCCGAGGAGGACGTCAAGGCCTTCACCGCGGTGAGCGGCATCGGCCCCAAGACGGCCAAGCTCATCATCCTCTCCCTCGCCGGCAAGATCGCTCTCGCCCTCTCCCCGAGTCCTGCGGCTGGCGAGCCAGTCGGCCAGAACGGTTCGGCGGCACTGCGCCGCGATGTCGTCGAGGCGCTGCTCGGCCTCGGCTACGCGGAACGGCAGGCGGCTCCCGCGGTTGAAGACGCCGCGAAGGCGCTCGACGGCGAGGACCCTGACGTCGCAGCGCTGCTGCGCGCGACACTGAAGCTCCTCGGACCCGCGGGGAGCCGCTCGTGACCGACGTCTCGCGCATCCCCGAGTCACCGGAATCGGAGGCGGAGATCGCCTTCGAGGGGGCGCTTCGTCCCGCGAACCTCGCCGAGTTCGTCGGCCAGGCGAAGGTTCGCGTGCAGCTCGAGCTCCTGCTCAAGGCAGCGGCCATGCAGAGCCGGACGCCCGACCACATCCTGCTGGCCGGGCCGCCGGGACTCGGAAAGACGACGCTCGCCCTCATCGTCGCGGAGGAAACGGGGCAGCCCATCCGCCTCACGAGCGGCCCGGCCCTCCAGCACGCTGGCGACCTCGCGGCCGTGCTCTCGAGCCTCGTGCCCGGCGAGCTCCTCTTCATCGACGAGATCCATCGGATGGCGCGCACCGCCGAGGAGATGCTGTACCTCGCGATGGAGGACTTCCGGATCGACATCATGGTCGGCAAGGGGGCCGGGGCGACCAGCGTGCCCCTCGAGCTCGCCCCGTTCACCGTCATCGGCGCCACCACCCGCGCCGGACTCCTGCCGAACCCGCTCCGAGACCGCTTCGGCTTCACCGCCCACCTCGAGTTCTACGAGGACGGGGAGCTCGAGCGTGTCCTCGCGCGCGCGGCTCGCCTTCTCGATCTCCGGGTCGACGACGCGGCGCTCGCCGAGATCGCGACCCGCAGTCGGGGAACGCCCCGAATCGCGAACCGGCTCCTGCGGCGAGTCCGCGACTACGCGCTGGTCCACGAGACCGATGCAGACGAGCAGGCCGTGCAGCACGCGCTGCTCGTCTACGACGTGGATGCGCTTGGCCTCGACAGGCTCGACCGGGCCGTCCTGCAGGCGCTCATCGATCGCTTCGCCGGGGGACCGGTCGGCGTCAAGTCGCTCGCCGTCTCCGTCGGCGAGGAAGCAGAAACGGTCGAGAGCGTCGTCGAGCCGTTCCTCGTCCGCACGGGACTCGTCACGCGAACGCAGCGGGGCCGCGTCGCCACGCAGCAGGCCTACGCGCACCTCGGCCGGGCGCTGCCGGGCGGCGCCGTGCCGCAGGGGCCCCGCCTCGATATCTAGTTGTCTTGCCCCGTGAGGTTGTGAACGCGGTCTGAGGGGCGTTGGCCGCCGATTCCGGTGTGGGGTCTGTGGTGATTGTAGTGATGGAGCCAGGTGTCGTAGGTCGCGGCCCTGGCATCGTCGCTGGT
>NZ_JBEWYX010000028.1:0-23911 GCF_041366455.1 Pseudoclavibacter sp. JSM 162008
TGGGGTTCTTGTGGGACTTCCAGGACCGCATCTATCACGTGCACTGCAAGGACACGAAGAAGCGCCTCAGCAATGGCCGGAACGGGCGCTTGTCGTCGCACCTGCCGTGGGCTGACCCGAGGCGGGGCTGGGACTTCATCTCGACCGGGCACGGGGATGTGCCGTGGGAGGACTGCTTCCGCATGCTGAACGCGATCGGCTACGAGGGGCCGTTGTCGGTGGAGTGGGAGGACGCGGGCATGGACCGCCTCGTGGGTGCTCCTGAGGCGCTGGGGTTCGTGCGCAAGCTCTCCACGTACCGCCCGTCGGAGGCGGCCTTCGACTCGGCCTTCTCGACCAAGCAGGACTAAGCAGGGCCAGCCAGTCCAGCGACAAGAGTGCGGCAGATGCATGCTCCCGAGGATGGGAGCCTGCAGCTGCCGCACTCTTCTGCGCGGACGGCGGCAGTCAGGCAGCCACCGGCGTGGATGCGCCCTCGGCGATCGCCTCGCGGGCGAGCGCCAGGTGGGCGCGCGTCGCCTGCTCCGGCGTGAGCGAGTCGATCCACTCGTGGCCGCCCCACTCGCTGCAGAGCGTGCCCGTGAAGCCGACGCCGGCGAGCTCAGCCGAGATTTCCCGGATGGGGTTCGAGATGCGACCGTCGCGGTCGTCGAGGTCCCAGAACTTCAGGTGCACGCCACTCACCAGGGGCAGGATGCCGCGCAGATCCCGCGCATCCGACCGCCCGAACCGGATGACGAGGTTCATGAACATGGTGTGCACCTGCGGCGGCACGGTGCCGTCGCGGAGCGCGCCCTGGACGGCGGCGAGTGTCGCCGGGTTCCGCCAGTCGCGCTCGAGCGCATCGACGAGTGCCGGGTCGACCCCACCGGCCCGCAGCTTCGCGAGGTAGCTCGGCGGCAGCGACGGCATGAGCATGCTGATGTCGACGAGCAGGCGGATGCGGGGATCGTCGATCGCGGCGATCGCCTCGACGGCGGCCGCGTGCTGCGGCTTGTCGGGCGACTGCTGACCCTGGAGCTCCTCGTAGAGCGTCAGGCCGTGCTCGTGCAGGTCGGGGAGGAGCCGCTCGAGGAGCGCGGGTCCGGCCTGGCCGATCGGCAGGCGGATCCCCTCGGCGCCCAGTCGTTGTGCGCCGCGCAGCTGGGGGAGGAGGAACTCGTAGCGCTCGTCCTCTGAGCGACGTGCTGTCGCCGTCAGCCAGTCGTCGAGGCTCGCACCGACGATGCTCACCGAGGTGCCCGTGGCGTCGAGGGTCTCGCGGATGCTCGCCGTCTCGGCGTCCGTCGGGCTCGGGAACGTGCGCCAGGTCTGCGCTGCCTCGAGCTCGATGACGCCCGCGACGCCGGAAGCGCTGATCGACGCCGCGATCTCTGGCGAGGTGCGGTCGGCGACCATGAGCTCGGGCGACCAGTTGAAGGCGGATGCGGCGAGCGTCCACCCCTCGGGCAGCTGCGCGCTCACGCTGGGCTCCCGACGGCCTCGAGCGGCACGTCGCGGGATGCGCGCGGGGCCTCGAGCGGCGCATCCAGTTGCAGCCGGCGGGCGGCCGCGAACGGGAGGATGAGCGGCTGGCCCGGGCCCGCACCCATGTTGGGGATGAGCAGCTTGAAGGCGACGAGCACCTCGTGCGTGCCTGCCTCGAGGCTCACGTCGGAGCTCACGACGATCCTGTCCTGCACGAACCACCACGTCGGACTGGGTGCGAGCTCGGGCAGCGGCACGTCGTCTCCGTCGATCGTCACACGGAGGTCGTGGAGGCTCGCGAGCGGCAGAGAGCGGATCCAGGGCAGTGAGACGCGGAGGGAGAAGCCTGCGCCGTCGCTGTGCAGTGCGTCGTCGAGCAGGATCGCGAGGCTCACGAGCGCGCTCCCCGGGGTGCGCGGATGCGCGTGGCGTTGCTGGGCATGACACTCCTTTGTGACGGCCATCTTCGGCTTTAGAAGTGAATCTACCTGCTTATGTCTAAAATCGGAAGAAGTAGGGTGCTCTGCAGAAGTGCCACCGAGCGCGGTCCCCGCGATCAGCGCCCGAGCGCGAGCCCCGAGATCGTGGGACGCCCATCCGCGAACCAGCGCGTGAACGTCTCCTCGAAGAGCTGCTCGCGCACCATCGCCGCACCGCCACGCAGGGGTTCTCGCACGTCGTTGGCGGAGACGACGATGTTGAGGTCGCGCGTCGCGAGAGGGAGCGAGTGCTCGTAGACGCGCTGCCTGACCTCGGCGAGGAAGATCTCGCCGGCGGAGGCCAGGGCGCCGCCGACCACGATGACCTTCGGGTTGAACATGTTGACGAGGGCGGAGATCGATTCGCCGATGATCTTCGCGGAGCGCTGCGCGAGTTGGATGGCGAGCGCGTCGCCGTCCTCCGCGCACATCGCGATGAGCTCGGGGTTGAGTTCCTCCCCTGCACGGGCGCGCCGCGCGAGGAGCCCGTCGTCCCCCGCGTCGATTGCGAGCTGGGCGTCGCGGACAAGCGCCCAGCCGCCCGCCTCCGCTTCGAGGCAGCCGATCTTGCCGCACCGGCACTGCGAGGTCGAGCCGAACACCTTCACGTGGCCGATGTCTCCCGCCGCGCCGTTCGCGCCGCGGTGGATGCGCCCGCGCGAGACGAGGCCCGCGCCGATTCCGGAGCCGACCTTGACGTAGATGAGGTCGACCGAGGGCACCTGGCGATTCGTGCGCTCGTTGAGCGCGAGGAGGTTCGCGTCGTTGTCGACCCAGACGGGCGCATCGAAACGCTGCTCGAAACGGCGGCGGATATCGAAGCCGTTCCAACCGGGCATGATGGGCGGGGCCACGGGGCGGCCGGAGTCGAAGTCGACGGGGCCCGGGACGCCGACGGCGATGCCCCAGACGGGCAGCTCGCTGCCGCGCGTCTTCGTGTCGGCTGCGAGGAGCTCTTCGACGAGACCGAGGGCGGCATCCAGAGTCTCGGCGGGGCCGCGCGAGATCTCCCAGTCCAGGTGCGCCTGCGCGATCACGTCGCCCTCGAGCTGCGCCAGGCCGACGTGGATGTGCAGCGCGCCCAGGGCGCAGACCACGATGAGGCCGCTCTCGCCACGGAAGCGCAACGTGCGTGGGGCGCGGCCGCCAGACGAGGGGCCGACGTCGCCCTCTTCGAGGAAGCCCATGCTGATCGCCTGCTCGACTCGCTGGGTGACGACCCCTCGGCCGAGGCCCGTGACGGTGCCGATCTGCGGGCGGGTCTGGGCTTCGCCCATTCGCACGAGGTTGACGACGCGGAGAAGGCTCGTGACCTCATCGGTCTGGGCGCCGAAGCGGAGCGTTGACTCTCTCATGGGCGAACTGTACCCAATATGTCGACCTTGCGCCGCAGGAAGCACCCAGATACGTTCGTCCACAACGATCTTTCGCACGAAACATACAAAAGCGCATAAGGAAGTGGTCGCATGTGGTCAGTCGGCGTCATCGGGGCCGGGCCGGGTGTCTCCGCGCTCCACCTCCCCACCTTGGCTCGCTTCCCTGAGCTGTTCCGGGTTGTTCACATCGCCGACTCGGGGAGTGGCCGCGCGGCCGAACTCGCCGATCGTGCGGGTGCGAGCAGCAGCTCGGGTGTCGACGAGCTGTTCCAGGACAAGCGCGTGCAGGTCGCACTGATCTGCTCACCGCCCGCCGAGCACGCGGCGCACGTGCAGGCCGCCCTCGACGCCGGGGTGGTTGGCATCCTCTGCGAGAAACCCCTCGCCACGACCGTCGCGGAGGCGGAAGCGCTGGTTGCCGCGTGTCGCGAGCGGGGAGTCGCGCTGCTCATCGGCACCAACCATCTCTATGACCCCGGGTGGGTGCAGGCTCGGCGCGCGATCGGGGAGTTGCGCGCGCCGGTCGACAGCGTGCGGGTCACGCTGTCGTTGCCGCCGAACGACCGCTACCACCGGCTGGTCACCGAGGTTCCTGCGGGCGAGGCCTCTTCCGTGCGGCGTCCACCGCCCGGGCTCCCCGCCCATGTGCAGGCGGGCATCGTGCGGCAGCTTGTGTCGGGCCTCGCGATCCACGACCTGCCCGCCGTGCGCGACCTGCTTCCCGGGATCGATGGCATCGACTTCGCGCGCTTCGTCGCTCCGGTCGGGTTCGTTCTCGGCTACCGCTCGGGTGGCGCCCACGTGCAGATCGCGGCCGTCATGCGGGAGGACGGGGCAGATGCGTGCTGGCGGCTGACGGTGTCGGCGGGAGAGGCACGCGTCGATGTCCACTTCCCGCCCGCGTTTGTGCACGACGGTGCCGCTCACGTCACGGTTCGACAGGCTGACGGGACGGTCAGCTCACCGCCGAGGTCGCCGCGTGACGGCTACGAGGCCGAATGGCTGGCCCTCGCGGAACTCCTCGACGGCGGTGCCCCATTGGAGTACGACGAGCAGCTGGGGGACACGTGCTACGCCCTCGAGCTCGCCGCGGCCGCCGCGGCGCACATCCAGGCGAGCGCCTCGTGAGCGCGCGCGTGCCCGTCTTCGTGCCGCCGTTCGAATGTGACGCGGTCGGCCCTCGTGACGACGTCCTGGCTGCCTATCGCGCGGCGATCGAAGCGCTGCCGTTGAGTGCGGAGGCTGCGGGAGGGGCGGCGGGGGCGGTGGTTGTCGTGGACGGCCGTGTCACGGGTGGCTGGGTTGCCGGGCTCGACGCCGCCCTGGCCGCGGGCGCGCTCGGTGTCGTCGTCGACGAGGTGGTCCTGTTGGATGCGGTGGCGGATGCGAGTGCGGGAGTGGGAGCGAACTCGGGCACACAGGTGCGCGCGGGCGCCGGTGCAGGTGCGCCGATGAGCGCAGGCGTGGCATCGGTGGCGGGTTGCGTACCCGTGCTGGTCGCGCGGCGGTTCCTCCCGAGGGGTCTCGCTGATGGGGTGGGTGCGCTCGTGGAGCCTCTGACGGATGGGGCTCGACTGGTCACTGTCGAGGTCGGGGGCGCCGCCTCGAGCGGCGTCCTGCGCGACGCGCTCGGCTGGGCTCGGGTGCTGACCGGGTCGCAGCTGACGCTGACGGCTGTGCGAGGGGAGCCCAGGGGCGCGACCGCCCTGGCCGAGTCTGAGCCCGGCACGCCGGTAACGCTGTCCTGGCGGCGGAGCTCCGGCCCTCCGTGGCTGCGGGTCTCCGCGCTCGGTGCGTCAGAGGTCGAGGTCATCGTTGACGCCGGGACCGGTCATGCGAGCGGTGTGGTGCGTTCCGCGCACGGCGAGCAGCTGGTCGGGTCGGGCTACGAAGATCGGGTGCGCGGAGAGCTGCGTCGTGCGATCGAGGCGGTACGTGTCTCCGAACTGCGTGGCGACATCAGCGCGGAGTTGTCCGGCGTGCTCGCCGACCTGGAGCTCCAGCGGCAGATCGAGGCTGGGCTGCCGCCTCAGCGAGGCGGACATGAGCGACTTGCTGGCCATCTTTAGTTGTTTTTCAACATAAGTTTCGGTAGGGTAGGTCCGACGCAGGGGTTCCCCGAACCCGTCACCGGCCGCGACGCAGCGGCCGAGGGCACACCATGTCGCGTAGATCGTCCGATCGTTCGGGCCCTTTTATGCCACTCTCACCGTTGAGACTCCGTCTCCTTGTCGCATCCCTCCTCACCGTCTCCTTCCTCGGCGCCCTCGACCACACGGTCGTGTCGACCTCACTCGCGACCATCGCGGGCGACCTCGGCGCGCTCGAGCAGATGGGCTGGGTCGTCGTCAGCTACACGCTCGCGAGCACCGTCCTCCTGCCCGTGCTCGGGAAGCTCGGCGACATCGTCGGGCCCCGCGCCGTGTTCCTGTCGTCGCTCGTCCTGTTCCTCATCGCCTCCCTCGCGTGCGGCTTCGCCCCGAACATGGGCCTGCTCATCGTCGCCCGCGTCTTCCAGGGCATGAGCTCAGCTGGCCTGCAGCTCATGTCGCAGACGATCATCGCCCAGGTCACGAGCCCGCGCGCCCGCCCCAAGTACATGGCCATCATCGGAGCGGCGTTCCCCGTCGCGATCCTCATCGGACCGCTGCTCGGCGGCATCATCGCCGACAACTGGGGCTGGCAGTGGGTGTTCTGGGTGAACCTCCCCGTCGGCGTGGCCGCCCTGATCTTCGCGCTCGTCGCGATCCCGAGCATCCCCCGCGCCGCGGCTCCCGGATTCGACGTCCTCGGCTCGGTCGCCTTCACTGCGGCACTCGTCGCCCTCGTGCTCGGCGTGAGCTGGGTCTCCGACCCCGAGCTGCTCACGTCCGCGCTGTCGGCCTTCGGCATCGCGCTCGCCGCGTTCGCGCTGTTCTTCTGGGCAGAGGCGCGCGCCGTCAACCCGGTCGTGCCACTCCATATCTTCAAGAACCGCACCGTCGCCGCGGGCACGGCGCTCTCCGCGATCATCGGTGTCGGCCTCTTCTCCATCACCGCCTACCTCCCCACCTACGTGCAGATGGCGTACAGCACCACCGCGACCGTCTCGGGGCTCGTGCCCATCGCCACCGTCATGGGGATGCTCGTGAGCAACCTGCTCACGGGCTTCCTCGCCAGCCGCTCGGGTCGCTACCGCGTCTACCCGATCGTCGGCACGGCACTCGGCGCCGTCGGGCTCATCATCATGTCGATGCTGCCCGTCGGCCTCGCGCTCTGGGTGCCGATGGTCGTCATGTTCGCCGTCGGGCTCGGCACCGGCTCGTTCATGAGCCTCATCGTCGCGGTCGTGCAGAGCGCCGCCCCCAAGAACGCCACGGGCGCCGTCACGGCGAGCGTCAACATCGTCCGCCAAGTCGGGTCGACCGTCACGACCGCCATCATCGGCGGGGTGATCGGGGCCGGCGTCGCCGCCATGCTGCCCATCGGCTTCGACGCCGCGAGCCTCACACCGCAGCTCGTGCACGGCAGCGACGCGGCCTTCCAGGCGACCGTCGCACAGATCTACCGCGACGTCTTCGCGCCCATCTTCATCGGCCTCTCCGCCGCGTACGCCGTCGGCTTCGTCGCGGCGCTGCTGCTCCCGCCAGGGCGCCTCTCCAACGAGACGGGGAGCATCCCCGTCGTCGAACCCCAGAACGAGCCGGCGTCGCGCGCCTGAGCGCGGCAGCCGCATCCACTCACCCCTCACTTCCAAGGAGGAAGCCCATGACCAAGAACCCAGTCGTCGCGATCGTCGGCAGCGGACCCATCGGGGCCGCCTACGCGCGGATCCTCCTCGAGACGAACCCTGCCGTGCACGTCACCATGTTCGAAGCCGGACCGCAGCTCACCGACACCCCCGGCGAGAGCGTTCGCAACATCGCCGACCCGACGGAGAAGGAACTGGCCCGCGAGCGGTCGCAAGGGCCCCAGGCAGGCGACTTCCGCGAGTCGCTCGGCATCCCGAAGGCAGCCGTCGTCGAAGGGATGTTCACGGCCCGACAGGGCACGCACCTCCTCGACTTCGGCGGCGAGGGCTCCGCGCACACCGAGACGTTCCCGGCTGCGGCCGCCTCCACCAACGTCGGCGGCATGGGCGCGCACTGGACCTGCGCGACCCCCGCCCCCGAGTTCAGCGAGCGCGTCGACTTCATCGAGAACGCCGAATGGGATGAGCTCATCGTGAGCGCCGAGCGACTGCTGCACGTGCAGTCGGCGGCCTTCGCGGACTCCGGCGTGGGCGCTGCGATCCGCTCGCTTCTCTCCGAGGAGTTCTCCGCAGAACTGCCGGAGGGCTTCGGGCCGGGCACGCTCCCCGTCGCGGGCGACGCGCAGCCAGACGGCACCGTCCGCTGGGCGGGCGCCGACGTCGTCTTCGGCCCGCTCATCGAAGCAGGCAACCCCCTCGCGGAGCGCTTCGAGCTGCGCGACCTCACCCTCGTGCGTCGCGTCGAACGCGACGGTCCGGGCGCCGACGCTCGGGTCACGGGCATCACCGTCGAAGACCTTCGCACGGGAGAGACGAGCTTCGTCGCCGCCGACGCCGTGGTCGTCGCCGCCGACGCCTTCCGCTCGCCGCAGCTCCTCTGGGCGTCCGGCATCCGCCCGGCCGCCCTCGGCCGCTACCTCACCGAGCACCCCGTCGTCATCTCGACCGTCGCCCTCGACCCCGAGGGCATGGCGCGATTCGCCACCGACGCCGACCTCGAGGAGGAGCTCGCCCGCCGCGCCCTCAACCCGGCCGACCCCGTCGGCGCCGTCAACCGCATCCCCTTCTCCGAGCCCGACCATCCCTTCTCCCTGCAGGTCATGTACGCCGAGAACCCGCCGTTCCCGCTCGACCCCGCCCATCCGCACGCCGGCAACCGCTGGGGCTACGTCAACATGGGATACGGGATGCGCAAGCACCCGCGCGTCGAGGACGGCATCACGTTCCACGACGACGAGCTCGACTATCGCGGCTTCCCCAACATGACCGTCGACTACGCGCTCACGGACGTCGAGAAGGCGGAGATCGCCGACGGAGAGGCGCACCTTCGCCGCGCCGGCGAGAAACTCGGCACCTTCATCGCCGAACCGCGCCTCCTGCCGAACGGCTCGAGCCTCCACTACCAGGGCACGATGCGCGCCGGCGCGAACGACGACGGCACCACCGTCGCCGACCCCTACTCGCGGGTCTGGGGCATCGACAACCTCTACGTCGGCGGCAACGGACTCATCCCCACCGCCACCACGATGAACCCCACGCTCATGAGCGTCGCCATCGCGGTCCGCGGAGCGCGCAAGCTCGCAGAAGAACTCGCGTAGGGCACGCCCGCTTCCGGGCGTCGTCCAGCGTCGTCGGGCTGCCATCGTCGAGCATGCTTCGTCGTCGGGGTCTCGGGATGGGTTCCGCACTTCGGGATGGGGTGCTCCCCATCCCGAAGTGCGGAACCCATCCCCAGCCGCGCACGCCGGGCGTGGTTCGAGCATCGGCGTCCCCCCGCTGGTGGCTGCAACGGCAGGACCAGCCTTCTCGGGCTGGAAGATTCGCTTCGTTCGGGGAAAGTTCCCACAACGAAGTGAGGTTTCCAACTCGAAACTCCTGGCGCTGCCGGGTGCTCGCCCTCGATCGCGATGTCGGCGGCCGCCGCTAGCATTGCCTCGGTTCGACCGCGCACCGGTCGGCGACTCGAGGGGGAGCAGTCATGGCCGCATTCGCAGAGGGCATTCCGTCGTTCGCAGAGGGTCTGCCGCGCCCGAACATCACGATCGACGAGGTGCGTCGCCTCGCGGCCGAGCTGTACGGCGTCGCTGGTGAGGTTCGCGAGCTCGGCAGCCAGCAGGACCGCAACTTCCTGTTCACCGAGCCGGGTTCACCCCCGCACGCGCCGAGCCGCCGCGTCCTCTTCAAGGTCAGCAACCGGGCCGTGCGCCGCGACGAGATCGAGGCGCAGAACGAGGCCATGCGGCGGATGCTCGGGGCGGGCCACCCGTCGCCCGCCCCGCTGCCCAGCGTCAACGGCCATGACATCGAGACGGCCGACGTCGAGGGGTCGCCGCACAGCATCCGCCTGCTGACCTTCGTCGAGGGCACGCCCCTCATCGACTTCGAGCACTTCTCCGCCGACACGATCGCGGCCATGGGCACGCTCGTCGGGCAGGTCGTCGCGACGCTCGCCGGCTTCGAGCATCCCGGTCTCGACCGCGAGCTGCAGTGGGATCTGCGAGTCGGCGAGCAGCTCGTCGAGGAGCTCATCGGCTACGTCACCGAGCCCGAACGCCAGGCCTTCGTGCTCGGCGCGCTCGAGGACGTCACGGCCGCGCTGGCTCCCCTCAAGCACGAACTGCCGCTGCAGGCCATCCACGGCGACCTCACCGACGACAACCTCGTCGCGACGGCCGGCGCGCTCGGCCGCCCCGAGCTCTCCGGCATCATCGACTTCGGCGACGTGGGAACGGGGTGGCGCATCGCCGAGCTGGCGGTCGCCTGCACGGCCGTGTTCCACCACGACCCCGCTCGCCCCCTCGCCGTGCTGCCGCTCATCCGCGCCTTCGACGCGGTCGTGCCGCTCACCGACGCCGAGATCGACGCGCTCTGGCCGCTCATCGTGCTCCGGGGCGCGACCCTCGTCGTCAGCGGCCTGCAGCAGGTCGCCATCGACGAGGGCAACGACTATGCCGAGGAGGCCCTCGAGCGCGAGTGGACCATCTTCGCTGTCCCGGCCGCCCTCGACTCGCGCGTCGCGACGGCCGCGATCCGACGAGCACTCGGACGCACGGTCGCGCCAGGGCCAGCCACGGTACCCAGCGGCGCGACGCTCCTCGACCCCGAACTCGCCCGCCGCACCCGCGTCGTCACCCTCGACCACACGAGCACCGCACTGCGCGACGGCTCCTGGCTCGGTGACGAAGGGGCCGAAGCCGAGGCACAGCTGCTGCTGCTCGCCGCCCGCACGTGCGGGGTCGCCGCGACTCGCTTCGGCGAGCCGAGACTCACCCGCTCGGTGGGCGTCTCCCGCGACGCCCCCGCCAACGTCGCCACCGGCGTCGAGCTGTACAGCACAGGCGACCTCGCACTGACGGCACCGTTCTCGGGCCTCGTGTCCTCGGCCGAGGGACACGTCACGCTGACGGACGGCACGCGCACACTCGTGATCGCCGGTGCCCGCGGGCTCGTCGAGGGCCGCTCGCTCGAAGGGGAGAGCGCAGCTGTCCCCACTCGCGTCGACGAGGGTGACCCCTTCGCCGAGATCGCCGGCTGGGCGCAGGTCTCCCTGCAACTCGGCGAGGTGTCGGCGGTGGACGCCGCTGCCGCGCCGGTGCCGCGCTTCGTGACCGCCGAGGAGTTCCCGGCCTGGCTCGCCGTCATCGGCGACCCGAGCGAGCTCATCGGGCTCGCTCCGAGCGGGGGCAGAGCTGGAGCCGGAACAGGAGCCGACGAGACCCTCCGCGCGCGACTCGACACCTACGCGCCCCTGCAAGGCCACTACTACGCGCATCCGCCGCAGTTCGAGCGCGGCTGGCGCGAGATGCTCATCGACACCGATGGCCGCCACTACCTCGACATGGTCAACAACGTCACGGCCCTCGGCCACGGGCATCCCGTGCTTGCAGACGCGATCGCGCAGCAGTGGCGCATGCTCAACACCAACTCACGGTTCAACTACGCGTCGGTCGCCGAACTCAGCGCCCGGCTCCTCGAGACCCTCCCCGACACCTTCGACACCGTCTTGCTCGTCAACAGTGGCACCGAGGCCGTCGACCTCGCACTCCGGCTCACGAAGGCGTTCACGGGGCGCGACGACGTCGCCTGCGTCGAGGAGTCGTACCACGGCTGGTCGTACGCGGCCGATGCCGTCTCGACGTCGACCTCCGACAACCCGCTCGCCGCCGAGTTACGCGCCCCATGGGTGCACGCCTTCGACGCGCCCAACGCCTACCGGGGCACGCATCGTGGGGAGGACGCGGGTCAGCGGTATGCGGCGGATGCGCTCACCGAGCTCGAGCGCCTCGCCGCCGCGGGAACCCCAGTCGGCACGTTCATCGCGGAGCCGAGAAACGGCAACGCGGGTGCCATCGAGGTGCCCCCGGGCT
The DNA here is from genome assembly GCF_041366455.1 of Pseudoclavibacter sp. JSM 162008. Classification (NCBI taxonomy): domain Bacteria; kingdom Bacillati; phylum Actinomycetota; class Actinomycetes; order Micrococcales; family Microbacteriaceae; genus Pseudoclavibacter; species Pseudoclavibacter sp. JSM 162008. The sequence continues at coordinate 11,420 of NZ_JBEWYX010000028.1, forward strand.
ACCTCGCTGCCGTCTACGACGCGGTCCGCGCCGGCGGGGGAGTGGTCATCTCCGACGAGGTCCAGGTCGGGTACGGGCGGCAGGGTGACGTGTTCTGGGGCTTCGAACAGCACGCCGGCCCTGACGGCGAGCCCATCGTTCCGGACGTGGTGACCGTTGCCAAGGCCATGGGTAACGGGCATCCGCTCGGCGCCGTCATCACGCGCTCCGAGATCGCCGAGGCCCTCGCCGACCAGGGCACCTTCTTCTCCTCCGCCGGCGGCTCCACGCTCAGCGCGAGGCTCGGCGTCACCGTGCTCGACATCATGCGCGACGACCGGCTGCAGGAGAACGCGCGCGAAATCGGCGGCTACCTGCGCGAGCAGCTGCTGGACCTCGCCGAACGGCAACCGCTCATCGGCGCCATCCACGGGCGCGGGCTGTACCAGGGCATCGAGCTGGTGCGCGACCGCGAGACCCTCGAGCCGGCCGCGGCCGAGACGCTCGCCCTCTGCGACCGGATGCTCGCCATCGGCATCGTCGTGCAGCCCACCGGCGACCGCGGCAACGTCCTGAAGGTGAAGCCGCCGCTGTGCTTCACGAAAGCGAGCGCCGACACGTTCGTCGCAGCCCTCGACGAGGTCCTCACCCGCGGCCTCTGAACGCCGCGCCGCGTCCGCATGCGCGCTGCGATGCACGCCGGGCGAGCGGTAGACTCGACTCCCGGTGTGCCGGGAAGTCTGGTCGGCGGCTGTGCCACAACCCGCTGGCCGGTCTCAGACGTCAGGAGAACCATGACAGCACCCGCCACTCGACCGACAGGCTTCGCGCGACTGAACGCGTGGATCATGCGCGAGACCACCGGAGGGGCCCTCCTCCTGTTCGCGGCCGCCATCGCCCTCATCTGGGCGAACTCGCCGTGGCGCGGAGGCTACGAGGCGCTCAGCGCGATCACGATCGGGCCAGCCGCCATCCACCTCGACCTGTCGCTCGCGACCTGGGCGGCCGACGGCCTGCTCGCGGTCTTCTTCTTCACCGTCGGCGTGGAGCTGAAGCACGAGTTCGTCTCGGGCAGCCTCCGCAAGCCGAAGGAGGCGGCGGTGCCAGTCCTCGGCGCCGTCGCGGGCATGGCGATGCCGGCCATCCTCTACGTGATCGCGGTGTCCGTCCTCGGCGACACCTCGGCGCTCCACGGCTGGGCGATCCCGACTGCGACGGACATCGCCTTCGCCCTGGGAGTCCTCGCCATCTTCGGACGCGGCCTCCCGCGCGGAGTCCGCACCTTCCTGCTGACGCTCGCGGTCGTCGACGACCTCCTCGCGATCGTCATCATCGCCATCTTCTACACGGCGGGCATCAACCTGCTCGCGCTGCTCGGATCGCTCGTCGCGGTCGGCGTCTTCCTGCTCGTCGTCCGCTCCAAGCGCCCCTCCTGGTGGCTGCTGCTGCCGATCGCGATCATCGCCTGGGTGCTCATGCACGAGGCGGGCGTGCATGCGACCATCGCGGGTGTGCTGCTCGGGTTCTGCGTGCCATCCAAGAAGGTGCACGGCGAAACCGACTCGCGCACGCATCGGTTCGGCGACAAGATCGGTCCGTTCTCGTCGGGCTTCGCGCTGCCCGTCTTCGCGTTCTTCGCCGCCGGTGTGAACATCGTGGACGGTGATGGTCTCGGAGCGGTGGTCTCGCAGCCCGTGTTCATCGCGATCGCAGCGGCACTCGTGCTCGGAAAGCTCATCGGCGTGCTCGGCATGACGGCGCTCGTCGTGAAGCTGACACCGCTGAGGCTCCCCGACGCGATCGGCGTCAGAGACCTGCTCCCGGTCGGCTTCCTCACCGGCATCGGCTTTACGGTCTCGCTGCTCATCGCCGAGCTCTCGTTCCCCGACTCAGAGCACACGGCGGCTGCGAAGCTCGCCGTGCTCGGCGGCAGCCTCCTCGCGGCCGTGCTCGCCGCGATCACGCTGCGTCACGACGCGAAGCGCGCTCGCAGCGACGACATGAACGAGGACGGCATCCCCGACATCGACAGGACGCCGATCGGAAGCGACGCCGACGAGTCCGAGATCGATGCCCACGTCGACGGGCGCGACGCGCAGCCGCACACCAAGGAGAGCTGATTCCAGCGTCACCGAGAAGAGCCGGGCCCGCATCCACGTATCAGTGGATGCGGGCCCGGCTCTGTTCTGCGCGGCAGGTGCGCTGCCTCAGCTGCGCCGGATCAGCCGCGCGCCTTGGCTTCGTCGACGACGGTGACGGGGCCCGTCACGCTGAGCTCGTTCTCCCAGCAGTGCACGCCCTGGAGCTCCGGGAGGCGTGAGCGCGTGAAGACGGGATCCTTGCCCAGCTTGCGCTGATCGGTGTAGTCCTTCAGCAGCTTGAAGGCCACGCCGGAGAGGAGGCCGATGGCGACGAGGTTCACGAGCGCCATGAGCCCCATGATGCCGTCTGCAGTGTTCCAGATGAGGTCGGCCGAGGCGATGGATCCGAGGAGGACGACGGCCACGACGGCGAAGCGGTAGACGCGGAGCACGTTCTTGTTCGGGTTGATGAACTCGATGTTCGATTCGCCGTAGTAGTAGTTGCCGATGATCGAGCTGAACGCGAGCAGGAAGATGATGATGCTCAGCAGGATGTTCGACCACGGCCCAAGCGCCCCGACGACGGCCGCTTGCGTGAGGGCGATTCCTCGTTCCGCCCCCGCGAGGTCCGGTGTCGAGACGAGGACGATGAATGCGGTGATCGAGCAGACCAGGAACGTGTCGAAGTAGACGCCGAGGGTCTGCACGAGGCCCTGCTTGACGGGGTGGGTGACTGCCGCGCTGGCGCCGGCGTTCGGCGCTGAGCCGAGGCCTGCCTCGTTGGAGAACATGCCTCGCTTGACGCCGGTCATGATGATGGTGCCCACGGTGGCGCCGAGCACCTCGTTGAAGCCGAACGCCTGGGTGAAGATCTGACCGAACACGACCGGGAGCTGGTCGATGTTCATGCCGACGATGACGATGCCGATGAGCAGGTACATGAGGGCCATGAGGGGCACGACGGCCTGCGTGATCGAGGCGATGCGGTGCACGCCGCCGAAGATGACGAGCGCCGTCAGGATGGCGAGGACGATGCCGACGACCCACGGGATCCAGCTGACGTCGCCGTCGAAGCTCGCGGAGACGGTCGCCGAGATGGTGTTCGCCTGAAGGGAGCTGAAGGCGAAGGGGAAGCAGATGACGAGGATGACGGCGAAGAGGATGCCCATCCAGCGTGACTTGAGCCCGTACTGCATGTAGTAGGCGGGCCCGCCGCGGAAGCTGTCCTTGTCGCGCACCTTGTAGAGCTGCCCGAGCGTGGACTCCACGAAGCTCGACGCGCCGCCGATGAAGGCCATCGCCCACATCCAGAACACCGCGCCTGGTCCGCCGATGGCGATCGCGGTGCCGACGCCGGCGATGTTGCCGACTCCGACTCGCGATGCGGCGGAGATCGTGAATGCCTGGAACGCGGAGACCGACTGCGGTTCGCCCGCCTCGTTGAGGGGGGTCTTGTTCGTGAGGGTGCGGAACATCTCCGGGATGAGGCGGAACTGGACCACGCCGGAGCGGATGGTGAAGTACACACCGAGCAGGGCCAGGATGGGCAGCACTGCCCACGTCCACAGCAAGTCACCGCCGGCGAGTATGAGTTCGTTGATGAAGTCCATAGTGTGAGTATGCCCGCAGGGAAGTTTCGCTGGAGTAACGATGCGGACTACTGGGATGGACGACATCGCACCGGTCCCGTGCGCGGACGCTCTTGCAACGAGTCTCGGGATGGGTTCCACGCTTCCGGATGGGGTGCAACCCATCCCGAAGCGCGGAACCCATCCCGAGTCAGAGGGAGGTGTCCGCGACGCGAGCGACCTAGTGCGCCAGCTCACCCTGCAGCGAGGCGGCGGCCGGAACGTCGGCGTCAACCGGAGCCTTGCGCACCCACTTCTTGAGGGCGATGACGGTGAGGCCGGAGATGACGGTTCCGATGAGGATCGCGAGCACGAACCAGAGCAGGTTGCCGATGGCGAAGAACACGAAGATTCCGCCGTGGGGTGCCTGCGAGGTGACGCCCGTGGCCATGGTGATGGCACCGGTGGCGGCGCCGCCGAGGATGCTCGCGGGGATCACACGCAGCGGGTCGGCTGCGGCGAACGGGATGGCGCCTTCGGAGATGAAGGCTGCACCGAGGAGCCAGGCCGCGCGGCCGTTCTCCTTCTCCACGGGGGAGAAGAGGCGCGGTGCGATGGTGGTGGCGAGTGCCATGGCGAGCGGCGGGACCATGCCGGCTGCCATGACGGTGGCCATGATCATCCAGGGTGCCTGGTTGTCGAAGGATCCGGCGCCGAGGCCGGCGACTGCGAACGCGTAGGCGACCTTGTTGACGGGGCCTCCGAGGTCGAAGCACATCATGGTGCCGAGGATGATGCCGAGGAGCACGGCGCTGGCGCCGGTGAGGCCGGTGAGCCAGGTGTTGAGGCCGTTGGTGAGGGCCGCGATGGGGCCGCCGAGGAGGATGACCATGAGGCCGGAGGCGATGATGGAGCCGACGAGCGGGATGATGACGACCGGCATGAGGCCGCGCATCCAGCGGGGCACGTTCCACGAGCCGATCCAGTAGGCCGCGCCACCTGCGATGAGGCCACCGACGATGCCGCCGATGAAGCCGGCGCCCATGATGCCTGCGACGGCACCGGCGACGAAGCCGGGCGCGATGCCTGGGCGGTCGGCGATGGCGTAGGCGATGTAGCCGGCGAGGGCTGGCACGAGGAAGCCCATCGAGGCTTGCCCGATGGCGGATGCGACGGCACCCAGGTAGACGAGGAGGCCCGAGCGGGTCGCTTCGTCTGGCGGCAGGTTGAAGAGCGAGTTCTGCAGGATGATGTCGGTGTTGCGGCCGTCGCTGACGATGTCGTAGCCGCCGAGGAGGAAGCCGAGCGCGATGAGGAGTCCGCCACCTGCGACGAACGGGATCATGTAGCTGACGCCGGTGAGCAGCCAGCGCTTGATGCGGGCGCCGATGCTCTCGTTGGCGTTGTTCTCGGAGGCTTCGCTGGAGTCGGCGGCCGGGACGCGCTTGGCGTTCGGGTCCTTGGCTGCTGCGACGGCTTCGCCCAGGAGCTCGTCCGGGTGGTCGATGCCGCGCTTCACGGGCGACTGCACAACCGGCTTGCCGGCGAAGCGGCCGCGGTCGCGCACGTCGACGTCGTTGGCGAAGATGACGGCGTCTGCACGCTTGATGATCGCGGGGTCGAGCGGGGTGACCTTCGAGGAGCCCTGCGGCTCGACGTAGAACTCGATGCCCATCTCCTTGGCCTTCGCGGTGAGCGCATCCGCTGACATGAAGGTGTGGGCGATGCCGGTCGCGCAGGACGTGACGGCCACAATGACGGGGCCGGTGGATGCTCCGCTCGCGGCGGGAGCCGCGGGTGCGGCCGCGGCTGCCGACTTCTCTTCCTCGGGCTCGAGCGCCTTCTCGACGATCGCGACGATCTCTTCCGCGGTGGTCGCGGCGCGGAGCGAGTCGTTGAACTCGGGGACCATGAGGGAGCGGGCGAGCTTGGAGAGCATCTGGAGGTGCTCGTCGTGGGCGCCGTCGGGGGCGGCGATGAAGAAGACGAGGTCGCTGGGCCCGTCGTGGGCGCCGAAGTCGACACCCGGGTTGAGGCGCGACATGGCGAGCGTGGCCTCGGTGACGGCGCCGGAGCGGCAGTGCGGGATGGCGATGCCGCCGGGCACGCCGGTTGCTCCCTGTTCTTCGCGGGCGAGGGCGTCGGCGGCGAGCCCTGCGGCGTCGGTCGCGCGGCCCTGCGAGACGACGCGTTCGGCGAGGTTGCGGATGACATCGGTCTTGTCCGCACCCAGGTCGACGTCGAGGGCGACGAGCCCTGGCGTGATGTAGGTGGTCATGATGCGTTCTCCTTGGTGCTGGTTGCGATGCTGTTGCTGTGTTCGCCGGTGGTGGCGAGGTGGTCGATGCGGACGAGGTCCGGCTGTGTCTGCTCGGGGGACGGGACTCCGCTGCCGGGGAGGGAAGCTGCGGCGCTTCCGTGGGCGACGGCTTGGGCGAGGGCGCGTTCGGGGGTGGCCCCGGTGACGCTCGCGAGCAGGTAGCCGGCGAGCGACGAGTCGCCTGCTCCGACGGTGCTGCGCACGCGAGTGGGTGGCGGGGTGGCGAAGAGGCTGGTGGTGGCGTCTCGGTAGATGGCGCCTGCTCCTCCGAGGGTGGCGAGCACGGCGTCGGCTCCCCGTTCGAGGGCTCTCCCCGCAGCGTCGGCGGCGAGCTGCGGGTCGGCTTCGAGGGTGTCTCCGTCGGAGATGCCGCTCAGGTCGGCGAGCTCGAAGGCGTTCGGCTTGATGAGCTGCACGCGGGTTCCGGATGCGAGGAGTGCTTCGAGCGGGGCGTCTGAGCTGTCGACGGCGACGCGCGGTGATGCGTCGCCGAGCTCGGCGCGAACGGCCTCGATGAGCGTTGCGTAGAAGGAGCAGTCGACTCCGAGCGGCAGGGAGCCCGCGAGGACAAGCCAGTCGGCGCCGTGGGATGCGGCGACGACGGCGGCGACGAGGGCGTCTGCTTCTTCGGCGCTGAGGTGCGGGCCGGGCTCGTTGAGCTTGGTGGTGGTGCCGTCGGTCTCGGTGACGGCGAAGTTGGTGCGCACCTTGCCTTCGATGCGGACGGGGAGCATCCGGAGCCCCTCGGCTTCGACGAGGTGCGTGAAGTCGTCGTCTGCGGATGCGGGGAAGATGGCGAGGTTGTCGAGCTTGGAGGCGCGGAGGGCGCGGGAGACGTTGATGCCCTTGCCGCCCGCCTGCGACTCGCTGCCGGTGAGTCGCTGGACTTCACCTCGAGCGAGCGGGTGGGGGAGGGCGAGGGTCTTGTCGATTGCTGGGTTGGCGGTGACGGTGACGATCATGCGAGCACTGCTTCCACGTCGTTCTCGGTGAGCGCGGCGGCGAGTGCCGCACGCGGGGGCTGGTCGGTGACCAGGGCATCGACGCTGGAGAGCGGCGCGATGTGGGTGAGGGCGTCTTGGTCGAACTTGGAGGCGTCGACGGCGACGACCACACGGCGGGCGCCTCGGCACATGGCCGACTTCACTGCCGCCTCGTCGGGGTCTGGGGTGCTGAGCCCGAATTCGGCGCTGATGCCATTGGTGCCGACGAAGGCGAGGTCGGGGCGGAGCGCGGCGAGCTGGGCGAGGGCGCTCGGGCCGACGGCGGCGCTCGTGAGGCCTCGCACTCGCCCGCCGATGGCGATCGTCGTGAGCTCGCTGTGCGCCGCGAGGAGCGCGAGGATGGGCAGGGAGTTGCTGATGACCTGCAGCTTCGCGAGCTCGTCTGAGGGTCGTCGCACGAGGGCCGCGGCGATCTCGGCGGTGGTCGTCCCGGCGTCGATGAGGATGGAGCCGGTGAAGCCGCGCGGGATGAGTCGCTCGGCGGCCTCCCCGATGCGGACCTTCGCGTCGTGGTTGAGCGGCTGGCGTTCGGCGACGGCGGTCTCGGCGAGGCTGCCGAGGGCGTTGCTGACCGCTCCGCCGTGGACTCGTCTGACGAGGTTCTCGAGCTCGAGCTGGTCGAGGTCGCGACGGATGGTCTCGGGGGTGACGTCGAGGTCGCCTGCGAGTTCGCGCACGGCGACTTTCCCGTGCTGGGTGATGCGTTCGAGGATGAGCGCGTGCCGCTCCGTTGCGTACATGGATGCTCCTGTGCGATCCGGGTGTTGGTTCTGGTGGAGAGCGTACGCCCGAAGCAGACCTAAAACAAGAGAAACAAACATGAACACAGAATCAACCCGCGAAGGGCGCGCTTGCTACGCTCCAGCGGTGACCCAACGCGACGCTTCCTCACCTGCACCAGACGCCGATCAGTTCGCTCCCGAGCAGCTACGGGAACTCCTCGACATCGCGGTGACGCTCGCGACGGAGGCCGGCGATCTCGTGGCTGCGCGCCGGAAGGAAGGTGTGGCGGTCGCCGACACGAAGTCGTCGTCGGTGGACATCGTCACCGCATCTGACCGGGAATCAGAGGCCCACATCCGCCGCCGTCTCGAGGAGCTGCGCCCCGGCGACGGCTTCTTCGGTGAGGAGTCGGACGCCACGGCAAGCGAGACAGGACTGACCTGGGTGGTCGACCCCATCGATGGCACCGTCAACTACCTCTACGGCTACCCGAACTACTCGGTGAGCGTCGCGGTCGTTCTCGGCAATCCAGGTTCTGAGCCCTCGAGCTTCACCGCGCTCGCCTCAGCCGTCGTCAACCCGGAAGGTCGCGAGTCCTTCACTGCCATGCGCGGGCAGGGGTCCTGGTGCAACGGCGAGCGGCTGCACGTGGACGCGGCCCCGCCTCTCGAGCTCGCTCTCGTCGGCACGGGCTTCAGCTACTCGGCCGAGCGTCGTGTGCAGCAGGCGGAGCAGTGGACGACGCTTGCCAGCCGCGTGCGCGATCTGCGCCGCGTGGGCGCCGCATCCCTTGATCTCTGCAACATCGCGATCAATCGGCTGGATGCGTACTACGAGTCGGGGCTGAACCCGTGGGATCACGCAGGGGCGGCGCTGGTCGCCCGTGAGGCCGGAGCCATCGTCGTGGGCGAGGCGATGGGGCGCGAAGGGCGGCGTCTGATCATCGCCGCGAAGCCGGGTCTCGAGGTCGAGCTGGCCGATCTGGTCACGGTGCTTCCTGGGGTTGGCCTCTGAATCCGTCACAGTGGCACGCCCGGGGTGCGCTCGACAGCAAGAATTACGCCCGACTTGAAACGTCGTTGGCTCCCGCGCCTTCCCGCGTGACTGCTGGCCACGCGGTCGATGGGCCGACCCTCGCGACGGGCCACACAGAGCCTCGATTCTCCGGAGACCTTGAAGTTTCCGTGACCTGCGCGTTACTATTTACCAGTTCGTTATAAACCGCGGTAAGGATATGAATCGTTGACTTCCCTTCTCACATCGGGCCAGGAGCAGGCTCAGCCGGCGCCCATGACCCGTCGAGAACTCCGCGAAGCAGAGCGTCTCGCATCGCTCGCGGCTAGCGCGCCAGAGGCAACGCCGGAGGCATTCACCTCCCGCCGTGCCCGCCGCGAGGCGGAGCGCACCTCGACTCCAGTGCAGACGGCCCCCGTCATCACCGCGGCCCTTGCGCCGCAGGTCGTGTCGATCGCCGAGGCGGCGCCCGTCGTCTCCGCACCTGCACCGGCCCCCGCGTCCATCGTCACGCCGAGCATCGCCGAAGTCGCGCAGATCCGCTCCGACGAGACCGAGTCGACCGCTCGCATCGAGCGCGCTTCGGTCGCGGTCCTCGAAGTGCCGCTGAGCTTCGCACGCAACGAACAGGCTCTTCGCCCCGAGGTCGACAGCAAGACCGGCCGCCGCGGCCTCGTCCGCGTCAAGAACTCGGAGTCGTCGCACAAGAAGCGCGGCGCCCTCCTCCGCGGCGCGGCAGGCGTCACGGCACTCGGCTTCGCGGCGACCATCGCCGTCGTCTCGACGATGCCCGCCAACGCGACCTCCACTCAGGAAGACCAGGTCGCAGGCGACAGCGCAGCAGCGCTGGCCGACGCCGTCTCTTCGGTTCCCGGCCAGACCCTCACGGTCTCCGGTGGCGAAGGCACGACGGTCGAGCGCGAAGACGCGTACGCCGTCACCACGATGGGGTCGGCCACCGCCGCCAACCTCATGAGCCTCGTCGACCGAGGCACCTACAAGAACGACCTCTCCTCGACGGTCCAGTGGCCGTTCCCGGTCGGCGTCGCGATCACCGACGACTTCGGTCCTCGCGTCTCGCCTGGTGGCATCGGCAGCACGAACCACATGGGCATCGACTTCGCACCCGCTCAGGGCACGCCGATCGGCTCGATCGCCGGCGGCACCGTCAAGAGCGTCACTCCGACCGACAACGGCGGCCTCGGCGTGCACGTCATCGTCGAGCACGTCATCAACGGGCAGAGCTACGAGAGCGTCTACGGCCACATGCTGACCGGCTCCATCTCGGTCAAGGTCGGCGACGTCGTCAAGGTCGGCGACGAGCTCGGCAAGGTCGGCAACACGGGCGCATCCACTGGCCCCCACCTGCACCTCGAGGTGCACACGGCGGACGGCAACAAGATCGACCCGATCGCCTTCCTCACGCAGTTCAACGTGGTTTCCACGGTCGTCACGATGCCAGGCGAAAGCGCTGGCGCGTAACACGCGGTCCACGACGAGGGTCGTGTTCTCACGGGGTTCCGTGAGGTGCTATCCTCATCTGGTGCCATTCCGAGCCACAAGCTCGATTGGCATCTCGCCCCGATAGCTCAGTGGTAGAGCACTTCCATGGTAAGGAAGGGGTCGTCGGTTCAAACCCGACTCGGGGCTCCATTCTGGAGCAGATGTCTGTTGCAGAAACCCTTGGCTGGGTAGCTCAGTTGGTGAGAGCGCACGACTCATAATCGTGAGGTCGAGAGTTCGAATCTCTCTCCAGCTACAGATGAAGACCCGGTTGCCGTTCTGGCAGCCGGGTCTTTTGTCGTGCCGAGCGTTGCAGGTTGTGCATCGCATCGCGCCTGTGCCCGCGCCCGCGTGCCCGAGTGTTGAGCTCTTCGTGACAGCTCAACGCAGAACAGCGGGCCCCGGCGATTGCCGGGACCCGCTGTTCTGGTCGTGCGAGGCGTCTTACGCCTTGTTCTTGCTGCCGCGGCTTGTGATGAAGCCCCAGATGACGAGCACGATGAGCGACCCGCCGATGGCGAGCAGCCAGCTGCTCAGCGAGAAGAACGAGTCGACGTCAGCGCCGAAGAGCGCCGTGCCGATCCATCCACCCAGCAGTGCGCCGATGACGCCGAGGATGAGGGTTGCGATCCATCCGCCGCCCTGCCTGCCGGGCAGGATGAGCTTCGCGATGGCCCCGGCGATGAGTCCGAGAAGGAGGAATGCGAGGAATCCCATGAGAGCTCCAAAGTTCGATGTTGACTGTAGTCGCCGGTGTCGGACGCTGGCCGCCTCTTGTGGCGCTTGTGGCGCTCAGCGGTGCAGCCAGGCTCTTCACCGGACAGTCCATTGTGGACCCCGGATATCGGTATATGGAAATCCTGTGCGCGAACACTCGGAAAGCCGTGCTCTTCCTGTGATAATCGCGGTCATATCCGCCAAATGCGCAAAAAGAATCAGAGAAAGGCCCCGGATGCAAGATCCGGGGCCTTATCTGTTATTTGTGTTAGTAGGTACTGCCTTACATCTTCGACGGCGGCATGAGCACCGAGTCGATCAGGTAGACAGTCGCGTTGGCCGTCTGGACTCCACCGCAGATGACCTTGGCGCCACCGGCACCGACGGTCAGGTCGTCGCCCGAGCCCTCAACGGTGACGGTCTCGCCCTGGACGGTCGTGTGCTCGCCAGCGATCTCGTCAGGCAGGATCTGTCCCTCGACGACGTGGTAGGTCAGGATGCCCGAGAGCAGGTCCGCGTCGGTCTTGAGCGTCTCGATCGTGCCGGCATCGATCTTGCCGAAGGCCTCATCCACCGGTGCGAACACCGTGAACTCGCCACCGTTCAGCGTCGAGACGAGGTCGACATCAGGGTTGAGCTGTCCGGAGACCGCTGCGGTGAGCTGCGTGAGCAGCGGGTTGTTGGAGGCCGCGACCGCAACCGGGTCCTGGGACATGCCCTGAACCGAGCCAGCGCCGTCCGGCACCTGTGCCGCGTAGTCCGCGCAGCCGGGGCCAACGAGGTTGGCGGCTGGGTCCATCGTCTCCATGGAGGTCTCCATGGGCGACTCCATGGTCGTCTCCATGGGGGACGCTTCCATCGAGGCGTCAGGCTCAGCCGTGGGGGCCGAGTTCGAGCAGGCTGCCAGGCCGAAGGTCGAGATGGCCGCCAGCGAGAGGAGGGCGAGTGAGCCCTTCCTGGTGATAGTGCGCATAACTTCACTCCTCATTTCTCGGCCGGTGGGCCGGAGCCGCATCCGTTGCGGTTCACTGAGACATTCGGAGGCCCTCCCGGGACGGATTGGAAAAGTTCGGAATAAATTCTGGGGCGTCGCAATCGCGGGTTTCGAGTCCTTACATATGGGTGCCCCTCCTAGGCCCGGGATGTGACCTCCTCCAGCAACAGAAGAGGTGGTGAGACCAAACCGAAACGGACACCGCTCCGAACTCCGTTCACAGGCATCACTGACCGCCTGACAGCCACGCTGCAGGGAGCGCAACATGATCTCGCTAGGACTCATCGGCTTCCTCGGAGGCCTCATCACGGGAATATCGCCGTGCATCCTCCCGGTGCTGCCCGTCATCTTCTTCTCGGGCGGCGTGCAGGGTGCGCGCAGCGACGAGGAGATGCAAGCCGAGGCCCAGGATCCCGGGGCCGATGGGCCCGACGAGGGCACGCTCAAGACGAGAGTCAAGAGGGCTCTTCGCAGTTGAGGGTGTAGTCGGGGTTCGTGGATAGGGGTCGAGGTCTTCCAGGATGGAAGTTCCTACACTGCCCATCCGCCGGAAGACCTCGACGTGCACCACGCTACCTTCGCCGCGCCC
>NZ_JBEWYX010000029.1:0-22928 GCF_041366455.1 Pseudoclavibacter sp. JSM 162008
GAGGGTAGCGTTACGCATGTCGAGGTCTCTCGGATGGGTGTGTAGGAACTTCCATCATGGGAGACCTCGACCTCTACCAGCGCAACGACGCACTCCCCCACTCCTACACTCTCAAACGCGATGAGCCAGATTGCCTGCCCGAACCGCCTTGACGCAGTTCTCTGCCTCGGCGTTGTACGAGCGGAGCATGAGCTTTGACATGTCCCGGACGAACTTGCGCCCCTGCGCTTCACTGTTATTGAAGGTGAACGAGTTCGACGCCTGTGTAGCGTGGCCGTCCCGGACGGCGACTTTGATGTTCGATCGGACGGTCTCTAAGCGAGTTGAAATGGCGATCGAGTCCTCCGCGGGGTGCTCAAAGTCGTAGAGGCCGTTCTCTTGCACCTCGACGGCCCCGCGAAGGTCGAGGAGGCTTCCGTTCAATGTGGAGATTTCTTGCTGTCTCTGAGCGAGGTCATGCTCGGCGCCCCGGATACGCGATCGGATCTGGTTTTCCTCGGCCATGAGTGCGTCCACCGCCGCGGCGCGCGCCTCGACCTCGAGCAACCCGTGGTGCTGGACCAATCTGGTCATCTTCGCGAGTTCGTCCCGTAGGAGTTCGGCGTGCCGACGCGTTCCGAGAAAAGGAATCTTTGCAGCTGTCAGTGGCGATAGCGCTTCAATCGCCTCAGCTGGTTTCAGCTCCAGTGCATCCACTGCCTGCTGACCCTCGCGCTGAACGTGCTCAGTCCATCGCACCCCATCCCAATAACGATGCTCGAACCGCTCCGTTGGGTCTGGGTGCCAGCCTGGAGGTGTGGAAGCCTCATGCGTATTCATGGAGCGATGCAATCAGCCCGGAGCCGCTCCCCACAACGTCCGGGGAATTAGTAGACCGGGACTGACCGTAGGTCAGGTTCCAACCGCGGCTGCGACCTGCGCGACGGCAGCCTCGAGACCGGCTTTTGCCGCATCCCGGTCTTCCGACTCGCGGATGAACGCCTTCGCCCCTCGGGGCATGCCGCAGTAGTCGAAGACCCCGTGCTCGATCTGCGTGCTGAAGGACTCCTCATATCCGTGCCGCGCGAACGAAGCCTCCGAGAAGCCGGACACGGGCAGCAGGTGCGCGGTCAGATGACCCAGCTTCGGCACGACCCGGTCGTTCTCGCCGAGCTCGAACGCCCAGCCGGTGATGAAGACGCGGTCGATCCACCCCTTCAGCAGCGCGGGCATCGACCACCAGAAGACGGGGACACGAGCACGACATCCGTGGCGCGGTCGAGGCGAGCCTGCTCCGCGAGCACGTCGGGCCCAGTGATCGAACCGCCCTTGTAATCGGCCCGGTCGTTTGCCGAGAAGCGCGGGTCGAAGCCCTCCTGCGCGAGGTGGGCCACGTCGACCTCGACGCCCTCCGCTTCGAGGCGTTCGCGCAGCTGCTGCGCCGCCGTGTGAGTCAGGGAATCTGGATCGGGATGCGCGGTGACGATGAGAGTAGGCACCAGGAGAGTCTGCGCGGGCGACCTTGGAACCGCGCTCAGGGAGCACCGTCGGAGGCCGCAGCGAATCGCGCGGCAAGAGCGGCGGCGGCCTCGGCCAGCTCCGGAGGCCCGACCACGTCGAAGTCGGCGTCGAATCTCGCGATCGAGGCCAGCAGGCCGGTCCACGACCACGAGCCGAGTCGGACCAGGCAGGAAGTCTCATCTACTTCGGTGACCAACGCATCCGGCAACCAGCTCGCCGCTTCGAATGCGGGCATACGCAGCAGCACGTCGCCCGTGCACGGCCACTCGTTGGCGTCGCCCGCCCCTTTGAATCGCACTTCGAGGAACGTGCGCGCGTCACCGGTCGGGATGCTGCGTTCTTCGAACTGCGCCCCGAGTTGCTCCCTGGGGGTGATGCGGTCAAGGCGGTAGACGCGCCACTCGGCGCTGTCGAGCTTCCAGGCCACCAGGTACCAGCGGCCGCCGCGCGCGATGACCGCGTGAGGTTCGACCCGGCGAGGGGCGACCGGCGTCGAGTCGTCGGCGCCTACTGACTCCGAGGTTGGGGTTGGCGTGTAGTCGAACCGGAGAACGAGGCGATCGCGGGTCGCCGTGCTCACGATCTCGAGGACGTCAGGGTCCACGCGCATCTCGACCATCGCATCCGCTGACCCAGTGAACCGGATGCCGTCGACCCGATGCCGCAACCGCGACGGCATGACCTGCCGCACCGTCTGGAGGGCCCGCGCTGCGGCCTCGTCGATGTCGACGCCCAGAGCTGGCGCGCCCCGCAGTGCCACGGCGATCGCGACGGCCTGCTCGTCATCGAACCGCAGCGGTGGCAGCTCAGAGCCCGCGGCAAGGCGATACCCACCGGCCGGCCCCTTCCATGCCTCTATGCGGTACTCGAGCTCGCGCAACCGGTCGATGTCGCGGCGCACCGTGCGCGGCGTCACATCGAGGCGGTCGGCGAGCTCCTGCCCCGACCAGTCGCGCCGAGTCTGCAGCAGCGAGAGCAGCTTCAGGATGCGCGAAGAGGTAGCCGAGGTCATGCGCCCAGTCTCCCAGCAGTAGCGGACCGAACCCGTCCTCTACTGCTGGGAGGCTCACCGCAGCGGCAGGTGCCGCGGCCAGCACATCACCAAGGAAGCGGGAACACCATGAGCATCACCACGACAACCCACCTCAACTTCACCGGGACGGCCCGGGCCGCGCTCGAGTTCTACGCCGAGGTCTTCGGCGGCGAGGTCTCCATCGCCACCTACGCGCAGTTCGGGATGCCCGCCGAGTTGCCCGGCGCATCCAACGTCGTGTTCGGGCGAGTGGATGCGCCGAACGGCTTCCGCGTCCTCGCCTACGACACCCCGGGCCGGCCAGGGGAGGGGCTCGCCGGTACTGCGGGGGAGACGAGGCGCGAGCAGGGCGCCACCGTCACGAGCGCGCCGTTCTTCCTCGCGGCGAGCGGCGAGACGCTCGACGAGGTCACGGGCTACTGGGAAGCGTTGTCGGGTGGGGCTGACGTCATCGAACCGCTGGCCGCATCCGCCTGGTCGCCCGGTTTCGGGATGCTGCGCGACCGGTTCGGCGTGACCTGGGTGCTCGACGTGGTTGTCACTCCCTGACCGGAGGCTGGAGTGGTACGCTATCCGGTACCATCTGGAGGTGCGTTATGGCAGCTATCAGCGTCACGGAAGCACGCAAGGGTCTGTTCGGGTTGATTCAACAGGTGAACGAGGATCACGCACCCGTTGAAGTCGTCTCAAAGCATGGAAACGCAGTCCTGATGTCGAAGGACGACTACGACGCCTTGGCGGAGACCGCCTACTTGCTGCGCAGTCCTGCGAACGCGAAGCGGCTGCTGGAGTCGATGGAGCGCGCTCGAAACGGTGATGTCACGGTACGCGACCTCATCGAAGAATGAGTCGTCAGCTGGCTTTCGACGCGCACGGCTGGGAGGACTACGTCTACTGGCAGGCTCAGGATCGGAAGACCCTCAGGCGCATCAATCAACTCGTCGGTGATGTCCTTCGTGATCCATTCTCCGGAATCGGCAAGCCAGAGCCCCTCCGCCACGTGCTCAGCGGTGCGTGGTCGCGCAGGATCGACGACACCAATCGGCTTGTGTACCTGGTCGAGGACGAGCGGATCGTCATCCTGCAAGCACGGCATCATTATTGACGGATGCGCGGCCCGGTCGATCGCGGAGGAGTTCTGCATCCAGCCGAGGTGCACGTGGTGGCGCGCCCACTGCGACGCGTGCCCTACTCGGGTTTCCAGGTGCTGTCGTCTCTCCACGGGGCGAGGTCGACCTCGTTGCCTTCGGGATCGGCGAGCGTCCAGTACTCGGGGGCGGAGGCGTCGTTGACGACCCGCCCTCCGGCGGCGAGGGCCGCCTCGAGGCGCGCATCGACCTGGTCGCGCGGCACGTAGACGTCGACGTGCATCGTGTTCCGCTCGGTGCGGGGCGCGTCGATCTGCTGGAGCCAGACGTTGGGGCCGACGGCGATAGGGTCGGCCAGGTCTTCACCACCTCGCCGCTTGTAGGCGAGGACCGCCTCCCAGAAGGGGAGCACGGCGTCGAGGTCCACCACATCGATCGCGATCTGGATGCTCTGCACCGTGTCCGGGGACGCCTCGATGCCCAGCCCACGAGCGATCTCGGAGATGCGTGCCGCGAGGGTGATGTCGCGTTCGCTGAGGTCGCCGACGTCGTGGCTGATGAGGCGCACCATGACGGAGCCGTAGCGGAGGTCGACGTCCGGGTGATGGTTCGCGTCGTCGGCAGCCCGGGCGATCTCGGCGACGAACGCGGCCCCCTTCGAGAAGTCCCCGGTCCGGAAGTTCGCGCGGGCGCCGTCGCCGACGACCCGCCAGTCTCCGGTGCCGTCGGCTTGGCGGAACTCGCTAGGTGAGACTCGATCGCTCATGGCCGCGATTCTCGTCGACCGACCCGAGAAGCGCCCCCTGAAGTCTCGGACGGCTCAGGAGAGGTGGGCACCGCAGCCGCATTGCCCACTTCTGCCGTCGCCTTCGACTCGGCGGCCTCCGAGTTCGGCGGCTGGGTCTCCGCGTACGACTTCGACAGGAGCCGGTACTGCGGTGACGCGAACGCGACGATCACCAGTCCAAGCAGCAGGATGCTCGCGATCAGGAAGACCAGGGCGATGCCGCGAGCGTCCCCGTCGCCGAGCAGCCACCCGAGCGACTCCTGACCCTCGCGGGTCTCCATGAAGGGGATGAGCCAGAACTCGGCGATCGGGCCGATCATGAACGCGCTGATCGGCGTCGACGCCGACTCCACGGTCGCCGCGAAGCCGAACACCCGACCTTGCTTCTCGAACGGAACCACCCGCTGGATGACGGTCTGCTCGGCGGCCTCCGCGATGGGCATGATCGCCATGAACAGGAACATGCCGACGATGAACAGCCAGCCGTACTCGCGGATCGTGAAGGCCGCCCCGAGGAGCGCGACGCCGATGTTCACGAGCAGCAGCGTGCGGACCGGGTTCTTGCCGAGCCCGAACTTCGCGACGAGGCCACCGCCCACGATGAAGCCGATGCTCGTGACGCCGAGCCAGACGCCCCACATCTCAACGGAGAAGAGGGTCAGACCGTACGGGTCCATGAGCGCCATGAAGACGCCGCCGACGAGGTTGTTGAGCGTTGTGAAGAGGATGAGCGCAAGCAGGCCGGGCACGAGCATGACCGCGGGGATGGCGCCGCGGAAGTTGACCTTCGCGGCTCCGGCAGCGGGGTCGTGTGCGATGCCGCGCTCGGGGATCGACACGAACAGGAGATGGGCGAACGCAACGGCAGTCGCGACGATGGCGATGAACACGGTCGGCCCCATGCCCAGGAGTCCGACCGAGAGCCCCGAGAACACGCTCGTGACCATGAAGGCGATTCCCTGCACTGTGCCGACGAGGCCGTTGGCCTTGTCTCGGCGATCGGCGGGCACGAGCAGCGTGACCGTCGTCGAGAGGGCGATGTTGCGCAGGTTCTCGACCACGCCGCCGACGAGGATGACGCCCGCGAAGAGCCAGAACCAGATGCCGTTCCAGTCGACCTGCGTCTCTTCGGGGAAGCTCAGATAGAGGACTCCAGCGAGGAGGTACGTGATGAGGGTGACCGCGCTCGAGATGAGCATGACGGCCTTCTTCTTCAGATGGTCGACGATCGCGCCGAAGATCATGCCGAAGACGGCGACGAGCAGCATGTAGCTGCCGCCGATAATGGAGGTCGCGAGCACAGAGCCGGTCTCGAGGTAGGCCCAGAACGTGAGCGCGAACCACAGGTAGCTCGTCGTGACGTTGGCGATGAGCGTGTTGACGAGCACCTGGTAGAAGCTGCGGAGCGTCGCGAGCGTCGGCACGTCCTGGTGCGGGAGAGCGGGCGGGGTCGCCTGATCGGTCATGAGTGTTCCTGGTCTCGTGAATCGGTGATCTCATCATTCACCTGGCCGCCGACATTCGGAAGCGGTTCGGTGATGGTTGCAGGACTGAGGTTTACAGCCATTGCGGTCAGTGCTTGACCGCAATGTTCGTACGATGGGTTCATGTCCACCGGCTCCCGCATGCTGCAGCTCCTCACCCTCCTCCAGAACCACCGGTTCTGGGCCGGAGAGGAACTCGCGACGAAGCTCGAGGTGAGCCCGCGCACCCTGCGCCGCGACGTCGAGCAGCTGCGTGAGCTGGGCTACCCGGTGGAGACCACGCGCGGTCTCGGCGGCGGCTATCGGCTCAGCGCGGGAGGTTCGCTGCCGCCGCTCATGGTCAGCGATGAGGAGGCGCTCGCGATCGTGCTCGGGCTGCGGGCGGTGACGGCGAGCGGGGTCCAGGGGGTCCAGGATGCGGCGGTCGGTGCGCTCGCGAAGATCGTCCCGGTGCTGCCGATGCATGTGCGCAAGCTGGCGGCGGGCATCGGCTCGACGGTCTCGGCGGCGCAGGCGCGCGACGGTGCGCCGCAGGTGGAGGTCGCCGTGCTCGCGAGCGTCGCCACGGCCTGCCGCGACCGCACGCTGCTCGCTTTCGCCTACGAGAAACGCGACGGTGCGCTCTCGGAACGCCTCGTGGAGCCGCACGCGTTGGTCCCGGTCGCCAGGCGCTGGTACCTCGTCGCGTTCGACGGTGACGCCGGCGACTGGCGCACATTCCGCCTTGACCGGATGCGCCGTGTCGAGTCTCGGCCGAAGCGCTTCGGGTCCCGCCCCATCCCCGGAGGTGATGCGGATGCGTTCGTGCAGGCCAGCATCCGGAACCTCCCTGCGCGATACGAGGCGGTTGTGCGCGTGAAGGTGCCGGCCGAGCTGGCGAGGGCGGAGGTCGGCCAGTGGGGAGGCGTCAGCGAGCTCGAGGGTGGCTGGAGCGAAGTCCGCATGCGCACTGACGAACTCGACTACGTGGTCTACCTGCTCGCCCGGCTCGAGGCGCCCTGTGAAGTGGTGGGGCCACCGGAGCTCGTCGACCGGCTCGAAGATTGGCGCCGACGGCTCTCTCGGGTCGCAGGGGTCGGCGGTGTCACGGAGCGGGCCGCGCAGGAAGACGAGCTCACAGGTAGTCGTTGATCGCGGCCTGCGCGATCGAGCCGTGCTCGACCTCATCCCAGCTCAGCGCTGTTGCGACGTCAGAGGCAGGTGCCTGCATGATCCGATCGTGGATGCGCTCGGCAAGCGTCCCGGGATCGACTGCGTCGGTGACGACGAGGAAGGTGACGACGACGTAGTCACCGTGCTCGCGCGCGACCTGCTCGTGGATGCGATTGGCTGCCTGGTCTGCGCATCTGAGGACGAGTCGGGACGGGAGCGTCGGGTTGTCCAGGACGACGACCACGTGGTGAAGCGCCGGGAGTCGCGACGACAGCTCGATCGCCGTCCTGATCGTGGAGTCCAGCGTCCACGCGAGCTGGCGTCGCGTTGTCGCGGAGGAGGCGTCGGCGCCGATCACCGCGGCGGCTGGATTCTTATCGAAAAGCACCGAATTCGGTGCCGAGAAACCGGTGGGGGAATATGTCGCCGAGAATGCGGAAAGGCACGGCAGGGGGTCGCCGAGCAGAAATAGACGCATTTCGCGACGACGAGGTCCGCGAGAGATCGCCGCGGAATCTGCGGCCGCCTCGGGCGAGGTCATGGCGTGACTCCTTGTCCACAGCAGTGACGCTTCACAATGTATTGATCGACGATTCCGGCGGGCTCTGGCCGTCAGCTCGAATCGCACTGGCGCGGCCGGCGGCGGAGTGGTGCGGGCGCAGTCGCACCGCGGCTGCGCCCGCCCGGTGGGCTAGCTCTTCCGCTTGAACGGATCGGCTGCCTGCGTCTTCTCGCGCTTCTGCGCCCGACGTTCCTTCAGGGTGAGCTGCGGTGCCTTCTTCGCGCTTTCCCTGGATTTTCTCTCTGCCATTGAAATACTCGCTTCCCTTTTCTTCAGCTGGCGGTATCCGGATGACCATAGCCCATTTCCAGGAATATATCTCGGCCGTCACCAATCGCTCGCTCCGGTGCCTTCTGGGCTAGGCTGGGGGTTTTACCCGCGCCGCGTTGCGGCATCACATGGAGGACGTCGTGGAAAAGATCTGGATGACGCCGACGGCATTGCAGCGACTTCAGGAAGAGCTCGCCGAATTGACGCGCGGAGGTGCCCAGTCGTCGGCGCGAGCCCGCGAGCTGCGTGGGCTCATCGAGCACGCCGAGGTGGCGGCGAAGCCCGACGACGGCCGTGTGGAGCCGGGCATGCAGGTGAGCGTCCGCTTCGAGAGCACCGGTCGGGAGGCGACGTTCCTGCTCGGCAGCCGAGCGCTCGCCGGGCTGGATCCCACGGTCGAGGTCGATGTCTATTCAGCCGACTCGCCTCTGGGCAGGGCGCTCGTCGGCAGCACGGTCGGCAGCACCGTGACCTTCACGCCACCGGCGGGACAGCAGCGCGTCAGCGTCCTCGCAGCGGTGCCGTTCGCCTGAGGTCGAAGGGTGTGAGGTCCTTCACCGGTCGGCGACGAATCGCCTCGTGACGGCGATGTCCCGCTCGCCGAGGCCCGCGTCCACGAGCTCGTCGAATGCTGCCCGGAGGGTTGGGAGCAGCACGGGATTCGTGCCGGTCGCCGATGCGACGTCGGCCGCGAAGGTGAGGTCCTTGACCATGTACTTCGCGACGCCGGAGGGGGAGTCGTCGCCGGAGACGAGCTTCTCCCGCCTGCTCTCGAGCAGGTTCGAGCCGGCGTAGCCGCCGCCCAGCAGATCCCAGAGCACGCCGAGGTCGATGCCGCTTCGTTCGGCGAGGACGCTCGCCTCCCCGAGGGCCAGGATCGTGGACGAGACGATCATCTGGTTGCAGGCCTTCGCGACCTCGCCCGCGCCGAGCGGACCGAGGTGCACCGGGCGGCCGCAGGTGTTCAGGATGCTCGCGGCGGTGGCGACGTCGTCGTCCGGGCCGCCGAGCATGATGGAGAGCGTGCCGGCCTTCGCGCCGTCCTCCCCGCCGGAGACGGGGGAGTCGACGACGCGCACTCGGCCGTCGGTCTCGGCGGCGAGGCGGTCGGCCAGCTCGCGGAGCCCGGTCGGCGACACGGTCGATCCGACCATGATGAGCAGTTCGCCGGCGCCGGCGAGGAGTCCGTCTTCGCCGCCGAGCACGGCCTCGAGCTCTGGCAGGTCGGGCAGCATCACGAGGACCGCGTCGCTGGAGGCGGCCAGCTCGCGCGGTGTCTTATGCCAGGTGGCCCCGGCGGAGACGAGCTCGGCCGCTCGCTCGGGGCGGCGGCCGGTGAGGTGCAGCGTGCCGTGCGCAGAGAGCAGGTGGCCCGCCATCGGCAGGCCCATGGCGCCGAGGCCGAGGACGCCGATGCGAGGGGAGTGAGCAGCAGTGGTCATGAGCACACCCTAGCTCGGAGAACATTGTGTAGGACACTGTTCACAGTGTTGAATCAGCGTAAGCTCTCCCTGTCGCCACCGAATCGAAGAGGATCCTATGACTGACAGCCCCCAGACACTGCGCGCGGTCGTCGCCGTCGACCTGAGCGAAGAGCTGTGCCAGCTCATCGAGCGTCTTGAGCCCCGCCTCGAGGTCGTGCGCGACCACTCCTTCTACCGTCCGATGCGCGGACCCGCCGACTGGTCCGGCGACCCGAGCGTCACACGCACTCCTGAGCAGCAGGCGGCATTCGACGAGCTCGTCGACTCGGCGGACATCCTGTTCGGGCTTCCCGATGTCGACCCCGCCTCCCTTGCGCGCACCGTCGCCGCGAACCCGCGACTCCGCTGGGTGCACGCGACCGCCGCTGGCGGCGGCGGGCAGGTGAAGGCTGCCGGTCTCGACCAGGATGCGCTCGAGCGCATCGTCTTCACGACGAGCGCCGGCGTCCACGGAGGAACCCTCGCGGAGTTCGCGCTCTTCGGTGTCCTCGCCGGGGCGAAGGACCTCCCGCGTCTCCAGCAGCAGCAGGCGGCCAAGCGGTGGACGGACCGCTGGGAGATGCGCCAGCTCGATGAGATGACCGTGCTCATCGTCGGGCTCGGCGGCATCGGCAAGGCGGCCGCAGCGAAGTTCTCGGCGCTCGGCGCAACCGTGCTCGGCACGACGCGCAGCGGCGAGGCCGTCGAGGGTGTCGACCGCCTCGTGCCCATCGATGAGCTCGCGTCCGCGGTGTCCGAAGCCGACGCGATCGTCGTCACCCTCCCCGGAACCGACGCCACGACCGGTCTGCTCAGCGCCGAGGTCTTCGCGAACGTGAAGCCAGGCGTCATCGTCTCGAACGTGGGGCGTGGAACGGTCATCGACGAGTCCGCGCTGCTTGAGGCGCTCGATGACGGCCGCGTCGGCTTCGCCGCGCTCGACGTCTTCGAGGTCGAGCCGCTGCCGACCGGGAGTCTGCTCTGGTCGCATCCGAACGTGCTCGTCAGCCCGCACACGGCCGCACTCTCGAGCGCCGAGGAGCCGCGCATCGCGAAGCTCTTCGCCGAGAACGCGCGCAGGCTCCTCGACGGCGAGCCGCTCAAGAACGTTGTCGATATCGTCGAGTTCTACTGATTCCACGGCCGGTGCTCGTCGCAGCGTGACGAGCACCGGACGTTTCACCACGAGGAGCGGCGCCGTGCCAGACGCAACGGATGCATCACCGAAGACCGGCGATCAGGACGCACCGGAGCGCGACCTCGCGCCCGCCGTCACGCGCTCGCTGCGCATCCTGACGCTGCTCGCCGAGGCGGACGGCGCACCCATGACGCTCAGCGATATCGCGAGAGCCCTCGGCATCGCGAAGTCCTCGACGGCGAACCTCGTGACGGTGCTCGAGGAAGGGCGGATGCTGCAGCGCGTGCCGCAGGGGTACCAGCTCGGCAGGCGCACGGCCGAGCTCGGCGGAGCCTACGCGCAGCAGTTCAACCAGATCCGCGAGTTCTTCGGGGTGTGCGACGCATCGCTGGTGCTGCGCAGTGAACTGGTGCAGGTGGTCATGCTCGACGGGCCTGACACGGTCTACCTCGCCCGGCACGAGGGGCGGCGACGCTATCAGCTGGGCACTCCGCTCGGGTCGCGCCTGCCAGCGGCTCTCACCGCGTCCGGCCGGGCATTGCTCATGCGCCTGGACGACGAGGAGGTTGTCGACCTCGTGGGCGCATCCGCACCCTTCCCGAAGCTGACGCCGCAGAGCATCGGCACGACGCAGGAGCTGCTCGACTGCCTCGCGGTCGCGCGTGAGCGCGGCTACTCGATCGACGCGAACGGCTCGGTCGGCGGGGTGACGGGGGTCGCGGTGCCGCTCGCGTCCTGGTCGCCGAGCGATCCTCCGTTCGCGCTCGGGGCCGCGCTGCCGACGGAGCTCGCGAGTGAAGAGCACGTCGCGAGGGTCGGCGAGGCGCTCATCGAGGCTGCCAAGGAGCTCACGAACCCGCTCGCCGGGAGGTAGTTCCCCAGATCTCACGAAACCGTCGCGTTCAAAGTGTTGAACGTCGTCCAGTGGAGTGTTAGCTTGGGGTGAGAAGCATGCACCACCGGACGCCTCGGTCACCCACGCCGCGGCAATCCGCACATCAAAGGAGATGTTCCGTGACTGAGACCCCCCGGCCCCCCGTGCCGTCCGACGACCCGGAGTACGCCGACAACCTGCGCCGAGCCACGCTGGCCTCCAGCATCGGCTCCGCCCTCGAGTACTTCGACTTCGCGCTCTACGGGCTCATGACGGCGCTCGTCTTCAACAAGCTCTTCTTCGACCAGAGCGACCCGGCCGTCGCCGTCATCGGCGCCTTCGCGATCTACGGCGTCGGCTTCGTCGCCCGCCCCTTCGGCGGCCTCTTCTTCGGCACCATGGGCGACCGCCTCGGCCGCAAGGGCGTGCTCGTCATCACCATCCTCCTCATGGGCGGCGCCTCGACGGCCATCGGGCTTCTCCCCACCTACGAGACCATCGGCCTCTGGGCTCCAGCGCTGCTCGTGCTGCTGCGCCTGGCTCAGGGCTTCGGCGCCGGAGCCGAGCAGGCCGGGGCCACCGTGCTCATGGCCGAGTACGCCCCCGTCAAGCGTCGCGGCTTCTTCTCGGCGCTGCCCTTCGTGGGCATCCAGGCCGGCACCCTCCTCGCCGCCGTCGTCTTCAGCCTCCTGACCCTCATGCCGGACGAGGCGTTCCTCTCGTGGGGCTGGCGTGTCCCGTTCCTCGCATCGTTCCTGCTCATCCTCGTCGCGCTCTTCATCCGTATGCGCCTCCGCGAGACGCCGACGTTCGTCGAGCTCGAGAAGAGCGACCAGGTCTCCGACCGCCCCATCCGCGAGATCTTCACGCGCGGCATGCCCGGCGTCATCACCGGCATCGGCCTTCGCATGGCCGAGAACGGCGGCTCGTACATCTTCCAGAACGTGTCGCTCGCGTTCGTGGCAGGCACCTTCATCGCGAACCCCGTCGACCGTGGCGTCGCAACGTGGGGTGTCACGATCGGCTCGCTCATCGGCATCTTCTCGGTGCCCCTCACCGGCCACCTCTCCGACAAGTTCGGCCGCCGCGCCGTCTACCGCTTCGGAGCGGTGTTCATGCTGCTCTTCGCCTTCCCTGCCTGGTGGATGCTCTCGCTCGGCAACGGGCCGCTCACGATCGCGGTCATCGCGGTGGGCATCGGCGTGGCCGTCAACTCGATGCTCGGACCGCAGTGCGCCATGCTCCCCGAACTGTTCGGCAACAAGCACCGCTATCTCGGCGTCGCGATGGCACGAGAGATCTCCGCGGTGCTCGCCGGCGGCCTCGCCGGTGTGCTCGGCACCTGGCTGCTCACCCTCACCGGCGGAAACTGGGTGGTCATGGGGCTCTACCTCGCGACGCTCGCCGCCATCACCACCGCAGCGACGTTCCTCGTCCCCGAGACGAAGGGGCGCGACCTGCTCCGCAAGGAGGACGCGATCCGCGTCTCCACCGACGAAGAGGACACCGGTTTGATCGACCTGCAGGATGTCTACGAGGCCGCGCCGGTTGCGGCCGGGAGCGGGCGATGAGCCTGCCGGTCGGACTCAAGTCGTTCGATCTGACCGGGCGGACGGCCCTCGTCACGGGGTCGAGCCAGGGCATCGGCCGCGCACTCGCGGGCGGTCTCGCAGCAGCGGGCGCGCGGGTGGTGGTGCACGGGCGCGACCGAGCGAAGGCAGAGCGCACCGCCGCATCCATCGCCGAGACGCTCGGCCTCGCGGGCACAGCGTCCGAGCCGATCGTCTCGACCTTCGACGTGACCGACGCGGCGGCGGTGGATGCGGGCATCAGCGA
The DNA here is from genome assembly GCF_041366455.1 of Pseudoclavibacter sp. JSM 162008. NCBI lineage: Bacteria > Bacillati > Actinomycetota > Actinomycetes > Micrococcales > Microbacteriaceae > Pseudoclavibacter > Pseudoclavibacter sp. JSM 162008. The sequence continues at coordinate 13,188 of NZ_JBEWYX010000029.1, forward strand.
ACTCGAGGCGAGCATCGGCACCGTCGACATCCTCGTCAACAACGCGGGCATCCAGCGGCGCGCCCCGATCGCCGAGTTCGCCGACGCCGACTGGCACGAGCTGCTCGCCACGAACCTCACGAGCGCGTTCCTCCTCTCGCGACGGGTGGCCAGAGGCATGCAATCGCGGAGCAGCGGGAAGATCGTCAACATCGGCAGCGTGCAGTCGCAGATCGCCCGGCCCTCGATCGCGCCGTACAGCGCGACGAAGGGCGCCATCGTGATGCTCACGAAGGGGCTCTGCGCCGACCTCGCCCCGTCGGGGATCACCGTGAACGCGCTCGCGCCCGGCTACTTCGCCACCGAGCTCACCAAGGCGCTCGTCGACGACGCAGAGTTCTCTTCCTGGGTCGCGCAGCGCACCCCGGCTGGGCGTTGGGGCCACGTGGATGAGCTTGTCGGTACGCTCGTGTTCCTCTCCAGTGACGCTTCGGCGTTCGTGAACGGCCAGACGATCTATGTCGATGGCGGAATGACGGCGGTTGTGTGATGCGAATCTCCAGGATCCAGACCAGTGACGGAACGGTCACGCACGCGTTCGCCGAGGGCGACTCGTGGGTGCCGTGCAGTGACCCCTACGAGGCCTTCGCGCGCGGGGAGGAACCCGCGCGGCAGGGCGATCCGGTCGCCGACGCGACGCTGCTCGCGCCGGCCGAGCCGCGCATCGTCGTCGGCATCGCGCAGAACGGGCCAGAGCATCCCTCACCCGTGCAGGCCTGGCTGAAGAGCCCCCGGACGGTCGTGCCGAGCGGCACCCCCGTCGAGCTGCGCCGCAACGTCGGCAAGGTCGTCATCGAGGGGGAGGTGTGCATCGTCATCGGTCGTGACGCGGCCGACGTATCCGCCGAGGACGCCCACACCGTCATCCTCGGCCTCACCGCCGTCAACGACATCTCCAACCCCGAGCGCGGCAGCGTCGACCCGCGCAACTTCGAGGGCAAGGGCGGCGTCGGCTACACGCCGCTCGGACCGTGGATCGAGACGAGCGCCGACCTTGCGAGCGCCGAGCTCGAGGTCCGCATCAACGGCGAGCGCACGGTGCTCACCGGCAGCCACGAGCTGCCCGCCGGCGTTGCCGAGTGCGTCGCCTACGTCACGAGCTGGGTGCCACTCGGCCCCGGCGACATCATCATGACGGGCGCCCCGAGGTCGGCGTTCCCCGCCGAGCCGGGCGACCTCGTCGAGATCACCGTCGCGGGCGTGCCCCTCGTCACTCCGTGCGTGTGAACCAGGCTCGCCCCGAGACCCAGGGAGGGTGCTTGTGATCCAGGAGAACCTCGCAGTCGTCGCGCACGGCAAGAATGATCTCCGGCTCGACGCGCTGCCGGAGCCCACGCCCGCCACGGGCGAGGCGGTCGTCGCGATCGCCTACGGCGGCGTCTGCGGATCCGACCTGCACTACTGGATGCACGGGGCCGCCGGCGAGTCCATCCTCCGCGACCCGTTGGTCCTCGGCCACGAGATCGTCGGCACCGTCCTGCACGCCGCCGCCGACGGCAGCGGCCCCTCCGTCGGACAGCGCGTGGCGGTCCACCCGGCCACGCCCGGCGGGGACGGCACAACGCCCTTCCCGGCCGATCGACCGAACCTCTCGCCCGCCGGCACCTACCTCGGCTCGGCCGCGCGCATCCCGCACACGCAGGGGGCCTTCGCCCGCCGCGTCGCCCTCCCGTCGCGGATGCTGCGCGTCCTGCCAGAGGGCCTCGACCTCAAGCTGGCGTCGCTCGCCGAGCCGGCCGCGGTCGCGTGGCACGGCGTCGGGCAGGCCGGCGACGTCCGGGGCAAACGGGTGCTCGTCATCGGCGCCGGCCCCATCGGGGCGCTCGTGGTCGCCGTGCTGAAGCACCACGGCGCGGGCGAGATCATCGCGAGCGACCTCCACGAGCTGCCGCTCGCCGTCGCGACCGAGCTCGGCGCCAACCGCGTCGTCGACGCGCGCGATCCCGACGCGATCGCCGAAGTGCACGCCGACGTCGTCATCGAATCGTCCGGCACCGTGCCCGGGCTCGCGAGCGCCATCCGCGGCGCGGGGCGGGGTGGGCGTGTCGTGCTGCTCGGCCTGCAGCGCAGCGGCGAGGTGCCAGCACTCCTCTCTCTCGCGATCACCCGCGAGCTGACCCTCGTCGGCTCGTTCCGCTTCGCCGACGAGATCGACGCCGTCATCGACGCCCTCGCCGACGGATCGCTCGTCGTGGATGCAGTGCTCACCCACGAGTTCCCCGTCGAGCAGGCGCTCGACGCGTTCGCCGTCGCCGGCGATGCATCCCGCTCTTCGAAGGTGCTGCTCTCCTTCGACCCCGAGGATGATGGATCACCAGAAGAAAGGGGTGTCTCGTGAGCTCTGACCAGGCCGAACGGCGGGCGCGCGCAACCGCAGCCGGGCATCCCGCCCTCACCCACCCGCCCATGATCGTCATGGGTGTGCAGGGCACGGGCAAGACGACGATCGGCTCGGCGCTGGCGGAGCGGCTCGGCGTGACCTTCATCGACAGCGACGACCTGCACCCGACCGCCAACAAGACGAAGATGGCGGCCGGGACGCCGCTCGAGGACGAGGACCGGGTGCCGTGGCTCAAGGTCGTCGGTGCGACCATCGCCGCCAACGCGGCGGAGGGTCGGACGACGATCGTCGCGTGCTCGGCACTCAAGCGCTGGTACCGGGAGCTGCTGCGCTCGAGCGTGCCCGAGCTGCAGTTCGTCCACCTCGCCGGCCAGCGTGACCTCGTGGCCTCCCGCCTCGCGACTCGTCAGCACGAGTACATGCCGACGACCCTCCTCGACAGCCAGTTCGAGGTGCTCGAGCCGCTCGCCGCCTGGGAGGCGGGGGTCGTGGTCGACGTCGACGATGCTCCTCCAGTGATCGTGGACCGAGTCATGGCCTTTCTGGAGGCCCGGGAATAGATCTGCTCGCACCACGTTGTATGCATATGCATGGAGTTGGGACTCAGGATCCTTCCCCTTCCGGACCTACCAGCCCCATGCATCCACAACGAAAGGGCTGATCATGCAGTTCGGAATCTTCTCCGTCAGCGACATCACACGCAACCCGGTCACCGGCGAGACGCCGAGCGAGGCCGAGCGCATCGACGCGATCGTCAAGATCGCCCAGAAGACCGAAGAGGTCGGCCTCGACGTCTTCGCGATCGGCGAGCACCACAACCCGCCCTTCTTCTCCTCATCGCCCGCCGTGCTCCTCTCGCACATCGCCGCCCTCACGAAGACGCTGCGCGTCTCCACCTCCACAACGCTCATCACGACCAACGACCCCGTGCGCATCGCCGAGGAATACGCGATGCTGCAGCACCTCTCCAAGGGGCGCATGGACCTCATGCTCGGCCGCGGCAACACCGCCCCCGTCTACCCGTGGTTCGGCAAGGACATCCGCTCCGGCCTGCCCCTCGCCCTCGAGAACTACAACCTCCTCCACCGCCTCTGGCGTGAGGACGTCGTCGACTGGGAAGGCAAGTTCCGCACACCCCTGCAGGGCTTCACCTCCACGCCCCGCCCTCTCGACGACGTGGCACCCTTCGTCTGGCACGGCTCCATCCGCACCCCGGAGATCGCCGAGCAGGCCGCGTTCTACGGCGACGGGTTCTTCGCGAACAACATCTTCTGGCCGAAGGAGCACTACATGCGCCTCATCGACTTCTACCGCCAGCGCTACGAGCACTACGGCCACGGCAAGGCGTCGCAGGCGATCGTCGGCCTCGGCGGGCAGGCGTTCATCGCCAAGAACTCGCAGGACGCGAAGGATCAGTTCCGCCCCTACTTCAACGAGGCGCCCGTCTACGGCCACGGCCCGCGCATGGAGGACTTCATGCAGCAGACGCCGCTCTCCGTCGGCAGCCCGCAGGAAGTCATCGACAAGACCCTGACCTTCCGCGAGCACTTCGGCGACTACCAGCGCCAGCTGTTCCTCATGGACCACGCCGGCCTGCCCCTCGGCATGGTGCTCGACCAGCTCGAGCTGCTCGGCTCCGAAGTCGTGCCCGTGCTGCGTCGCGAACTCGAGGCGCTCCGCCCCGCCGAGGTGCCGGACGCCCCCACCCACGAGTCGCTCGTCCTCGCCAAGTACGGCGACACCGCCCCGCGTCAGCCGCGCCCGAACGAGAACCGCGGCGACAACGTCACCGGCTCCTCGCCCTACCAGGACACCGCGCTCGTCGCGTAGCTCCCGCCGTTGAGCGGATGCGCGGGGCCGGCCCCGTCGGCCGGCCGCGCGCATCCGCCCACCACCGATTCCGCATCCCCGCTGGAACATGCTCAGAAGGACTCTCATGACCAACGCACAAGGCGCCTACCGGCTCGTCGTCGTCAACGCCGGCATCAGCGATCCGTCATCGACGAAGCTGCTCGCCGACCGCATCGAGCGCGGCGTCGCGAAGCTCGCATCCACTCGCGGACGCGATGCTGTATCGACGCACATCGATCTGCGGATGCTCCTCCCCGAACTCCCAGCCGCCCTCGGCTCGCAGAGCTTCGGCCCGCAGTTCGAGCGTGCCATCAGCGCGCTTCGCGACGCCGACGGCATCATCGCCGCCACGCCCGTCTACAAGGCCGGGCCCAGCGGACTCTTCACCTCGTTCTTCCAGACGCTCGACAACGATCTCCTCATCGCGAAGCCGGTCGTCCTCGCCGCGACGGCGGGCACCGCGCGCCACGCGCTGGTCGTCGACGAGCAGATGCGGTCCATGTTCGCCTACCTGCGCACCATGACCGTGCCGACGTCGCTGTTCGCCTCCACCGAGGACTGGCAGGACACGGGCCTCGGATCCCGCATCGAACGCGCATCCGTCGAGCTGCTCGCCCTCATGGAAGCCGGCGTCGAGCAGACGATCCGCGGCGACAACTGGGGCGGCTACCAGCACGAGCTCGGCAGCGCGGGTGGAACCGAGCTGAGCATCGAGCTGGGCTCCGACCTCATGCGCATGGCCGCAGGCGGCGGCGCGAGCTAGCCTCACCCGGCTCGGGATGGCAGAGTCACTTCGTTGAGGTTAGTTTTCCGAGGCGAAGTGACTTCGCCATCCCGAGTCGGTGGCTGCGCGGCCGGTGACTGCGCCGTCATTCGATGCGCAGCGGCTGCGGCGGATGAAGCGCCGACGGGCCGACGCGGAGGGTCTGGTCAGGTGCACTCGGGAGACTGCTCCTCATGACTTCCCAGAGCAAGGCCTTCGGCAATCGCGCGATCCTCTCGACCGGGCAGGGGCTACTGACCGCCGCCTACTACGCCACCCCCGACTTCATCCCCTCGAAGGCGGCTCGCGGTGTCCTGAAGACCGCGATCACGCTCGGCATCACCGGGCTGGCGGTTCTCGAGTATCGCGACGCGAAGCAGGGAGCCCTCGAAGACTCGGATCTGCTGGTGCAGCCGGCGGCGCAGGCACCCGGCGAGCTCATCGGCGGCCCGCGCGAAGAGAACGACGCGCCGCATCCAGCCGAGGGATCCCGTGACGAGGGCGGTACTGGCTCGACGGAGAACAGCTTCTCCGCGTTCTGGCTCTCGCTCACCCCGGCGAGGCGGGCATCCCTCAGTGGGGTTGGCGTCGTGGGTGCGCTCGCGACCGTCGTCGGAATCGCGGCAGCCGAGCGTGGGATCTATCGGTTCGGCGAGCGCCGCGCCGAACGAGGAGTGACTGCCGCGCACACCAAGACCGGGCTTGCCATCGGCGGCATCACGACGCTGATCGCGCTCATCCCGACGCCTAAGGGCAAGTAGCGCGCGTCCCGCGGCCGACGCGCGCGAACCTCTGCGGACGCCTAGAAGCCCACGAGCACCTCGTCGATGATCGCGATGCCACGGCGTGCATCCGCGTCGGCGATGACGGCGGGTGGCACGACGTGGATGCGGTTGTCGGCGACGAAGGGCAGCAGGCCGCGCGCGACGAGCTGCGACTTGATGGTGGCCATGTCGGCGGCGGCGAGCGGCGACCGGGTCACGGGGTCGCTCACGAGCTCGATCGCCCAGAAGACTCCCTTGCCGCGCACTTCCCCCACCACCTCGTGGCGGGCCGCGAGCTCGTGCAGGGCTGGCCCGATGACTTCACGGCCGAGGCGGGCCGCGTTCTCGACGATGCCCTCCTCTGCCATGGTCTCGAGCGTCGCGACGATCGAGGCGGCGGCGAGCGGATGCCCCGAGTAGGTGAGACCGCCGGGGAAGACCTGCTCGTCGAACTGGGCCGCGATCTCCTCGGAGATGACAACCCCGCCGACGGGCACGTACCCGGAGTTGACGCCCTTCGCGAAGGTGATGAGGTCGGGGCGCACGTCGAAGGCGTCGAACGCGAACCACTCCCCGGTGCGCCCGAATCCGGCCATGACCTCGTCGAGGATGAGGCGCACGCCGTAGCGGTCGCAGATCTCGCGCACACCCGCCAGGTAGCCGGGCGGCGGCATGAGCACGCCGGCCGTGCCCGGGATGCTCTCGATCAGGATGGCGGCGACCGAGGCGGGCCCTTCGGCCTGGACGACGCGCTCGAGGTGGTGCAGCGCGCGTTCGCTCTCCTGCTCGGGCGTCTCAGCCCAGAACTCCGAGCGGTACAGGTACGGGCCGAAGGCGTGCACGTGCCCGGTTGCATACTCGTTGGGGATGCGCCGCCAGTCGCCGGTTGCGACGATCGCCGAACCCGTGTTGCCGTGGTAGCTGCGGTATAGGGAGACGACCTTGTCACGCCCGGTCGAGAGACGGGCCAAGCGGATCGCGTTCTCGATCGCATCCGCTCCGCCGTTCGTGAAGAACACCTTCGAGAAGCCTTCCGGGGCGTGCGACAGGATGAGCTCCGCGGCCCTCGCCCTGGTCTCGTTGGCGTGCGCGGGGGCGATCGTGATGAGCTGCGCGGCCTGCTCCTGAATGGCGGCGATGACCTTCGTGTGCTGGTAGCCGATCGTGACGTTCACGAGCTGGCTCGAGAAGTCGAGGTACTCGTTGCCGTCGTGGTCCCAGAGCTTGGCGCCCTCGCCCCGGGCAATGGGGAGCGGGGAGATCTTGCCCTGGGCAGACCATGAATGGAACACGGACGCGAGGTCGCGGTCACGAACGTCGGTGTTGCTGGCGGCACGGCTCACGGTTGGGGCGGTCATGCGTCAACTCTGGGGCCGCGGATGCGCGCAGCAGGTGAACAAATCGGCGAGAATGGGTGCCATGACTCGACAAAAGCGTCAGGCGCCCCCGATAGGGTGGGGCATGTCATGAGCGTCTCGCTGCGCGAACTCGTCGAAGAGACGGAGTTCAAGCTGCGCGTGCTGCACGCCGCAGACGACAGTGCCCTCGAGCGCGCGGTCGTCTGGGCGCACAGCTCCGACCTGGTCGACCCCACGCCGTGGCTCGAGGCGGGCCAGCTCCTCCTGACCGACGGAATGCAGTTCGCCGTAGCCGAAGCCCCGGAAGACCCGGAAGCGTCCGGCCTTGATGCGGCGGTGGACACGTCCGCCGCGATCTCCCGCGCGCCGGTCTCGCGCTCACCGATCCTGCGCTCACCCGTGTCGGCGACGGCCACCGTGCGGTTCCAGGCGCTCGCGAGTGAAGGCTTCTTCGACGCCTACGTGGCGAGGCTTCGCGCAGCGGACGTCGCTGCGCTCGGCTTCGCGACGGAGGTCATCCACGCGGAGGTGCCCGCCGACCTCGTCACCGCGTGCACGCGTCACGGCCTGACGCTGGTCGAGGTGACCGAGCGGACCCCGTTCATCGGCATCATCCGCTACCTCGCCGACCAGCGAGCCTTGGAGCAGCGGGCTCGTCTCGAATGGTCCCTGCAGGCGCAGCGAAAGCTTGCACGAGCGGCGCTCAGGCCCGGCGGGCTCGGTGCGATCCTGGTCGAGCTCGAACGGCAGCTGGAGAGCTGGGTCGCGCTCTACGACTCGACGGGGCTTCGTGTGGATGCGCCGACGCGCATCCGCGTGCCCGAGAGCGAGGCGCCCGAGGTGGAGCGGATGGTGCAGAGCCTCCTCGCTCGCGGGGGTCGATCGGGCGCGCGTCTGCACGGTGACAGCGGCGACGTGACGCTGCAGACGGTCGGCCAGCACGGGCAGCTGCGCGGGGTGCTCGCCGTCGGCGGCCGGGCGCCGCTCGACCTCGCCGGCAATGATCTGGTGGCGAGCGCCATCGGCCACGCGTCGATCGCACTCGAGCAGAATCGGGAGCTCGACGCAGCGCGCGGGCATCTCCGCGTCGGCCTGCTCGAGCTGCTGCTCGCTGGGGAGATGGAGGTGGCGAGGCGCACCGCGGAGACGGTCTGGGGCGAGCTGCCTGCGGCTCCCGTCCGCGTCGTGCAGGCGAGGGGCGGGGAACCCGGCCAGGCGCTGCTGGACCGACTCGAACGGCTGGCCGGGTCTGGCGGCGAGCCTCTGTTCTTCGCGGCGAGGGAGCAGGAGCTCATCGCGATCGTCCCCGCTGGCGGCGGGGCCACTCTCGTCGAGGCCCTCGCCGACGCTGGCTTCTCGGCGGGAGCATCCGCACCGGGTGACTGGGCCGAGCTGCCTCGTCTGCTCGCGGAGGCGCGCAAGGCGGCGGAACGCAGCACACCGAGCCGGCCCTCGGTGCGGTTCGAGGACCTCGCGACAACCGGCATGCTCGGTGCACTCGAGGCCGCCGACGGCCGCGTCACCGCACGCCGTGTGCTGCAGCCCCTGCTCGAGCACGGAGATCAGGGTCGACTCCTCCTGGACACGCTCGCCGCGTGGACCGAGGGGAACTGCGCGTGGGACCCGGTCGCGAAGTCGCTCGGCATCCACCGGCACACACTGCGCAGCCGCGTCACGACCGCCGAGCAGCTGCTCGGCATCGACCTGCAGACCTTCGCCGGGCGTGCCGAGGTGTGGTCGGCGATGCGGCTCCTCGACGACGCCTGAGCTGCGGCTGCTTGGCCGCGGCGCGACGCGGCCTGAGACGCGGCTCGGCCGTGACGTGATTCGGCTGGCGGCCCGCGCCGGGCCGTCAGTGCTCGTCGCGGAGCTTCGCCGCGAGCTGCCGCATGCTGAGGGCGCGCTTCTGCCAGAAGGCCCACATGCCGAGCCACACGAACGGGGTCAGGAGGCCGGCGCCCATCTTCAGCTGATCGCGGTAGAGCGTGCGGCCGCCGGGCAGTGGCGAGACGACCATCCGGTGCTCGAACGTGGTCATGACGGCCATGAGCCCCGATTCCGGGTACCCGCGGTCGCGGAGCTCGTGCATCCCGTCTCCCAGGTCGCGGTACTGGCCGTCGATGACCTGCGTGCCCAGCGGGACCACGCCGAGCAGGCGGATCTCGACGCGGTGCGGGCTGTCGGGTGACCACCGCTCGGGGAAGCCGCCAGGTTCGAGCGAGCGCACTTCCGCGAGGGGGCCCGCCACTGCGCGGAAGGCTTCCGGCCGCTGGAGAGCGTCGGCGAGCAGTTCGGTTGGGCAGTCGAGCTCGAGCTTCAGGAGGATGCGCACTGGCACATCCTCACCTGCTCGCCTCGGAAGACGCCTAGGCTCCGGCGGGCCCGGGGTTGCGCATACACGCAGTCACAGACCCCGGGCTTGCGCATCCGGATCTCTGGAAACGGATGTGCAAGCCCGAGGTCTGTCCCGGCCTGTCGTGAACGGGGCTCAGCCGTGGTGGGCTGCTCAGTCGTTCTCGGGGAAGCCGAGGTTGATGCCGCCGTGCTTGGCGGGGTCGAGCCAGCGGCTGGTGACGGCTTTCTCGCGGGTGTAGAAGTGGAAGCCCTGGAGGCCGTAGGCCTTGC
>NZ_JBEWYX010000030.1:0-18094 GCF_041366455.1 Pseudoclavibacter sp. JSM 162008
GAAGTCGCGACGGAACTCAACCAGCGACCACGAAAAACCCTCGGCGGTAGAACCCCTGCAGCCACCCTCGAAGAGCTACTCTCGAATCCACCAAGACCAGGTGTTGCGACGACCGGCTGACACCACCAAACTGGTTTTGAGACACCTGGTGAGGGTGCTGGCTGCAACGGTGCGCCGAGAGGAGTGCACCAGATGCCTACTGGTAGCGCCGACTGTTGCTGAGTTGCGTATTCAGCGGCTTCCGACTCTTCTCTCAATGAATGGTGGGGAACTGATCACCAATGATTGATCAGCGCTTGCTGTATAGTTCAGTACATGCTGACTATTGCTTCGCGCCTCGACGTCATGAACCGGCTCGGCCGGGCCATGGCGGACCCGACGCGCTCCCGGATCTTGATGACTCTGCTGAACGCCCCGAGCTATCCGGCCGTGCTCTCGCGCGAGCTGGAGCTGACCCGCTCGAACGTCTCGAACCACCTGACGTGCCTGCGTGACTGCGGGATCGTGGTCGCCGAGCCTGAGGGTCGCCAGACGCGCTACGAGATCGCTGACCCGCATCTTGCGGCTGCGCTCGTCGCGCTCGTGGATGTGACGCTGGCGGTCGATGAGCACGCGCCGTGTGTGGACTCGTCGTGCACGGTGCCGGGCTGCTGCGGTACAGGGGCGGACGCGTGAGCGCGGCGTGTAGCTGCGAGCACGAGCCTGCCACTGCGGCGGAGGATGAGACCGAAGAGGTGGAGCGGCCCTGGTGGAGGGACCGTGGGATCATGGTGCCGGTCTTCTCCGGTGTCGCGTTCCTGGCTGGTCTGATCCTTGAATGGTCCGGGCTCGAGATCCCGGCGCTCGTACTGTTCTGGATCGGCCTGCTGCTGGGCGCGTCGACGTTCACTCCTGGCGCGATTCGGAAGCTGTTCAAGGGCAAGCTCGGGATCGGGCTGCTGATGACGATCAGCGCGATCGGCGCGGTCATCCTCGGCTATGTGGAGGAGGCCGCTGCTCTGGCGTTCTTGTACTCGATTGCTGAGGCGCTTGAGGACAAGGCGATGGACCGTGCCCGTGGCGGCCTGCGGGCGCTGCTGAAGCTCGTGCCGGAGACGGCGACCGTGCTGCAGAGTGGCGTCTCTGCGCAGGTGCCGGCGAGGGAGTTGACGGTCGGCCAGGTCATGGTGGTCCGCCCGGGCGAACGGATCGCAACCGACGGGATCGTCCGCTCTGGCCGCTCAAGCCTGGACACCTCGGCGATCACCGGGGAGTCGATCCCCGTCGAGGTCGAGCCCGGGGACGCGGTGTCGGCCGGCGCGATTAACAGCTCCGGCGTGCTGGAGGTCGAGGCGACCGCGGCCGGTACCGATAACTCGCTTACGACGATCGTGGAGTTGGTCGAGAAAGCGCAGACGGAGAAGGGCGAGCGTGCGCGTCTCGCGGACCGGATCGCCCGCCCGCTCGTACCCGGTGTGCTGATTCTCGCAGCGCTCGTCGCGATCATTGGGTCACTGCTGGGCGACCCGGAGGTATGGATCACTCGTGCGCTCGTCGTGCTGGTAGCGGCCTCTCCGTGCGCGCTGGCGATCTCGGTGCCGTTGACGGTCGTTGCCGCGATCGGCGCGGCGAGCAAGTTCGGCGTGATCATCAAGTCCGGCGCGGTCTTCGAGCGCTTCGGCACGGTCCGGCACGTCGCGGTCGACAAGACCGGCACCCTGACCCGTAACGAGCCCGCGGTCACCGCGGTCCTCACTGCGAACGGCATTGCCGAGGAGCAGGCGCTGGCTTGGGCGGCGGCTCTGGAGCAGCACAGCACGCATCCCCTTGCGGCGGCGATCACCGCTGCAGCCCCGGGTGTTCCCGTGGCCGCGGATGTGACCGAGCAGGCCGGGCACGGCATCGACGGCACCGTCGATGGCGCTCGTATCACGGTCGGCAGCCCCCGCTGGCTCGACGCCGGCGAGCTCGGCGACCGGGTTGCAGGGCTTGAGGAGCAGGGCATGACTGTCGTGATCGTGCACCGCGACGAGGCACCGGTCGCGGCGATCGGCGTCCGCGACGAGCTGCGTCCGGAAGTCCCCGAGGTGGTCCGCACGCTTGCGGATCAGGGCGTCGGCATGACGATGCTCACCGGGGACAACGCCCGCACCGCTCGTGCGCTGGCTGCGCAGGCCGGGATCGCTGATGTGCGCGCGGAGCTGCGCCCTGAGGACAAGGCGACCGCGATCGGCGAGTTGTCGAAGGCGGGATCGGTCGCGATGATCGGTGACGGCATCAACGACGCCCCGGCCCTGGCGTCCGCGGACATCGGCATCGCGATGGGAGCGACCGGCTCCGATGCGGCGATCGAGTCTGCGGACGTGGCCTTCACGGGTCATGATCTGCGGCTCATCCCGCGGGCGTTCGATCACGCGCGGCGGGGCCGGCGGATCATCAACCAGAACATCATCCTGTCCCTGCTGATCATCACCGCACTGCTCCCGCTCGCGCTCTTCGGGGTCCTGGGGCTCGCGGCTGTCGTCCTGGTCCACGAGGTCGCGGAGGTCATCGTGATCCTCAACGGCCTGCGCGCCGCACGCACCCGCACACCACGAATGGAAAGCTGATGCTCGCAACCATCGGGTCGGCGATCGGCCTGTTCGCGGCGACCAACATCGACGACATCGTCGTGCTCACCGTGCTGTTCCTCGCCTCCAGCCGGGGAAAGCCGCGACCGTGGCAGATCGTCGCAGGCCAGTACCTCGGGTTCATCACACTCGTCGTGATCAGCGTGATCGCCGCGCTCGGTCTCACGATCGTCCCGGACGAATGGGTCGGCTTCCTGGGTCTGATCCCGCTCGGCATCGGCATCTGGACGCTCATTCGCGGCCTGCGCCGTAACGGCGACGACGATGATGACGACTCCAAGATCACCGCGGTCGGACTATGGGGGGTCGCCGGGATCACGATCGCCAACGGGGCCGACAACATCTCCCTCTACACGCCGATCTTCCGCACCAGCTCGCCCGGCGACGTCGCGGTCATGATCGTCGTGTTCCTGATCCTCGTCGCCGTCTGGTGCGCTGCCGGGCGACTGATCGGCACCCACAAGGCCGTCACCGAAACGCTCGAACGTGTCGAGCACTGGCTCGTCCCCGTCGTGTTCATCGGCCTGGGCCTGTTCATCCTCATTGAATCCGGCGTTATCGTCCGTCTCTTCGAGGCCCTCGCATGACCCCGGACACGAATACCGACGTTGAGTCGGCATCGGCGTCGGGAGAGCGTCCGCAGAGAGGACGCTGGCGGCTCACTGCCTGGGCGCTTCTGATCGCCGTGGTCGTCGTCGTGATCGATCAGGGAACGAAAGTGTGGGCCGAGGCCACCCTGTCGGAGCACGAGCGCATCCCGCTGATCGGCGACCTGTTGGGCCTGCAGCTCGCGTACAACCCCGGCGCGGCGTTCTCCTTCGGGGAGAGCTTCACCTGGGTGTTCGCTCTCATCGCCGTCGCGGCCACGGCCACCGCGATCGTGTTCGCGTTCCGGGTCCGACGCCCCGGGTGGGCGATCGTGATCGGTGCGCTCGGCGGGGCCGCTGCTTCGCACGCCGGCGACCGGCTTTTCCGCCAACCAGGATTCGCCCGGGGGCACGTCGTCGACTTCCTCGCCTACGGCAACTGGTTCATCGGGAACCTCGCCGACATCGTGATCGTCACCGCTACGATTGCCGGAGCGCTCCTGATGCTCCGCGGCACCGAGAACTGAGAGGGCCAACCATGGAGATCACCCTGCAGTACTTCGACGGCTGCCCGAACTGGGAAGTACTCGACCGCCGGCTTGCTGAGCTGCTCGACGGTCGATCAGATATCCGCGTCACACGACAGTTGGTCGAGACCGCCGAGGACGCCGAGCGCCTCGGATTCCACGGGTCACCGACCGTCCTCGTCGACGGCGTCGATCCCTTCGCCGACGAGCACACGCCGGTCGGGCTCGCCTGCCGGGTGTTCCGTACCCCTGCCGGGCTGGGAGGCTCTCCGACCGTCGAGCAACTGCGCGAAGCGATTTCCGGCCCGGCTCTGACGGGTGATGCTTGATCAGGGGTGGGTGGAGCGGAGAGCCGGGTAATCGGACCACTCGCCACCGGCGAGACGCGACCATGAGGCAGCGGATGCCGGTGATGCCGAGGAGATCCGAGACGATCCGGGGATGCAGTTGCCGGGTGAGCTCGATGAGCGCTGTCGTGCGGGCGCTCCCGGCAAGCAGGCCTTCGGCGCGAAGGCGACGGCTGAGCGGCCCCGGGGTGAGGTGACGGCCCGGGTTCCGGCCGGGGAACAACCACCCTTCAGGATGGCCCTTTGTGGCATCGACGAGCTCGACGATGGCGTCGCCGAGGATCGCGGGGACCTCGATCGGCTCGGCCCCGACGGTGAGCGTCACGGGCCGCGAGCTCGTGTCGACCTGTGCCCGGGTGATCGTGACGATGCGGGTCAGCTGGATCCCGTAGAGCAGCACGAGGAGACCCGCGGCCCGGGTCTTCGGGTCCATGTCGGCATCGGACAGGAACCTGCGGGCCATCTGCCATCGGTGATCAGAGGCGTAGTCTCGCCCCTCGAGGCGATGGGCTCGAAACTCGACCCGAAGGGTGCTCAGCCGGTGTTTTCGCAGCCAGCGAGTGAACGGTGCCAGCGCGTCGCGTTGGCTAGGCGAATCGGTCAGATACGCGTCGAGTAGGCGCTGCGGGAACGTCGCCAGCGTCTCCTGCTGCGCCCGGATCTCCCCGAGGAACGCGGCGCAGTACTTCAGTGCAGCCCTCTGCCTCTGGAAGCCGGAAGCAGGGCTGGACGCGCTGCGCAGTGTCCGAGTGGATCGGAGGAGCTCCCAGGTGCAGTAGCGGCGCAGGATCAGCCGGTCCTCGGGATGGTCGATGCCACCGAGCCAGTCGTTGAGCCAGTGGTCGAAGCGCGTGCCCTCGACGTCGAGCTCCGGCAGCACGCCGGAACGGACCAGCAGTGAGAGGAGGAACGCGACCGACTGTCCCGACCGGGCTCGGGTGATGATCGCCTCGGCGGTGAGCGGCAGGGTCCCGTCCGCGAGCTCGCGGAGCACCATCGCGCACTTGCTCTTGTGCAGCCAGCGTTCGAGCGACGCCGCTTTGCCATGGTGCGTGAGCAGATAGTCAGCAAGCGGGTGGAGATCCTCACGGATCTCTCCCGCATCGTCGGCGAACAGCTGTTGGATCGCGACGGGCCGGCGGCACTCGACGCAGAGGTGATGTTTGCGGATTTCCTCGATCGAGCCGCATCCAGGGCAGGCCATCGTGATCGGAGTGCCCGCGCAGTCGGCGCAGACCTTCTGGCCATTCATGAACCCGGTGAGGAACACTCTGCGCGCGCACTCGGGACAAGGTTGGGGTCTGCGCATCGCGTAGTAGCAGCGCGCGCATACTCGTCGTCCGTCGAGGTGCGAGGCGACGCGGCCAGGTTCTCCGCAAAGACCACAGGTCTTGATCGGTGCGGTGTAGCAGGCCAGGCAGACGAGTTCCGGGCGACGGACGATGATGGTCGCGTGCTGACCGCACCGCGAGCAGTCGCCGAACGATCGAGGGTCGGCTCGCCAACAGTCACGGCAGAATCGCTGTCCGTCGATGGTGCGCTGCACGGGCCGGACCCGGCCACAGGACGCGCAGGAGACGGACCGGGCCTTCCGCTCGCATCGGGAGCAGTGCCGACCACCGCCCGGCGTCTTGTGGGGCATTCTCACCGCGCGTCCGCAGGACTCACACGTCGGCAACACCACCCGGCTCGCCCCTTCTTTGACCAGCGCATGGGCCAGATTCTGAACGGTCGCTGGCACGTTCGCATGCTGCCCCTCCAGGACTCCGGGCTGCTTGATCAGCGCGAGCTCAAGAAGCCGCTGCGTGAGGGGTACTGGCGCGACCGTATGCACGATCTCAGTGAGTCGCTCGGGAAAGATCTCGGGAACGAGAGGGCGGACGAGAGCGACGACTTCAGCGACTCGCGGCAGCTGCGGAGGCTTGGCCACCGCGGCTACTTCGTACGCGGCCGACGGATCGCCGCGCGAACAGGACGGAGATCACCGATCGCCCCCCGTGTCGCCTCCTCACCCACCGCCACCGGGGTCGAGGCCTCCCGGCGAGTGATCGTCACGAGATCGTCGAGCGAGCACTCCAGCGCATCGCACAACGCCGCCAACACGTCGAGACGCACCCGCTGGGGCGGCTGAGTCACCAGCCGATACACCTGCTCCCGGGACAGGTCGATGCCGCGCTCTTCGAGTAGGGGTTTCAGTTTGGAGGTCTGGAAGATCCCGCGCGACGCCATCACGCTGCGCAGATTCCAGCCGGTGTCGAGCTCAACGGTCATCAGCTTCTCCTTCGATGAGGGCCTTCAGCGCTTCGGCGAGCACACGGTTCTTGTAGTCCGAGCTGACGGAGGCGTAGATCGAGGTCGTCGAGGCATGCATATGCCCGACCTGCTCTTGGACGAATCGATCGGCGTACCCGAACTCCAGAAGGTGCGTGACATAGGAGTGCCGGAGGCTGTGCAACGTCAGGTCCTTCGACAGGCCGGCTTCATCACGCAACTCTGCGAACCTCCGATCGAGATACCCAGCAGACAGACGCGTGCGGCGCTCGGTCACCCAGAGCGCGTCGAGGTCGTCTCCGGGCGCGAAACGGGCCCGGGCCTGCTCGAGCCATTGCTGCATGCCGGGGACCCACCAGTCGAATTCCGGCACCAGCAGCACCGTGCGACGTCGTGGCGCGCCACCGCCCGCCGCCTTCGCCCATCGCACGTGGACCGCGCCGTAGCGGCCCCACTGGCGCATCTTCGCGTTGTGGTGCAAATCGACGGTATCGAGCATCACCGCCTCAGTGCGGCGCAGACCGAACGCGTAGACCGTCTTCAGCAACTGGGCATCCCGCAACGCGCCGAGCGCACCCTTTCGCCCGGAACTCACGAGCAGCTCGACGCGGGCGTCGGCCGTATCGAACAGGCGCTCGATCTCGTCGTACGTGAACGGGCGACGCTTCCCATCGCCTTCGAACTCGAACCGGTGCGCCACCGTGTTCCACGGCAGGCACACCTGCGAAGGGACCTCCCCAAACTCGCGATCGCAGATCTCCATCCAGTCGTACAACGGGTTCGTGAGGTAGTCACAGAACCCACGGATAGACCCATGGTTGGCGCGCATCGTCGACAACGTCCGAGTGCGACCGCCAGACTGAGCAGTGAACTCATCCACATCCGCGACAGTCCACCTCCAAGGCGGTTTGTCCACGAAATCACGGAACCGTGTCACCGTCGCCGTCCGGTTCCGGATCGTCTGCTCACGGAGCCCGCGCGACAGCTGCTGGTTCCGCCAACCATCGATCATCGCACTGAAAACCTGCGCTTCCGGGTTCGCCAGTGCGACGTTCGATGCTGACGTGATCAGCCGAAGCGCCGCTGGAGAAGCCTCAAAATCTTGCATTAGATGCAACAAAGTATGGGACAGTGCATCACTGTGTCAACCCAGATCTCCGCATCCGCGAGATCACGCTGTTATGGTCGGAACACTTCGACACCGAAGGAGCCGAATAGGTATCGATTGCAAGCACGGACAGTTGCATTCACTGCAACATGCGAGGGTTCGCTTCCTGCGTGGACACAGGCGCTTAATACCCGCACTCGGACAGGACTGGCGAATCGACCGCCGCCAGAGAATTTGGATCATGTGGAGCAGACTTAGCTCCGAACCCGGAAGTGCGGAGGCCTTTTCGAATCCGCATCTCCGCACGTGAACAAACCGCTTGAGGAGCCACGATGGCAGATAGGCCAGTACGACAGACCGGCAAGGACCGAGATGGAGACATCACCTCCCTCGCCGATGAGGGCCAGCGATGGTCCCCCATCCCGAAATGGCGAGCGATCCAGGACATCGAGAACGGCTCGCACACGTACTACGTTCCGTGGCTGAGTGGACGAACCGAGATTCGAGTCATCACGACGGCCACGGGGGCCAAGCACCTGAGGACGGACCGAGACGCGACCACCAGGAACAACCTGGAGGACCTCCCCAATCCGTAGTCAACACAAAGATGCCTCCGCTGGCTCGGCTTCCACCTACCGATCCCGGATCATCTTCGGCAGCAAGCGCACGAGTGCGACCATGCCAACGAGCTCGACGAGCGTCTGCATCACGATGACCACCGGAGTCAGCGCGAGTGCTGGTGGCAGGGCGAGTGCGAGTGGCAGGACGACGAGGGAGTTGCGAGTGGCACCGCTGAACGCCAGGGCTCGGGTCGCGGGAACGTCGAGGCGGAAGGCTCGTCCGGCCAGGAGGCCGACGAACACCATGATCACGAGGAACGCGACATAGATCGGCACGAGTATGAGCAGCTGCGGCCCTGCAGCACCGACCGCTCCAGCTTGGGATGCCACGACCGTGAAGAGGGTCGCCATCATGAGCGGCACCATCAGGTTCAGCATGCTGCGCTCGATCACCTGGCCGCTGCGGTGTCGTTTCGCGAGGAACTGGACAAGCGCGGCGGCACCGAGTGGCACCACGATCAGCAGCAGGAAGGCTCGCACGAACGGGCCGACTTCCACCACGGCCACCCCATCCGGGCCGAGGAAGATCAGCAGATAGATTGGCAGGAGCAGCATCTGCGCGAGCATCAGCAGTGGGGCTGCCGCCAGTAGTCGGTCGGCTGCGCCGCCCGCGAGGCCGGCGAACACGATCACGTAGTCGATGCACGGCGTGAGGAGCACCAGCAGCACTCCGAACAGCAACGCGGGCTGGTCCGCGACGAACCGCGACAGTCCGTAGGCGACGAGTGGCACGATCACGAAGTTCACGCCCCCCACGGCCCCGAGGAAGCGCCCATCGCGAAGTGACCTGCCGATGGCAGCGAACGGGACGCCCAGGAACGTCGCGAACAGCAGCAGCGCGAGCACCGGCTCAATCGCGAGTTCGAGGTGATGCACCCCGGGCACGAGGAGGCCGAGCGCGCCGCCAGCTGCAATCGCCGCGAGGTACAAGGCGATCTGGTGGCGCTCCAGGACTGCGGTGAGGCGCGTCACGAGACGGGGTTCGAGGTGGAGTTGATGGGCACGGCCTGACGGTAAACGTTCGACCCGCTCGAAGGTCAAGCCCGCTCCGCGCTCGTAAGCTCCCGGCATGCGTATCTCTGAGGTCAGCAGGCGGAGCGGGATCAGCGCGACCGCGCTGCGCTATTACGAGAGCATCGGCCTCGTCCTACCCCGCCGCTCCAGCAACGGCTACCGGGACTACGACGCCGCCACCCTGCACCGACTCGATCTCATCGAAGCGAACAAAGAGCTCGGACTCCCCCTCGCTGACATCAGCAGACACCTCGCTTCCCTGGAGGTCGACTCCTGCACCGACGTACGCGAGCAGCTACGGCCACTCCTCGCCGAGCGCGTGCGGCAGATCGACGAGAAGCGGGCCCGCCTCGATGAGCTACGCGCCCGAATCGATGCCGCCGACCGCAATCTCGGGCAGTGCCCGGACCGGGATGAACGTTGCTCCACGGAGTGCCTCCGTCGCGTGTATCCCTAAGGGCATCATCGCTCCCACGCCACTCGTGCGAGCGGGTGCGTCGCCTCCACCTGTTCGCACCGTCACAGTGAATGGGGGTCGATAAAATCGTCAAACAGAGATATCATCGTCAAATGACGATGATTAGAGAGGTGCGGTCGGAGCTGGATGACGCGTCGACGCAGCACTACGCCCACCTGTTCGATGCGTTGAGCGATCCCACCCGACTCGACGTGCTGCAGCACCTCGCGTCAGGGGAGCATCGAGTGCGTGATCTCGTTGCGCATGTTGGTCTCGCTCAGTCCACGGTCAGTAAGCACCTCCGATTCCTCCTCGAGTGTGGGCTCGTGCATGCGTGCCCCGAGGGGCGTTCTACGTGGTACTCGCTCTCACAGCCGGCAGCGCTTTCGCGGCTCGTTGGTGCGGCGGAGGCGTTGCTCGAGGCGACGGGAACGCGGGCGGCTCTCTGCTCGCATCTCCAGCGGCCGCTCACCGCCGCTGACAGCTCACTGGAGCTCTGATGGGCGCGGGACATGACCACGGCGGCGCGGCGCCGGAAGCTGGCCGGCCGGGAGATTTCCGGACGAAGCTCTGGATAGCGTTCGGCATCACGGCGACGATCGTTGTCGCGCAAGCTATCGGTTCGGTGGTGACGGGCAGCCTGGCCCTCCTCACGGACACCGCTCACGCGATCACGGACGCGACGGGACTGCTCGTCGCGCTCATTGCGGCGACGCTCACCTTGCGACCTGCGAATGCCAAGCGAACGTGGGGATTTCGGCGTATTGAGGTCATCGCGGCGCTGGGGCAGGCAACGCTCTTGCTGGCCGTCGGTCTGTTCGCGGCCGTCGAAGGCGTACGTCGCCTGTTTGAGCCACCGGAGGTTCCGGCCGGGGAGCTCTTGATCTTCGGAATCATTGGCCTGGTGGCCAACATCGTGGCAATCTCGATCCTCGCGTCGAGCCGGGGCGCGAAATTCAACATGCGGGCCGCGTTTCTGGAAGTGTTGAATGATGCGCTGGGTTCGCTCGGCGTGATCGTCGCCGCCATCGTGATCGCGACCACGGGATTCATGCAAGCCGACGCGATCGCCGGGCTCGTGATCGCCGCCCTCATTGTCCCTCGCGCGTTCAAACTCATGCGGGAAACAACGAGCGTGCTGATGGAGTTCACCCCCGCAGGACTGGATCTCGACGAGGTCCGCCGTCATATTCTCGAGCTCGAGCACGTGACCGATGTTCACGACCTGCACGCGTCGACGGTCTCAACGGGACTCCCCACGATTTCGGCACACGTGGTTGTCGAGGATGAGTGTTTCCAGGACGGGCACGCAGCCGAAGTCCTCGGCAACGTCAGGGCATGTGTGGCCGAGCATTTCGAGGTCTCGATCCCGCACTCGACGTTCCAAATTGAGACGCAGCACCTCAAGGATCTGGAGCCTCCCGCTTCCCAGCATGCGTAGCGAACAAGCCAGGGACT
This sequence comes from Pseudoclavibacter sp. JSM 162008, assembly GCF_041366455.1. NCBI lineage: Bacteria > Bacillati > Actinomycetota > Actinomycetes > Micrococcales > Microbacteriaceae > Pseudoclavibacter > Pseudoclavibacter sp. JSM 162008. The sequence goes on from NZ_JBEWYX010000030.1 coordinate 10,999, forward strand.
ACCGCGTTCGGTGGGAACCGATGGGGCTCTTACTGCTGCGATTCTGGCTCGTCGCGCGCGCGAGTTCGTTGACGAGCGCTGCGGATGACCAGGAGCACGGTTACGAGGACGAGGCCAGCGAAGATGAGCACCGCGATCACGATGAACGACGTGAGTTCTTCGGGCGTCTCGTGTGCGGCCGACGCTGGGGCCGTCGACGTGGAGGTCTGTGGGACGGGCTCCGGCGTGGTGGATGCTGACGGGGTTGGGGCGTCGGTTGGGGTTGCAGCTGCTGATGTGCTGGTCGTGTAGCTGAACTCCCCGCTGATGGGGTGCCCGTCGCTGGAGACCACGCGCCACTGAACGAGGTAGGTCCCTGCGTCGACGCTTGCGTCGACGGCTTGTACGACCGTTTCGCCGTCGATGACGGGGCTGCCGTCACTGATCGCTGTTCCGTCGGGCGCTGTGACGATCACGACCGCCGCGTCGCCCAGGGAGAGGACACCGGCCGAGAAGGTCAGCGTTAGGGACGCGGGTGGCTCGGCGAGTTCATCGTCTGGTGCTGGGACGGTGCTGATGAGCGAGTCGTGCGCCTGCGCTGGACTTGGCACGGAGAGTGTGCCGGCGACGGCGAGGAGGAGCGTCGCCACGAGAGCCGCCAGGAGGGCGACGGGTCGAGGCATTCGAACCCGGGCATGTGTTCCGGAGTGGGTCATCGCTGACTGCTTTCTGTTGACGAGGAGGTGGGCGAGAGGGGCCGCTGGTGCGGAGCTGAAGGTGGTGAGAATTTCCTGACGAGGGTGGTGCCTCCAAACGCCAGCGCGAGCAGTGCGCCCACGATGAGTGCCACGGCGCCACCGATCTGTTGATCGACGATCGCTGATACACCCCAGGTGCGGCCCAGTGAACCGAACCAATCGGCGGCCAGCAGATCAGTGGAGGCCAACAATGCGATTCCGAGAGCCACGAAGGACGCCGAGACGATTCCGGCCGCGAGGGCCTTCCTCCGCCAAGCTATCGGCGGCCCGATCCGGTCGATTCCGACGATCGACTGCGCGGAGAACCACCCTGCCAGGAGGAAGTAGCCGATCATCCACATGTGGCCGACGTGGTCGCTGACCGCCCACCGCAGCAGCGGCGTGTAGTAGAAACCGATCATCGAGACGCTCAGCACCGTGGCGGCGACGATGGGATGTACGAGGAACGTCACGGTCCGAGCGTGAGTGCCGGCGAGTACCCACTCCCGGGTCCCGTAGCTGCTATCGCCTCGAGCGCGCACAGTGCGCACCAGCAGCGTGAGCGGTGCGCTGAGGGCGAAGAGGAGCGGCACGAGGAGCGTGAGGAGCAGGTGTTGGGCCATGTGCAGGCTGAAGAGGAACTTGCCGTACACGATCAGAGGGCCGTTCACGAGATACAGGCCGAGGAGCACAGACGCTGTGAAGGCAACGGTGCGCCGGGCGGGCCAGACCTCGCCACGCGCCCGCAGCCGCGCGATGCCCGCGATGTAGAAGAACAGCCCAAAGAGGAAAATCGTCGTCGACATGGGGTCCAAGCGCCACTCCGTGAGCAAACGCACCGGGGAGAACTCCGGCGGAAGCTGCTCGCCCGTGAGCAGCTGCGCAGGAGTTGGCGCGGGCAGCTGCGACCCTGGAACCTCGGTGACGGGTGAAGGAGTGCGCCCAAGCGCGGCGGCCGCGCCCGACGCGAGGCCCATGAACGCGAGCTCGAGCGTCACCAGCCACACCAGTGGCTTCCGAGACGAGGTGGTGGCCGAGGGCGTGCTGCGCATGCGCGCGATGAGCGCCCGGCGCTGCAGCCACCCGATGACACCCAGCACCACAAACACGGCGACTTTCGCGAGCACAAGCACCCCGTAGGGCGAGAGCAGTTGGTCAACGCTGCCGATGTTGGCGACACTCGAAACCACACCTGACGTCGCCACGATGATGAACGCGATCAGCGCGAGCGTCGAGTACCGCTCGAACAGCGCAACCCGGCGAACACTGGACAGGCGCGGAGCGAGCAGAGCGATGACGGTGAGCCCGCCGAGCCAGAGGGCCGCCCCGATGTAGTGCAGGGTAATTCCGGCAACAACGGTCTCATGGTTCTCGGCCCCTGCCGCGTGGCCCTGTGACCCGAGGGGCCAAAGACAGAAGGTCGCGTACACGGCCGCGAATCCCACCATCGCTGGGCTACGCACCGCGATCACCACGATGGAAAGCAGCACCACCATCCCGAGCGTCATCACCCAGGACTGTCCGAGTTCCAGCGAGGTGAAGAAATAGGCGAGTCCTTCGCCAAATTCTGCGTCGAACGCGAGGGGTGCGTTCGAGATTTGCAGGTAGGTGAGAAACGCTGCTGCGGCGGTCGCGACGACCCACGCGGTCGCTGCTGACGCGGCGATTGTCATCGATCGTTCAAACTCCGGTTCGTGTCGGCTGGTGGCCCACGCGGCAAGGACCAGTGCGCCGATGGTGACCGCGGCCGACAGGTTCATCGCGAGCCGCGCCAGCGGTACGCCCCACATCACGATGGGGCCCGGATCGGACACCACGAGAGGGGTCGCCCCGCCGCCATACGCCAGGCCCGCGACGGTCGCGGCGAGAGCGGCCAGGAGCAGGAGCGCTGGCCCTGCCACGATCGCCCGCTTCGCGCGTGAGGACCAGGCGTCGTCGACGACGGATTGGTTCGGATTGCTGGTCGCCATCACACTGCACCGTTCCGGAACGGTACGACTTCCGGCCTGCCGGCTCGCGGCGAAGAAATAGACTGAGTTGTCCCTGCGCGGTCCCGTGCGTCGCGCGTGTCGCGGCACACCGTGCGTTGCGCGCCGACCGGACGCATCGCCCTATAGGTCTGGAAATTCATGCAGCCTCTACATGCTCGTGAGCCGTTCTTCGGCTTGTTCTTGGTGGTTACAGGGATCATGGGGGTAGCTGCCGCCCTGGCGTTGTCGATCGAGAAGGTCGTGCAGCTGCAGAACCCGACAGTGGCGTTGAGCTGCGATGTCTCGGTCCTGGTGCAGTGCTCCACCAACCTCGAGAGTGCGCAGGGGGCAGTGTTTGGGTTCCCCAACCCGTTCTTGGGGCTCATCGGGTTCGCTCTGGTCCTTGCGGTCGGTGTGGCGGTGTGGGCGGTCCCGCACTTCGCGTCTTGGTTCTGGGCCGCGTTCAATGTGGGCGTGGCTGGAGCCTTCGCGTTTGTGGTGTGGCTGATCGGGCAGAGCATCTACGTGCTGGGGACGCTGTGCCCGTGGTGCCTCGTCGTGTGGCTGGTCACGATCCCGTTGTTCGTGTTCGTCACCGGACGGAATGCTCGCGCAGGGGTGTTCGGGTCACGCATGAAACGGGTCGGAGAAGCGGCCTGGCCGTGGCTGACGCTCACGGCATTCGCGCTGCTGGTCGCAGTCGGCGTGCTCGCGCAGCTTCGCCTGGACGTGATCGGGAGCCTCACGTTCTAGGTGGCCTGCTGCCCATCCGTGGCAGTAGCCGACTGCTGGGCGTGCTCCGCCTCGTCCCTGCGGGTGACCGTGAGGAGCACACCGAGGATCATGCCGACGACAAGCGCGATGTCTGCCAGGTTCCCGATGAAGAAGTTGCCGTAGGCGAGAAAGTCAGTGACGTACCCGCGTCCGAATCCTGGGTCCGCGAAGAGCCGATCAAGAAGATTCCCTACGGCTCCTCCCCAGATCAACCCGCCCGTGATTGCCCAGCGCGTCGTCGTGATGCGGCGGGCGACGAACAAGATCCCCACCGCGACGATGGCGCTGAAGATGGTGAATAGCCAGGTGGAGTTCTCGCCGAGCGAGAACGCTGAACCCGGGTTGAAGGCGAGCTGCAGCCCGAGGGCGTTTCCGAGGAGTGGAATGCGCTCGGTCTCGCTGAGTTGATCGAGGGCGATGGCCTTGCTGAGCTGGTCAGCGCCGGCCACGACCGCGGCGACCGCCGCCGTGGCGAGAAACGCGCCCCACGAGCGACGGATAGTCGTTCCTTCGGGGTGGTCGCTACTGGGCGATGGCACGGTCGAGCGCGTCCGTGAGGTCGGTGAGGGCTGTGAGCTCCAGCTGTTGGCCGTCGAGGAAGAACGTCGGGGTTCCCTGGATGCCGAGGGCGCGGCCTTGGTCGAGGTCTTCGGTGACGCGAGCTTCGGTCGCAGGGTCGGCGACGGCCGTGTCGAACGCGGCCATGTCGAGCCCAAGTTCTTCTGCATAGGTGCGGAAGAGCGGGGCTTGCGAGGTCTGCTGCTCGCCCCAGTTGGCCTGCGTTTCGAAGAGCTTGCCGTACATGTCCTCGAAGCGATCCTGCTGGGCTGCCGCTTCCACCGCGACGGCGGCGTTCATGGAATTGAGGTGGCCTGGGAGGGGGAAGTAGCGGACGACGTAGTTGATCTCGCCCTGGTACTCGGCGCGGATCTCCTCGATGTAGGGGTAGAACGCGCCGCAGGCCTCGCACTCGAAGTCGAGGTACTCGACCAAGGTCGGCGCGTCTGGGCCGACTTCATCGAGGACGTGCGAGTTCGCGGCGACGCCGGGCAGGCCACCATCATCTGGGATGGCAGCTGCTGCGACGGGGTCGTTCGAGACGCTCGGGGAGGACGCGCTGGTGAAGATGAAGCCGGCCACGACAAGCACGGCAACGACGGCGATCGAGATGAGGGTGACTTTCGTGGGAGTTTTCATGATCCTTGGTGGTCGTTGTTCGGGTGCTGACGGCTAGAGCGGGAGGGCGATGTTGAGCATCACGCCTTGGAGTATCGACATGAGGGCACCCCAGAGGCCGGTGACCATCAGGATGCCGAGCAGGATCTGCACGCTGCCGGCCACGATGTTGATGGGGCGGATGTGCTTGGAGACGAACTTGACCGACCGCGTTGCCCATCCGAAACCCCAGGCGAGCAGAAAGAACGGCAGGCCAAGCCCGAGCGAGTACGCGAGTCCCAGGAAAGCGGCCCGTCCTGGGTCGCCGAGGTTCCAGGACACCGACATGATCGCTGCGAGGGTCGGACCGATGCAGGGCGTCCATCCGATCCCGAGCGCAACCCCGAGCAGGGGCGCAGAGAACACGCCGAGGGAGTTGGAGAAGCGTGGCCGCTTTGTGCGCTGCGCCATGGGAATGGCACCGATGAAGACCAGTCCGAGCGCGATGACGATAATGCCCAGGAGGCGCGTGATGAGGTCCGCGTATTCGAGGAAGAACCGTCCCATGACGCCGCCCAGGATCGTCACTGCCATGAAGACGGCGGTGAACCCGGCGATGAACAGCAGGACGCCAACCAGGAGACGTCGACGAGTGCCGGTCGCGGCCTCGCCATCTGAGCTCTGCACCGTGGCCCCGAGATATCCGAAGTAGCCCGGAACGAGTGGGAGTACGCAGGGAGAGGCGAATGACACCAGCCCAGCCAGAGCCGCGACGAGCAGCGCTACCCCGAGCGCGCCATCGAAGATCAGCCCCTCTGGTGTCACGGTGCTTCCGCCACTGCGTCCTCAACCAGGGTCGCGAGGATCGATGCGGACGGGATCTGCCCGATGATGCGCGCCGCCACCCTGCCCTGTCGGTCCATGACCAGGGTCGTGGGGGTGGCCTGGATCGGGGTGACGAGGGAGAACGCGAGGGTTGCCTGGCTGTCGATGACGTCGATCACGCTGGGGTAGGTGATGCCGAACTCTTCAGCGAAGGAGATCGCGGTCGCTGGTTGGTCGTAGGTGTTGATGCCGATGAATCCGACCTCGTCGTCCTGGTATGCCTCCCACGTGTCTTGCAGGATGGGTGCTTCCACGCGGCATGGGGCGCACGCGGCGTACCAGAAGTTCACGACGTACACGCGCCCTGCATAGTCCGCGCTCCCAACGGTTTCGCCGTACTCGTCGGTACCCTCGAACTCGACTGGTGCTCCGCGCTCGGCGGCCGCGATCTCCACGACGCGAGCGTCGACGCTGGTTGTGCTGCCATCGGCGTTGGGTGCGTTGAGTGCCAAGTCTTCCTGCGGTGCGCACCCGGCGATCAAGACGGCGGTGAGTCCCGCCGTGATGGTCGCAAGCAGCGTCCGGACTCGACGTGCGCCTGACCGCTCACGCATGAACGACCTCCGATATCTTCGCCCGCTGCGGGAGCGGTGCGAGCTGCGGTGTTGCTCGCCGGGTGGTGCGGACATTGTTCAGGATGAGGCGGAGCTCAGCAGGCTGAGTCAGCGAGAACAGGAACGCTATCGTCGCGCCTACAATCCCCAGCCGCACTGCGCGAACAGTCGTGATCCTCACGAAAAGCCTGCCGCTCATGGGCGGATCGCTTCCGGTCCGCAGCAGACCGAAGACTCCTCCTGGCTGGGTGAGCAGTCGATGCCGTCGTCGACGGCGATGACCACCTCGATGAGCTCCCCAATGGCTCGACTGATCTGCGAATCTGCGATTTCGTACCGTGTCTGACGCCCCTCCGGGGTCGCGACGACAATGCCACAGCCCCGCAGGCACGCGAGATGGTTAGAGACATTGGTCCGAGTGAGACCCAATGACTCTGCGAGACGGGCCGTGTATCCCGGGGCGGTGAGCAATTCCAACAAGATGCTGGACCGTGTTGGGTCCGCCATGGCTCGACCGAGACGGTTCATCACGTCGAGCCGCGAAGCAAGAGTCAGCATCCACTGACTATATCGTGAGGCGGCGAAGATAGGCGGGTTGCAACGTGTTGACCTAGACGCCGTCTCCCGGGCTGAAGTGTCGTATCCGGCAAGTTGAAGATGAGTGCATACCTGCAGGACAACGCGCGGGCACACCGCTTCGAAGTTTGGTTTCGCGTGCGTATTGTCGCTCACACTCGGTGAGCTGGTCGGCTCGCAGGGGCGTGGTCGAGTGGAGAATTCAGGCTGCCGGCTCGGCTCGAGTAGGCGACGGACCCCGGTTCCGGAGTCGCTCAGTCGCCACACCGTCAACTACCTGGGTCACCGAAGGGGTCCTTTGGGTGAGGCCGGGACCGCCCCTGACCCCTGACGCAATGACGGCTCATCGCGTTTGAGAGTGTAGAGAGGGCCTGAATCCTCCGGTCTCGAGGAGTGATCTTGCGATGTAGTGGGTCAGGTTCCGGAAGCCGAGCGCGATACCGCGGAGGTGCTCGAGGCGCCCGTT
>NZ_JBEWYX010000031.1:0-13166 GCF_041366455.1 Pseudoclavibacter sp. JSM 162008
ACCTGCCGATCTCGACGACCTCGCACAACCGCTTCACGCCGTAGGCGTCCTTGTGGTCCTCGACGAACTGGAAGCGGTTCACCAGTTCGTCTCCCCAGCGAAATACTTCGCCGCCTGACGGAGAATGGGCGGATTCAACCGGTCAACGCAATGGGGGCTGTGAGATGAAGCAGACGTTGATCTCAGGAGGCATCGGTTGCAGGGCAAGCATGGTCATCTCAGTCGTGAGCAAAAGCAGCTCGCGCTCCGTCTCCACTCGAAGGGATGGAGACTCATCGACATCGCTCGCGAGATCGGGTGCACGGCGACGATGGTCGGCCGCATGGCGAGGGAAGGCCGTCACCTCGATGGGAAACCGTTCGGCTGGGAGCCGCGCGAGGATCATCTGACGGTCTTCGAACGCGAGGAGATACTCGTGGGTCTTGCCCGCGGTGACACGCTCACTGCGATCGCGCGCAGCCTCGGGCGGGCGGTGTCGACGATCAGCCGCGAGGTCACACGGGGCGGCGGACGCGAGGAGTACTCCGCGTGGCGGGCGCATGAGGACGCCCGGGAGCAGGCCCGCAGGCCGAAGCCGTTCAAGCTTGACGGTGGCCGGTTGCTCGAGACCGTGACAGCGCAGTTGAAGCAGCTGTGGTCGCCGCAGGAGATCGCTGCCCGCCTACGGTTGGAGCATCCCGACGACCCGGAGATGCACGTGAGCCACGAGACGATCTATCAGTCCCTGTTCGTACAGGGACGCGGGCAACTGCGCCGAGAACTCGCCCGCTGCCTGAGATCGGGACGCACGGCCAGGAAGGCGCGAACGGCAACGGATCGGCGCGACCGGCTGCCAGGGATGGTCATGATCAGCGAGCGCCCCGCTGAGGTCGAGGACCGTGCCGTTCCCGGGCATTGGGAAGGCGATCTCATCCTTGGTGAGAACAGCCGTAGCGCCGTCGGAACCCTCGTCGAACGCAGCACCCGCCTCACGCTCCTGCTGCATTTGCCTGATGGGAAGAGTGCAGAAAAGGTGGAGGCCGCGATGCGCGAAGCGATCACCGCGCTCCCGTCGTCGCTGGCGCGGACGATCACCTGGGATCAGGGCGCGGAGATGGCCAAGCACATCGAGTTCACAGCCACAACCGGGATCCCGATCTACTTCTGCGACCCGCACTCCCCGTGGCAGCGGGGCAGCAATGAGAACACCAACGGGTTGCTACACCAATACCTTCCGAAGAGCACCGATCTGAACATCGTTAGCCGCGCGGACCTGACCGCGATTCAGGACTCGCTCAACGGCCGACCACGCAAGACGCTCGGATATCTGACACCATCGGAGAAGTTCACGGAACTCGTTGCGACCACCGGTTGAATCCGCCATCTCGTTCGCCCGCCGCAGCTCGCGGACCTCGCGTTCGAGGGCGGCGATCTTCTGCGTGTCCGCGGTCGTGGTGCCCGGCGCGTCGCCGGCATCGATCTCGGCCTGCCTCACCCATGTGCGCAAGGCCTCGGGATGGATATCGAGCTGCTCGGCGATCCGCTTGATCGCTCCCGTCTTCGTCGCGGGGTCTCGGCGCGCGTCCAGCGCCATCCGCGTCGCGCGCTGTTTGAGCTCCTCGCTGTACTTCCGTGGTGCTGCCATGACTCTCATCCTTCACTGGTTTGAGAGCCTCCATCACACCCGGGGCGCTTCAATCGCCGCATTCGGCCGGGGCGAGTGCTTCGTCGAGAAGTACCTCGACAAGCCCCGCCACGTCGAGACCCAGTGCCTCGCCGACTCCGCGGGCAACGTCGTCGTCTCGACGCGCGACTGCTCGCTGCAGCGCCGCCACCAGAAGCTCGTGGAGGAGGCGCCCGCGCCGTTCCTGTCGGACGAGCAGAACGCGACCCTCTACGAGGCGTCGAAGGCCATCCTGAAGGAGGTCGGCTACGTCGGCGCGGGAACCTGCGAGTTCCTGATCGGCGCAGACGGCACCATCTCGTTCCTCGAGGTGAACACGCGCCTGCAGGTCGAGCACCCGGTCTCCGAGGAGATCACGGGCATCGACCTCGTGCGCGAGCAGTTCAGGATCGCCGCGGGCGAGGAGCTCGGCTACGACGACCCCGAGCCCCGCGGCCACTCGTTCGAGTTCCGCATCAACGGCGAGGACCCGGGCCGCGGGTTCCTCCCCCAGCCCGGCCCGATCCACGTCTTCAAGACGTTCGGCGGCCCCGGCATCCGCCTCGACTCCGGAGTCACGGCGGGCGACAGCGTGTCCGGCGCGTTCGACTCGATGCTCGCGAAGATCATCGTCACGGGCCGCGACCGCGCCGAGGCGCTCGAGCGCTCGCGCCGCGCGCTCGAGGAGTTCGAGGTCTCCGGCCTCCCGACGGTGATCCCGTTCCACCGCAAGGTCGTCTCCGACCCCGCCTTCACGGCGGAGGACGGCGAGTTCGGCGTGTTCACGCGCTGGATCGAGACCGAGTTCGTCAACGACATCCCCGCGTGGGACGGCGAGCCCGCCGCCCCCGAGGAGCCGGAGCCGCGCCACACCGTCGTCGTCGAGGTCGCGGGCAAGCGGCTCGAGGTCAGCCTGCCCGACCGCATCACGACCAACAGCCGCTCGGGCGGACGCCCCGCCTCCGCCCCGCCGTCGCGCCGCTCGCACTCGAGCGCGTCGGTGTCCGCCGGCGCGTCGGGCAACGCCCTGAAGTCGCCGTTGCAGGCCACCGTCGTCAAGGTCGCCGTCGAGGAGGGCCAGGAGGTCGTCAAGGGCGACCTCGTGCTCGTGCTCGAGGCGATGAAGATGGAGCAGCCCCTCCACGCGCACAAGGACGGCAAGGTCTCGTCGATCGACGCGCCCGTCGGCCAGACGATCTCCGCGGGCCACCCGCTCCTCGAGATCGCGTAACCGCGCTCGCACGGCCGCGCGCCCCCTCGCCTCAGGCGACGGGGCGCGCGGCCGTTTCCGCGTCAGGAATCGGACCCCGGGCGCGGTCGATTTGCGCGCGGCGGGTGATCGGTGCCACCCTGGACGCACGAAGAAGTAAGCGCTTACATAAGGAGACTCCGCGATGACGACGACCGTTCCCGCACGATCCGACGAGTGGTGGCGCAGCGCCGTCATCTATCAGGTGTACCCGCGCTCGTTCGCCGACTCGAACGGCGACGGCATCGGCGACCTCGCGGGCATCCGCTCGCGCCTGCCCGAGCTCGCCGAGCTCGGCGTCGACGCGGTCTGGCTCTCGCCGATCTTCCTCTCGCCGCAGAAGGACGCCGGCTACGACGTCGCCGACTACACGGCCATCGATCCGCTCTTCGGCACCAACGAGGACGCGGAGGCGCTCATCGCGACCGCGCACGAGCTGGGGCTGAAGGTCATCTTCGACCTCGTCCCTAACCACACCTCCGACCAGCACGCGTGGTTCCAGGCGGCGCTCGCGGCCGAGCCCGGCAGCCCGGAGCGCGAGCGGTACATGTTCCGCGAGGGTCGGGGCGAGAACGGCGAGCTGCCGCCGAACAACTGGGAGTCGCGCTTCGGCGGCGAGGCCTGGACGCGCCTGCCGGACGGCCAGTGGTACCTCCACCTCTTCGACTCGTCGCAGCCCGACCTCAACTGGGAGAACCCGGACGTGCGGCGCGACTTCCTCGACGTGCTGCGCTTCTGGCTCGACCGGGGCGTCGACGGCTACCGCGTCGACGTCGCGCACGGCATGATCAAGGCCGCGGGCCTGCCCGACTACACGCCCCGCGAGGGCGACTCCTCGATGGGCGGCGCCGAGGGCGACGACGCCGAGACCCCGCCGTACTGGGGCCAGGACGGCGTGCACGAGATCTACCGCGAGTGGCGCGCGATGATGGACGCCGAGTACGAGGACCGCGTCTACTGCGGCGAGGCCTGGGTCGAGCCGATCAGCAAGCTCGCGAACTGGGTGCGCCCCGACGAGATGCACCAGACCTTCAACTTCGCCTACCTCGAGACCGGCTGGGACGCGGACGCGATCCGCTCGGTCGTCGACGAGTCGATCGCGGCGTTCTCCGGCGTCGGCGCCCCGAGCACCTGGGTGCTGTCGAACCACGACGTGGTGCGCCACGCCACGCGCCTCTCGCTCGCGTCGGGCACCCCGCAGGGCGACGGCATCGCGCGCGACACCCCGGGCCTCCCCGACGAGGCCGCCGGCATCCGCCGCGCCCGCGCCGCGACGGGCCTGATGCTGGCGCTGCCCGGCTCCGCCTACCTCTTCCAGGGCGAGGAGCTCGGGCTGCCCGAGGCGCTCGACCTGCCGGACGACGCGCGCCAGGACCCGACCTGGTTCCGCACGAACGGCGAGAAGTACGGCCGGGACGGCTGCCGCGTTCCGATCCCGTGGGAGGCGGACGCCCCCGCGTACGGATTCAGCCCCTCCGGCGAGAGCTGGCTGCCCCAGCCCGAGTCGTGGCGCGGCTTCGCGCGCGACGCCCAGGCGGGAGACCCGGATTCAACGCTGTCGTTCTACCGGGACGCGCTGCGGCTGCGCCGCGAGCGCCGCACGTACGCCGGCGACCTCGAATGGGTCGACGCACCGGCCGGGTGCCTCGCCCTCCGGATCGCCGGCACCACCGTGATCACGAACTTCGGCGACGCGGCCGCGCCGCTGCCGGACGGCGAGGTGCTGCTCGCCAGCTCCCCCGTCGACGGGACGCTGCCGCCCGACACGACCGTGTGGCTCGGCTGATGGCGGAGGACGGCATGGCTGGCCGCCCCGGCTCGGTCACGATCGCCGACGTGGCGCGCGAGGCAGGCGTCTCGACGGCGACCGTCTCGCGCGTGCTCAACGGCACGGGCACGGTGTCCCCCGCGGCGCGCGACCGCGTCCTCGCGGCGACGACGACCCTCGGGTACGTGACGTCGTCCGCGGCGGCGAGCCTCGCCTCGGGGCGCACGCGCAACGTCGGCATCGTCGTGCCGGTGCTGAACCGGTGGTTCTTCTCGTCCGTCGTCGAGGGCGCGCAGGCGGAGCTCGCCGAGACCGGGTACGACGTGACGCTCTACAACCTGCGCGGCGGGCACGGCATCCGGCAGCGGGTGTTCTCCGACTTCCTGCGGAGGCAGCGGGTGGACGGCGTCATCGCCGTCTCCCTGCGGCTCGACGAGGCGGAGGTCGCCAGCCTGAAGGCGGTCGGGAAGCCCGTCGTCGGCCTCGGCGGCGCGATCGACGGCGTGCCCGCGTACGAGGTCGACGACCTGGAGATCGCCCGGCTCGCGACCGACGCGCTCGTCTCCCTCGGCCACCGGCGCGTGGTGCACCTCGGCAGCGAGCCGGACTCGCCGGACGGGTTCCGGCTCGGCGAGCACCGGTACGAGGGGTACGCGGCCGCGATGCGGGCGCACGGGCTCGAGCCCGCGCCGAACGACCTGACCGCCGACTTCACGGTCGCCGGCGGTCTCGCGGCGGGCCGACGGCTGTTCGCCTCCGGCGACCGGCCGACGGCCGTCTTCGCCGCGTCGGACGAGATGGCCGTCGGCCTGATGCTCGCCGCCCGCGAGGCGGGGCTGTCGATCCCCGAGGATCTGTCGGTCGTCGGCATCGACGACCACGAGCTCGCCGAGACCATGGGCCTCACGACGATCGCGCAGCGGCCGGACGAGCAGGGCCGGCGCGCGGCCGCGCACCTCGTGGCCCTGCTGCGCGGGGAGGGCGAGGCGCCGGAGTCGGGTGTGACCGCGCTCCCCTACGCCCTCGTCGAGCGGACGTCGACGGCGCCGCCGCAGCGGTGACGACCACCGGAACCGTCTCCGGAGATCCGCCCGTTTCCCGGCGGATCTCCGCCCGCTACCCTGAGACCGGAAGGACCACGACGATGCACCGACTCTTCGACCTCGCCGCGCCCATCTGGCGCGTGATGGCGACGGTCGGCGACCTCATCCTGCTGAACGTGCTCCTGCTGCTCGCGTGCGCGCCCGTCGTCACCGCGGGCGCCGGATTCACGGCCGTCTTCGACACCGCGCGCCGCCTGCAGGATCGCTCGGACGACGGCGTCCGCCGCACGTTCTTCCGCTCCTTCCGCGCGAACTTCGCCGGGGCGACGGCGATCTGGGCGGTGCTCGGGCCGGTCGGGATCGGCATCGCGCTGGCATGGGCGTTCCTGACGCCGGCCGAGCTGCTGGTGTGGAAGATCCTGGTCAGCGTCGTGTACCTGCTCGTCTTCCCCTTCGCGTGGGCGATGCAGGCGCGCTTCGAGAACCGCCCCCTGCGCACGCTGCGCAACGCGGTGGTCGTCTCGATCGGCCGCCTCCCGTTCACGCTCGGGATCCTCGCCGTCCACGCCGTGCTCCTCGCCGTGACGATCGCGACCTGGATCCTGCTCCCCCAGGCGCTCTTCCCGCTCCTCGCGCTCGGCTATCCGCTCGCCGCGTACGGGGCGACGCCGCTCCTCGAGCGGGCGCTGGCGCCCTTCCTCCGCTGACCCGCGCCGCCGATCCGGCGAATCTCGCAGAAGAATTGCGCGCCGCGCTCCGGCGGGGTACTGTTTCGAGCGGAGCATCGGTACCGTTTCCGGTTCCACGCCGCACCGAGGCGTCCGGAGGCTCAGCAATCCAATGGAGGAAGGCTACAGATATGAGCAAGCGCACAGCGACGAAGGTGATCGCAGCAGGCGTCACGATGGCCGCACTGGCGGCCGGCATGGTCGCCTGCAGCAGCGAGGACGACTCGGAGGGCAAGGTCTACTACCTGAACTTCAAGCCGGAGCAGGCCGAGGACTGGCAGGCGCTCGCGAAGGAGTACACCGACGAGACCGGCGTCCAGGTCGACGTCGAGACCGCGGCCTCCGGCACCTACGAGACCACCCTCAAGTCGGAGATGGCCAAGAGCGACGCCCCGACCCTGTTCCAGGTGAACGGCCCCGTCGGCCTCGCCAGCTGGGCCGACTACGCCGCCGACCTCAGCGACAGCGAGCTCTACAAGCACCTGAACGACGAGGGCGTCGCGCTCACCGACGACAGCGGCGCCGTGCTCGCGATCCCGTACGTCATGGAGACCTACGGCATCATCACGAACACCAAGATCGTGAACGACTACATCGCGCTGGGCGACTCCCCCGTCGAGTCGATCGACGAGATCGACGACTTCGACACCCTGAAGTCGGTCGTCGAGGGCATCCAGGAGCACAAGGACGACCTCGGCATCGACGGCGCGTTCACCTCGGCCGGCTTCGACTCGTCGTCCGACTGGCGCTTCAAGACGCACCTCGCGAACATCCCGCTCTACTACGAGTACCAGGCGGACGGCGTGACCGGCCAGCCGGCCGAGGTCAAGGGCACGTACCTCGACCAGTTCAAGGCGATCTTCGACCTCTACATCGACAACTCCACGACCGAGAAGTCGGCACTGTCCGGCAAGACGATCGAGGACGCGAACAGCGAGTTCGCGCTCGGCAAGGCCGCGTTCTACCAGAACGGCACCTGGGCCTACAACGACATCACGGGCCAGGACGTCGCGGACGAGGACCTCACGATGCTGCCGATCTACATCGGCGTCGAGGGCGAGGAGAACCAGGGCCTGGCCACGGGTTCGGAGAACTACTGGGTCGTCAACAACAACGCTTCCGAGGCCGACCAGCAGGCCACGAAGGACTTCCTCGAGTGGGTCATCACGTCCGACTCCGGCCGCGACTCGCTCGCGAACACGATGGGCTTCGTGACCCCCTTCGACACGTTCGCCGACTACCTGCCGAGCAACCCGTTCGTCCAGGCCGACACCGCCTACCAGGAGGCGGGCAAGACGCCCGTGAGCTGGAACTTCGCGACCATGCCGTCCGAGGAATGGAAGAACGGCCTCGGCCAGGCCATGCTCGGATACGCGCAGGGCACGGGCGAGTGGGACGATGTCGTCACCGCCTTCGTCGACGGCTGGGCCAGCGAGTACGCGCTGGTCAACGGCTGACACACTCCCCGACGCGGGGCCGCGCCCCGCACCCGGTGCGGGCGGCCGCAGGGTCGCCCGCACCTGACATGAGGAACTGAGATTATGAAGAAGTCGCTCGGACGCTGGGGATGGCTGTTCACCGGCCCCACCGTCGCCGCATTCGTGATCGGGTTCGTGATCCCGTTCGTGCTCGGCGTGTATCTGTCGTTCACGAGCTTCCGCACCGTCACGAAGTCCACCTGGGTGGGGCTCGAGAACTACACGAAGCTCCTCGGCGACGAGGTCTTCCTGCACTCGCTCTGGTACACCGCGGCGTTCGTCGTCGTCACGACCGTCATCATCAACGTGGTCGCGTTCGCGGTCGCCTACATGCTGGTGAAGGCGTTCAAGGGCCGCAACCTGTTCCGCTCGGTGTTCTTCATGCCGAACCTCCTCGGCGGCATCGTGCTCGGCTACATCTGGCTGCTGCTGCTCAACGGCGTGCTCGGCATCTGGGCGCGCTCCATCACGTTCAGCGAGACGTACGGCTTCTGGGGCCTCGTCATCCTCCTGTGCTGGCAGCAGATCGGCTACATGATGGTGATCTACATCGCCGGCATCCAGTCGATCCCGTCCGACATGTTCGAGGCGTCGCAGATCGACGGCGCGAGCCGCTGGCGCACGCTGCGCAGCATCGTCATCCCGCTCGTGATGCCGTCGATCACGGTCTGCACGTTCCTCACCATCACCAACGGCTTCAAGATGTTCGACCAGAACCTCGCGCTGACCAACGGCGCCCCCGCGCGGATGTCGGAGATGCTCGCGCTGAACATCTTCAACACGTTCTACGGCCGCACCGGCTTCGAGGGCGTCGGCCAGGCGAAGGCCGTCGTGTTCCTCATCATCCTCGCGGTGGTCGCCCTGATTCAGAACCGCTTCGCCCGTTCGAAGGAGACCGCGGCATGAACGACACCGTGCGCCGCCCGTGGCTGTGGACCACGGTCTTCACGATCATCGCGATCGCGTACATCTACCCGATCGTCCTGGTCGTCATCAACTCCTTCAAGGGCAAGGTGTTCATCGCCGACGACCCCTTCTCGCTCCCGAACGCCGAGACGTTCGTCGGCTTCGACAACTACGTACGCGGCGTCGAGCTCACCGACTTCTTCGCGTCGTTCGGCTGGTCGCTCGTGATCACCGTCGGATCCGCGGCGCTCATCCTGCTGTGCACCTCGATGACCGCGTGGTGGATCGTCCGAATGGACAACCGCTACGCGAAGACGCTGTACTCGACGTTCCTGTTCAACCTGCTCGTGCCGTTCCAGATGGTGATGTTCACGCTGTCGTGGCTGGCGGACTACCTGAACCTGAACAACCCGTTCGGGCTCTGGATCATCTATCTCGGCTTCGGCGCGGGCCTCGCGGTGTTCATCTTCACGGGCTTCGTGAAGAGCATCCCGTACGAGATCGAGGAGGCGGCGACGATCGACGGCTGCGGCCCGATCCGCACGTTCTTCCTCGTCGTCGTCCCGATGATGAAGCCCGCGATCATCACGGTCGGCATCCTCCAGGTGATGTGGCTATGGAACGACTACCTCCTGCCGTACCTCACGCTGGACCTCAAGGAGTACAAGACGATCCCGATCGCCGTCCAGTACCTCAAGGGCGGGTACGGCTCGGTCGACCTCGGCGCCATGATGGGCATCCTCGTGCTCGCCATGATCCCGGTGATCGTGTTCTACCTGTTCAGCCAGAAGCACATCATCAAGGGCGTCGTGGCCGGGGCCGTCAAGGGCTGACGCCCTCGCGCCGCGCACCGCTCGGAGAAAGGACGACGACGTCGTGAGCACGATGACCATCCGCGAACTGGCCCGCATCTGCGGCGTCGCGGTGTCGACCGTGTCGCGCGCGATGAACGACCGCTCCGATGTGAACCCGGAGACGCGCGACCGCATCCGCGCCGCGGCCGCCGCGCACGGATACGTGCCGAACGCCAGCGCGCAGCGGCTGAAGATCAGCGCGACGCAGACGATCTCGGTGATCATCCAGGGCGAGCTCGGGCAGCTGCTCATCGAGATCTGGGAGCACCTCGAGCGACTGTTCGCCGATGCGGGGTACGAGACGACGGTGACGCACATCTCGAAGCGCAGCTCCGATCCGGAGTCGGTCGAGCGGATCGTGCGCGGCGGCAAGTTCAGCGGCGTCGTGTTCCTCGGCCGGTACGGCAGCGCCGACCGCGAGGCGTCCGCCTTGCTCAGCCGCCGCCTCGCCGAGATCGAGCTGCCGATGGTGTTCTGCACGACCGTCGACTTCTCGGGGGCGGATGCGCTGCACTCGTCCGTGTCGGTCGACGACCAGGCGGGGGTCTACGACCTGACCTCCCACCTGCTCTCCCAGGGCCACCGCCGCATCGCTTTCGTGGGCGCGGGCGACGAGCGCGACCGCGAGCACGCGTGGGCGCTGCGGCTGGCCGGCTACCGGACGGCGCTCGCGGATGCGGGGCCGGACGCCGGGCCCGAGATCATCGTGCCGTCGCTCGTCGACGCGCAGTTGTACTCGATGGCGAACGGCTACGAGTCGGTGCGCGCGTGGCTGGCCTCGTCCGACGGCGTCCCTCCCGCGACGGCGCTCCTCGCGATCTCCGACGCGGCCGCGGTGGGCGCGGCGCGGGCGCTGAGCGAGGCGGGGCTGCGCGTGCCGGAGGACTGCTCGCTCGTGGGCTTCGACGGCCTCGACATCGCGCGGTACTCGGTGCCGAGGATCACGACGCTGGCGCAGCCGATCGCGGAGATCGCGTCGAGCACGGCGCGGGTGCTGCTCGAGACGATGCGCTCGCCGTCGCGGGCGCTGGAGCAGGTGTGGATCCGGGGCCGGGTCGTTCCCGGCGAGTCCGTCCGGGCGGTCTGAGATCCGCATTTCCCCAGCATTTCCGCAGCGGCCCGCGGCGGAAATGCTGGGGAAATGCGGATCTGTGCGCGCGACATCCAGGGCGGGATTCCGGAGAGCGGGAGCGGAGTCGCGGTTTCCTTGAAGCGCCCTGGGTTTGTTGGAGGCTCCCGACCTTGGAAACGAGGATGGAGTTATGCCGAAGGAACTGGCAAATGGGAAGCCGACGACGCGTCGCTACTCGGTCGAGGAGAAGGCCGCCGCGGTGCGGATGGTGAGGACGCTGCGTGCGGAGCTCGGTGTCACGCAAGGGACGGTCCAGCGCGTCGCGACGCAGCTCGGGTATGGGGTCGAGTCGGTGCGGATGTGGGTGAAGCAGGCCGACATCGATGACGGCGTCACTGCCGGCGTGAGCAGCGCGGAGGCGCAGCGGGTGCGTGAGCTCGAGCAGGAGAACCGGGAGTTGCGGCGGGCCAACGAGGTGCTCAAGCGGGCCGCGTCTTTCTTCGGGGCGGAGCTCGACCGCCACTACCGGAAGTAGTCGCGTTCGTCGACGCGAACAAGGACGATCTTGTGGACGGTCGCCGGCTCGGAGTCGAGTGACTATGGCAACGTAAGTCAGACCCACCAGGGCAATCTAAGCGGAAACCACTTGCCGCTTAACGGGGTGTCCACGGCAGCCTGAGCCGGGCCCACCTCCACCGTTGACGGAACTGTTGTTCCGGATGCTGATGGTGGAGGTTTGGGATGGGATCTCGGGTGGATGTGTTCGCGACGATCCGGCGTGATGCGCGGGTGGAGGAACTCTCGATCAGAGAGCTCGCGCGCCGTCATCACGTTGGGCGCGCGACGGTGCGGCAGGCGTTGGCTTCGCCGGAACCGCCGCTGAAGAAGACGCGGGTGAGGTCTGCACCGCGGCTTGACCGATTCAAGCCCGCGATCGACGCGATGTTACGGGAGGATCTGACCGCCCCAAGGAAGCAGCGCCACACCGCGACTCGGGTGCTGGATCGTCTCATCGAGGAGCACGGGGCGACACAGCTGTCGTATTCGACGGTCCGCAACTACGTGCGATTCCGCCGGCCGGAGATCGATGCGGCCGCTGGTCGGCGGGTGGAGGTCTTCATTCCTCAGGAGCACGTGCCCGGTGCGGAGGCGGAGGTTGATTTCGGCGAGGTGTGGGTGGTGCTGGCTGGGGTGAAGACGAAGTGCCACATGTTCGTGTTCCGGCTCTCCAATTCGGGGAAAGCGATTCATCGGGTCTATTCGACTCAGTCGCAGGAAGCGTTCCTCGAGGGCCACATCGACGCGTTCGAGGAGATCGGCGGCATCCCGACCCGACATATCCGTTACGACAATTTGACGTCGGCGGTCCAGGCGGTGCTCTATGGAAACGGGCGCGCCCGGATAGAGAACGAACGGTGGGTGCTGTTCCGCTCCCACTACGGGTTCGACTCGTTCTACTGCCAACCTGGTATCACGGGCGCGCATGAGAAGGGTGGCGTCGAGGGCGAGGTCGGACGGTTCCGGCGGACACATTTGGCTCCGATGCCGGTCGTCGATTCGCTCGCGGAACTCAACGCGAGGATCCGCGTCTGGGACGCGGCGGATGACGGTCGGCGGATCGCGTCGCGGATTCGCACGGTCGGCCAGGACTTCGCCGTCGAACAGGCACTGCTCTCGCCGCTGCCATTCGAGCGGTTCGACCCAGGTTTGACGCTGCATCCGAGGGTCGACCGGTCGAGTCTGATCACGGTTCGGATGGCGAAGTACTCCGTTCCCGCCCGCTTGATCGGCCGGAACGTCCGCGTCTCGTTGCGGGCGTCCGTGGTTATCGTGTTTGACGGGCACCAGGAAGTTGCCCGTCATGAGCGCGTCGTCGCCCGCGGTGGACAGTCAGTCGTCCTCGATCACTACCTCGAGGTGTTGCGTCACAAACCAGGAGCACTCCCGGGAGCGACGGCCTTGGCAAGGGCGCGGGAAGCTGGCGTTTTCACGGCTGCCCACGATGCGTTCTGGGCTGCCGCCCGGAAGACCGATGGTGACGCTGCCGGCACGCGAGCCCTGATCGATGTTCTGCTGCTGCACCGGAGCATGCCCGCAGAGGACGTGATCGTCGGCATCCATGCAGCACTCCAGGTCGGGGCGGTCACCGCCGATGTCGTCGCTGTCGAAGCCCGCCGGCACGCTGCGACGGGTGGGCCTGGCCTACATGGTCATCTCCGTGAGCCTGGGCAGGGTCGTGAGCAACGGGTTGTCAGTCTCACTCAGCGTCGTCTCGCCGATCCGGCCGCAGTGATCGCAGTGACGGCGCTCACTGAAATTCCTCGGTTCTGCTCATCGAAATTCCCCACTCTGGGTCGCTCCGCCGCATGAGGCGGGCCTTCCTCGATGCTGGTGGTCTCTGACCACACACCAGCCCGAGGAAGGCC
>NZ_JBEWYX010000032.1:0-11370 GCF_041366455.1 Pseudoclavibacter sp. JSM 162008
CCTTCCTCGGGCTGGTGTGTGGTCAGAGACCACCAGCATCGAGGAAGGCCCGCCTCATGCGGCGGAGCGACCCAGAGTGGGGAATTTCGATGAGCAGAACCGAGGAATTTCAGTGAGCGCCGTCAGTATGAACGGAGGCGGGCCGCCACCCCCGCTCGTATCGTCTCCTGAGCCTCCGCCGTCAACCCAGCTGTCGTCCGGCGAGTAGTCATCCCCGGAGCCCCCGCCGTCGTACGAGTCAGAGGGACCCGGGTCACCCACGTAGGTCTCCTCGACGTTGACGGAAACGCCGTTCCCGTCGTTGGAGACGCCACCGCAGGCACCCGTCTGGATTTGGAAGTCGGAACACATAGGCGCTATGGATGGCGACCCCGCGAAGGAGATAGTGCTCGCGAGGATCGCGATCGCTAGCAGGTACTTGGACCAGACCACGGCGACGTTTCCATCAGTAGATAACCGGCGACCGAGCCTTCGATCCGAAAGACGACCGGCACTCGCAGCGGAACTTCGGGGGTCCGAGCGTCTTCCCCGCTCGCATTCGTGAGCGTCGTTCCCGATATGTCATAGCAACCATAGGACTGTATGACATTCACGGCACCAGAACTCGTGACACTTTGGATCTGCAAGGAGTCGACAACCTTGTCCCCGGTCACCGTGAGACCTTCAGCGGCCAACTGCTCATTGCTAGTTCGCACTTCCGCCACATAGTCGGGCCCTGCGACCTGTTCGAGATCCGCGTAATCTCCAGTCTCTCGAGCTCTTGCCTCGGCTTGCGAAGCAGCAGGCACCAGCTCCTCCACGATCGCCAGGGCTTCCTCGTTGCTGGGAAGGACCGGAGTTGAGGCCGAAGCGGTGGGGCTCGGGGGTGGGCTCGATGTCGTGCCTTCTTCGGGCGCGCATCCGCTCACACCGACAGCCGCCCCGAGACTGAACATGACGAGCAGAACGGTGCCGATGGCCCGCCTGCGCTTCCCCCTTGGTTGCATGGCCGTCAAGGTAGCGGCTCCGGAAAATCCTCGCAGAAGTTATCCACAGACCGACGGTTCGGGCCGCGTGCTGGATAGCATCGTGGGGTGACGAGCCCCAGCGATTGGATCGAGCATCGCCGTGGAGACGGTGAGCTCCTCGGTTGGATGCGCCCACACGGCGACGGTTTCGTGGTCATCGATCTGCTCGGACGGGAACGCTCCGGGGCACTCGACTGGTTCGAAGCTGAGACGCTTCTGGATGATCTGGGAATCGGGTATCTCGCCGACGCCTATGAGCTGCGCTTGGAGACCGGCGCGTGGCTGCGCGTGCGCATCACTGAAGTGTCGACGGTCCGCGTCCGCGTGAAGCGGGACGACTGGGGAGACATCACGGTACCCAACGTCGAGTTCACGCTGTCGTTCCCGCCGAACGACGAGCTCCGCCCGGTTCGCGCGACTCACGACCAGCTCGGTCACCCGACATAGATCTCAAAGATATAAACGCTGATCGATCTCAGGCACCGTTCGTCGAGGATCTGGTCGTTCAGCATGTTGGAGACAAGATCGGAACCGCCACGTTCCGAGCGCACACGGTCAGCCTGCTCAGCGTTCGCCGTCGAGTTCCCTAGGCTGGCTCCATGCCCCGCACTCTGATCCTGCTCCGTCATGCCAAAGCCGAGCATCCGATGACGATCGACGACCGCCAGCGTTCGCTTGCTGACCGTGGCGTACGTGAGGCTGCGGAGGCCGGCGACTGGCTGCGCGAGAACGCGCCCAAGGTCGACAAGGTGCTGTGCTCCCCCGCTGCGCGCACGCGGCAGACGTTGGAGACTGCTGAGATCCTGGCACCGGCCGACTTCCCGAGTGCCCTGTACATGGGTGGCGAGGACGACTACCTCGAGCAGGTCAAGGAGACGGACGCCGAGGTGCAGACGCTGCTGGTCATCGGACACGAGCCAACCGTGTCGGGCACGGCGATCGCGTTGGCCGCCGACAAGGAGTCGGACCTGGCGCGGGAGATCCGCCAGGGCTACCCGACCTCAGGCATCACCGTGCTGACGTTCCACGGTGAATGGGATGCCCTGCGCTGGAATTCGGCGAACATCACCGCGTTCCACGCACCCCGCTAGGCCCGTCTCGCGCGGGGGCTCGCATCCACACGACGAACGCGGGTTCGTTCGCCACCGGAGCGTCATGTGCCGTGTGGATGCCCGGACCTGCGCCTTGGGTCAGGCGGACGCGCGCGACGTTCGCCGTGCGTCCGCGGGCCGCAGCGCCATGCCGACGAGTGGGAACAGCAGCACGGAGAGCATCCCGGCTCCGACGAGCGACGAGGCGAGGGCGGGATCGAGGACCTTCTCGTCGACGCCGATGGCGGTCACCGCCACGATGATGGGAAGCGCGGTCGCGCTGAGGAGCCCGAGGCTCGCCCGCTCGCGCGGCGCCGCACCCTTGGGCGCAACCAGCTGCGCGGGGATCCCCCTGATGACAAGCAGCAGCGCGAGGAACACGGGGAGCAGGATGAGCGCCTGCGCGCTGCCGAGCAGCGCGTCGAGATTGAACGTGACGCCCGTGTAGATGAAGAAGAGCGGCACGAGGAAGCCGAACGCGATCGCCTCGATCTTGCTCTCGACCTGCTCGCGGTCCGCCTCGGGCGCGCTGCGCATGACGATCTGCCACATGACGCCCGCCGCGAAGGCGCCGAGGAGGATGTCGAGGTCGAGCATGGCGCTCAGCGCGACGAGGCAGGCGAGCGTGAAGATGACCACCCGCACCGCGAACTGGCCCGAGGTGTGGAGGCTCGCGCTGACGAGCCGGTGCAGGTGCCCGTGCTGCATGCGTACCGCTACGAGGATCGCGACGCCCGTGATGACGACGAACAGCGCGAGCACCAGCGCCGAGATGCCCGGCGAGCGGGTGCCGAGGAACACAGAGATCGCGACCAGGGGTCCGAACTCGCCGACGGCGCCCATCGCGGTCGTCGCCTTCCCGAACGGTGATCCGAGCTCGCCAGCATCGCGGAGGATCGGAATGAGTGCGCCGAGCGCCGTCGAGCTCAGCGCGATCGCGATGATGACAGCCGCTTCACCCGGCGCGATGAGGAAGCCGGCGGCGAGCCCCAGGGCGAGGCTCACGACCCACGCGAGCGACGCCTTCCCGAGCAGTCCGCCGCCGAGGCTGCGGAAGCGGATCTCGTTGCCGGCGACGAAGAAGAGCGCCGCGAGGCCGAACTCGGCGAGCCAGTCGAGGAGGTCCGATTTCTCGACCCAGCCGAGGAGGCTCGGCCCGATGGCGATGCCGAGCAGCAGTTCGAACACGACGATCGGCACCTTGACCCAGGGCGAGATGCTGCGCGCGAAGAGGGGAGCCAGCACTGCGAGGGCCGGGATGAGGAAGACCCCGGGTTCCGACACGCGCTCAGCGTAACAGCGGGGTGCGAGGCGACCGGAGGGTCGCACGAGGCGTCTTTGCGCGTCGGACGCGTAGCGTGAGACCGGGTGGCGCGCGCTCATCCATCGCCACGACCCGCTGGGAAGGCTCCCATGAAGCTGCACACGATCACCACCGGCGACGGCCCGAAGAAGGTCGCGTTGGTGCACGGCATCGGTGCGAGCGCCGAACTGTGGGGTTCGCTCGCCGAGCGCATCGCGGAGTCTGGCGAGTTCACGGCGATCGCCGTCGACCTGCGCGGCCACGGGGACAGCCCTCGGGCCCAGAGCTACCGTCTCGCCGAGTTCGTCGACGACCTCATCGAGACCCTGCCTGGCGACCTGCACAGCGCGGTCGGGCATTCGCTCGGGGGTGCCCTGCTCGTGCGCGCCGTGCCGCGACTGCTGCCGAGGCACGCGATCTACCTCGACCCCGGCTTCAAGCTCGGACTGCCGAGCGAGGGCGCCGGCGCCCGCGTCTTCTGGGCGCTGTCCGGGGTGACGCTGCCGCTTGTGATGCTGGCCAGCGCAGCGACGGGCACCGGCGACAGCAAACGCTACTCGGAGGCGACGCGTGTGCTGGACAAGCGCGCGAAGCAGCGCTTCGACAAGAAGATGACGGTCGGCATCTTCGATCAGATCACACACGCCCCCACCGCCTCCGCGGCCCCGCTTGTGCCGTCGACGCTGGTGCTTTCGGCGGAGGGCAAGGCGGTTGTCCCTGCGCCGATCCCTGCCGAGCTCGAGGCGCTGGGGTGGGATGTGCGTCAGCTGCCGCAGGTCGGGCATCCGTTCTGGCTGCACGACGCCGACGCGACGTTCGGCGCGATTCGCGACGTGCTCTGAGGCACGACCGGCAGACAGGTGCCACCGTCACAATTGGCGGGATGCTTGCGAACGGCACGGTCCGCACGACGACGGTGCGCGCGGGCAGTTCTCCCCGGAGCGAACTCTGAGTTACTGCGGGCCGCTCCCCTAGGCTGAGCGGCACGTCGATGAAGGGGTGCGCATGCTGTCCGTCGAGTTCCCGAGAGATGTCATCTTCACTGCGGCCATATTCGGTTTCGCGACGTTCGTCTGGGCCGGGTGGGCGCAGGAGCGTCCGCGGCATTGGGCGTGGCGCATCGTGTTCGGCGTGCTGAGCCTCGCCGGCGTCGCACTGGTCGGCATCACCTTGCCGACGGCGATCCGGAACTGGACGAGCGCGACGGCGTTGCAGGTCGACTCGGTGCCGTTCACGATCTACATCGTCATGGTGGCACTTGAGGTGGTCGGCGGTCTCATCGCGGCGTTCATCCTGCTGCGGCGCAAGAAGGGCGAGCTGATGGCGCCCGTCATGCTGCTCATCGTCGGACTGCACTGGGTGCCGATGATCTGGGTGTTCGAGCAGCCGTTCCTCGCACCCGTCTCGGTCTGGACGATCGGGGTGGCGATCGCGACGTTCTTCCTGCCGAGCGAGAAGCAGGCGCCGAGCTTCTGGTGCGGCATCCTGACGGCCCCGGTCTTCCTGATCACGGGCATCATCTTCGCGATCGTGGGTCTCAACGAGTTCGCGAGCATGACGTGCGCCTGCTGACTCGGCGGTGATTGCGCGTTCACGGCGCCTCCTTCGTGCCCGGCCAGTGCTCTAGCATCGGCCGTCATGGAGTTTCTTCCGCTTTTCGCGCTGGCCGCGCTCTTCGCCGCCGCCGGCGTTTGGCAGGCCGGGTGGCCCGCATCCGCCGCTTCGACGGGGCAGCGGTGGATGTTCCGTGACCGCGAGCCGAATTGGAGCGACGCGTACCTCGGCTACGTCCGGTTCGGCGGCGTGGTGCTGTGCGTCCTGGCGATCGTCGCGACGGGCGTGGCGTTCACGTTCAGGTTCCGGGCGACGCTCGCCGAGCGGTGCGAGTCGGAGTTGAAGTCGGCGCTGGACGCGACGCGGAGCGACGTGGGTTGGACTGCGGCGTCGATGGAGGCGTTCGCGACCGAGCATGAGCTGGATCTGCAGACGTGCACCACGAAGGTGGATCTGCCGGAGCTGCCCGACTTCGGTTCCGTCTACGGGCTGGATACGGAGGCGACTTCGAAGCCGACGCCTCTGGTCACGACGACGTACACGTTCTCGACGATGGGGACGGCGGTCGTGGCCGCGTCGGTGCAGACGGGCGGGTACGAGTCGTCTCGGCCGGAGCTCGAGGCGGACTCGGCGGTCTGCATGCCGTGAGCCACGCATCCGGTGGCCCGCCCTCTGCGAGGTGCGCCGGTTCGACCCGCTTCGTCGCGTGCATCGAGCGACTTGTTAACCTGGTGGTCAGTACTTCGTCATACGTAACTCGACCAGACATACAGAACCAGGGAACAACAGAACATGAGAATTGCGATCATCGGTGCGGGCCCGAGCGGCATGGCACAGCTTCGGGCGTTCGAGTCGGCGGCTGAGCGGGGGCGGGAGATCCCTGAGATCGTCTGCTTCGAGAAGCAGGCTGATTGGGGCGGCCAGTGGAACTACACGTGGATGACGGGCCTCGATGAGCACGGCGAGCCCGTCCACTCGAGCATGTATCGCAATCTCTGGTCGAACGGGCCGAAGGAGGCCCTCGAGTTCGCTGACTACAGCTTCGACGAGCACTTCGGTCGACCAATCTCGTCGTATCCCCCGCGCCCGGCACTGTGGGATTACATCTCGGGCCGCGTCGAGCGGGCGGGTGTGCGCAAGCACGTGCGCTTCAGCACGGTGGTGCGCTGGGTGGACTTCGATGAGGCGACGCAGCAGTTCACGCTGGTGAGCGAGGATCTGGAGTCGAAGAAGACGAGCCGTGAGGTGTTCGACCGCATCATCGTGGGGTCTGGGCACTTCTCGTTCCCGAAGATGCCGTCGTTCGAGGGCCTCGAGACGTTCCCAGGCCAGGTGAGCCACGCGCACGAGTTCCGTGGTGCGGAGAACCTGCGTGGCAAGGATGTGCTGGTGATCGGGTCGAGCTATTCGGCGGAGGACATCGGCAGCCAGGCGCACAAGATGGGTGCGCGCTCGGTGACGGCCAGCTACCGGACGGCGCCGATGGGGTACGACTGGCCGCTCGGCTTCGAGGAGCGTCCGCTGGTGACGAAGTTCGACGGTTCCACGGCCCACTTCGCGGATGGCACGGAGAAGGAGTTCGACGCGGTCGTGCTATGCACGGGGTATCTGCACAAGTACCCGTTCCTGCCGAACGAGCTGGCGCTCGACTCCCCCAACAACGTGTATCCGGAGGGCCTCTACAAGGGGGTCGTGTGGGAGCAGAACCCTCATCTCTTCTACCTGGGCGCGCAGGACCAGTGGTTCACGTTCAACATGTTCGACGCGCAGGCATGGTTCGTGCGCGACGTCATCCTGGGCGACGTCGTGTTGCCTGGGGTCGATGCGCGGCGGGCCGACATCGCTGCGTGGTTGGAGCGTTTCCACGCGATCGGTGGGGCTGCGGATGAGATCCGCTTCCAGGCCGACTACGTGCGCGATCTGATCGAGGCGACCGACTACCCGATGTTCGATCTGGATGAGGTCGTGGAGATCTTCCTCGAGTGGAAGCACGACAAGGCCGAGGACATCATGGGGTACCGCGATCGCGCGTACCGGTCCGTGATGACGGGCACGATCGCATCCACGCATCACACGAAGTGGGTGGATGAACTCGACGACAGCCTCGCTCGGTATCTCGCACCGCTGCCGGCTGCTGGTGCTGCTTCTGGCTCTGCTTCTGGCTCTGCCGCTGGAGCGGCGGCGGATCCGGCGGCGGATGCTGCTGGCGCGCCTGCCCTCTAGCCTGGCTCTAGGCTGTCGGGATGAAGCTCAGCCGACATGACGCCGCGATCCGTCTCGACATTCCGCTCGAGATGGCGAAGCGGAACGGCCTCCCCCCGTATATCGCCGAGGAGGCGTTGGCGGAGCTGGATGCGAATCCGCCGGCGTGGCTTGCTCAGTCGCGCGCGAACCGCACGGGCAAGCGTCCCGTGTGGGCGACGCTGACGTGCGAGGTGTGCGGGACGGTCGAGAAGGTGCGGCCGAAGAAGTGGTGGCCGGAGTTCACGTACGTGTCGTGCGACAACCACGATCTCGATGAGCTGCCGGAGCCTGCCCCCGGAACGACGCGCGAGTTCTCGTACGGCATCGGGACTCGCTTCACGGGCGTCGTCGACGCGTAGGCGCTCTTGCGCCCTTTGGCGCGGCGCGCAACGTGTGCGCGTTGCTACGACTCGCTGTTCGCGGGGTGCCATCCGCCGTCGGCGGAGAGCAGGTGCAGCTCTCCGCCGATGGAGGCGTACTGCGTGAACTTGGTCGCCGACATGTCGTTCCAGATGGACCCGATGATGCTGTCTCCTGCGGTGTAGTTGCCGATGAGTTCCATGAAGAACGTGTCGTGCTGGATGAAGTCGTCGTGGAAGTCGGAGGCGAGCCAGAACCGTTCGGTGTCTGCGGTCAGGCCGGGGGCCAGGCCGCAGGGTACGCCGGTGAACCAGTCGCGCTCAGGCAGGTACTCGGCCCACTGGTAGTGCGGTGCACCGGCAGCCAGATCGGGGCCGCGGCCAGCAGTCGGGTCCTTGGAGACAACCGCTTGTAGATACTCGGTCACCCAGACGGGCCGGTCTGTGCGGAGTTGGGTCTGGATGGTCATCGAGATCGCGTAGCTCACGCGACCACCCTACGGCCGGGCTTCGGCTCGCTCTCCGTTGGCATCCAGATCGGGTGCCGGTGGCTCGTTGCCCGCCGGACCACGGCTTCCGGGACGGGGACCATTCTCTCAAAACCACTGAACGGTGTTCACTGCACGCGGTGCAGTGGCTTCGAGAGGAACCGGTCGCCCTAAGTCCGCGTGTTTGGCTTCCGGCTCAGGTGCTCGAGGTTCCGGTCGCGCAGCCTGCCGTCGCCTCGCGGCCCCTCGTCGCGGAAGGCGCGACGCTCGAGCTTGCGGGCGACGCAGGTCGCGCATCCGCTTGGGGTCTCCCCCGCTCTGGTCACCAAGTGGCCGACTGCGTTGGCGAAGTCGCCACTGTCGTAGGCCTCTGGGATCGCTTTCCAGTCGCCGGGGCGCAGGTGTCCCGCCCGGTAGCCGATCCTGCCCTGCTCGAAGCCGGCACGTTTGAGTGCTTTCTTCGGCGAAGGGGTGTTCGGATCCTTCTCGTGCGCGTCGAGTTGGAGCCGCGCCAGGTTCTGCGCCGTAACGTTGAGCAGCAGGAACAGCATGGGTGAGAAGCCGAGCTGGTGCCATCGCCCTGCGTACTCCTGCCAGTCGGGCTTGGTGTCGAGCTGGCCCTTGCGGAACATGCCGAACAGGAACGCCATGCCGAAGGTCGGAGTGGCGTGCGTGTGCGGCGGCCAGCGCAGCACGGCGAGCAGCCACTCGCGGCGCAGTTCGTGGGGTAGTTCTCGGAACGCGGCGAGGGCGTCCTGGTCGAGCTCCGCACTCCAGTCGCGCTTCGCTTGGATCAGGGAGACGCCGCTCTGGTTGTGGCCGGTGTCGTCGGTTGGGGTGGGGGTTTCGGGCATGGGTGCGCTCCTCACGGGTACGCCACGCGGCCAGCGGATGCGTGGCGCGGGTTCACCGCGCTCGGCACCGCCTGGTGCGTGAACTGACTTGTCGCACACCGGACGGTGTCGACCCGTTCTTCCCCTGGGGCACCCCACTCAGGTAGAGGGTTGCCGTGCAGCTAGCCAGGTACTTGACGCTGCAACTCGTGAACGTGAGATGGAGGTTAGCACGCGGGGCTCCAGCGCTCACGCAGACGAAGCGGTCGCCCGAGTTCCTTCGAGGCAATCGCCCTATGCCTAGATTCCCCTGATCTCCGGGGAGGTTTATCGATTCAATCAGGCAGTTCTAGGCTTAACGGACCCCCAATCTCTGGAGGCCCAATGTCCTTCTATCCCGCTCCCACGCAGCGCCCTCAATCAACCTGGCGTTCTCGCATGACGACCTTCTCCTGGGTTGTGGCCGGCGTCATGGTGCTACTCCTGCTCGTCGCGGCGATCAACGGGGGCGTCGGAACATTCCTGGCGCTTGCCGGCCTGATCGGATTCCTTACAGGGCTCTACGTCTTGATCACACGAAGAAGCAGCTGGGCGGGCCTTCCGCGCTCACGCAAGATTGGCGCCATCGTCCTTGGTGCGGGACTCGTCGTTAGCATCGTCGGCAGTTCGATTGGAGGAGCGCAGACTCCTCGTGAGGCACCAGTTGCCGAGCCGGCCCCGACAGTCACCGTGACTTCGACCGTCCAGGCGCCCACGGAGACCGTGTTCGTCACTGTCACCGCCGAGCCGGTTGTCGCTCCCGTCGCCGAAGCAGCCCCCGTTGCCGATCCGGCTCCGGTGGCAGAGCCGGAGGCGGACGCGGCGCAGAATGCCCCCGCTCCGCTCTATGCAGCACCAGAGGCCGCTCCCGCGGCCCCCGAGCCTGCGCCTGAGCAAAGCGTCTCCTTTGCCAACTGCACCGAGGCTAGGGCTGCAGGAGCCGCGCCTGTGTACGTTGGCGATCCCGGGTACGCCTCGCATCTTGACCGCGATGGCGATGGCGTCGGCTGCGAAAACTGACCACTCGTTGGATCAGTAGGACACACTGTCTACGTGAGTTCTACAGGCAAACCACCGCTGATTGTTGTCGCCGGTATCTTTCTGCGCGGTGACGAAGTCCTCGCCTGTCGGCGGGCACCCAACAAAACTGCGGCTGGACTTTGGGAGTTCCCGGGGGGGAAAGTGGAACTTGGGGAGGCGCCTGAAGACGCACTCGTCCGTGAAATTCTCGAAGAACTGAAGATTCGCGTCCTCGTGTTGGAATTAATCGACAGATCAGTCACCCGAGTCAATGACATGGCCATTGATTTGAGCTGCTACCTGATAGATGCGAACGGAGCTGAACCGATCGACAGCACCGACCATGATCTGCTCCGCTGGGTTCGACGTGCTGACCTCGCCGCGCTGGATTGGGCAAGCCCTGATTTGCCGGCAGTTGCGGCTCTGATATCTCGTTCTACGTAGTGCCCTGTCCTGTCCCGCCTACCAAGCACTCTCGCGGAACACGTTCCCATCTCGCGTATGAACTCGCACGTTGAGCCGTTGGCAGAGTTCAGTGAGGTCGTCCTCGGTACGCCCCGGGAGCAAAATCGCCGGCTTGGCACGGATGCCCGCACGTCGTGCGTTGTTCGCGTAGTCGAGTGATTGCCCAATCGCCATTCGGACGTACGATCTCGCGGTTGACTTCTTCGCCTCGATGACTTCACCCGCCGTACTGTCGTAGATGTCGGGGCGAATACGTGTGTTTCCTGCGGGCAACGACAAAGCTTGCACCACGTGGTTCTTCGACTTCAGCCAGTTGCCGAATGAAGCCTGCAAATCGAACTCGACTCGGGAGATTTCGAACTCGCGCGGTTGGAGGTCGATCGTGAACCCTCCGCTGTCAGGCTGGATCCAATCAGCGATCACGGGTTGAAGAAGCTGTGGCCCGTTGCGCACGACGAGCCGAGCAACATCCGCATCGACTGGCGCCAGCAGGAAGATGATGCCTCGGCGCATGGCACCGTCAACGTCCGGAATCTCTTTGTACTCGAACGGAGGATCAGCGAGCGTGAAGGCTCCCACGTATGTCGCGTCCACGCCTTGGACGGTGAAGAGTCTGATCAATCGACCGTCCTTGACAGAAGAAATGAGCGCAGCATTCCCTCTGAGGAACTGTTGGTCTCCGCGGGTCCCCTCGCCGGTGTACGCGTATATTCCGTCAGTTCTCAGGCCTTCGTGGAGGTCGTAGCCGTACCGCTGGCCCTTGTGCGGGTCCGTGAAGATGAGGATGTTGGGGTTTCCCCTCGGCGTTGAGATCCCCTGTTGCTGCTGCCCGCCTATGAGGGCTCATCGCGTTTGAGAGTGTAGAGAGGGCCTGAATCCTCCGGTCTCGAGGAGTGATCTTGCGATGTAGTGGGTCAGGTTCCGGAAGCCGAGCGCGATACCGCGGAGGTGCTCGAGGCGCCCGTTA
>NZ_JBEWYX010000033.1:0-8436 GCF_041366455.1 Pseudoclavibacter sp. JSM 162008
CACTCCGCGATCGGCCAAATCACCCCGAACAGCTACGAGACCGCCTACACGGCGACCACATCCGCTACCCTCGCGGAAGCGGCATAACCGAACCGACACCGTGTCCACGATCGAGGGTCAAGGCCCGAGCGTTCCTGCCGACGGCGTGATCGTCGACGGGCAAGCCGACATGGACGAATCCATGGTGACCGGCGAATCGAGCACGGTCGCACGAGGTGTCGGTGATCCGGTCACCGCGGGCACCGTCGCGACTGATTCCGGGCTCCGTGTCGCCGTGAGAGCAGCCGGCGAGGACACGACGCTCGCCGGGATCCAGCGGCTGGTCACCGATGCGCAGAACTCCACGTCGCGCGCGCAGCGAATCGCGGATCGCGCCGCAGCCTGGCTTTTCTGGTTCGCGCTGATCGCCGCAGCCATCACAGCGCTCGTGTGGACACTGCTCGGCTCTCCGGATGCGGCCGTCATCCGCACCATCACCGTCTTAGTGATCGCCTGCCCCCACGCCTTGGGGCTGGCGATCCCACTGGTGGTGTCGATCGCAACCGAACGCGCAGCACGAGGTGGCGTGCTCATCAAGGACCGCCTGGCGCTCGAGAGCATGCGCACCGTCGACGCCGTGCTTTTCGACAAGACGGGCACACTGACCAGAGGGGAACCGATCGTGACGGCCATCGCCCCTACCACTGGGCATTCCGTTGAGCAGGTCCTCGCGCTCGCCGCTGCCGCCGAATCCGACAGCGAGCATCCACTCGCCCGGGCGATCCTGCGCGCAGCCGCGGACCGGGAGCTGTCGGTGCCCACCGTTAGCGGGTTCAGGTCATCACCCGCCGTCGGCGTGCGCGCGGACGTGGATGGCGCGGAGATTCGCGTGGGTGGCCCCCGCCTCCTGGCGGAGCTCGGCGAGGAGGAACTCGACGCGTCCGCCGAATGGAAGGCCGCGGGCGCGATCATCCTGCACGTCGCGCGAGAGGGCCGCGTCATTGGAGCGCTCAGTCTTGCCGACGAGATCCGTCCCGAATCCCGCGAGGCCGTCGACGCACTCCACAAGCTGGGCGTGGAGGTCGTCATGATCACGGGCGACGCGCAAGCGGTCGCCTCAGCCGTCGGAGACGAGCTCGGCATCGACCGCGTCTTCGCGGGGGTGCGTCCCGAGGACAAGTCAGCGAAGATCGCGGAACTGCAGAGCGAAGGCAAGAAGGTCGCGATGGTCGGTGATGGTGTGAACGATGCCCCTGCCCTCGCGCAGGCGGATGTGGGCATCGCGATCGGTGCCGGAACGGATGTGGCCATCGCGTCGGCCGGCGTGGTCCTCGCCAGCGATGACCCCCGTTCGGTGCTCTCGGTCATCGAGCTCTCGCGGGCGAGCTACCGCAAGATGCGGCAGAACCTCTGGT
The DNA here is from genome assembly GCF_041366455.1 of Pseudoclavibacter sp. JSM 162008. Taxonomy (NCBI): domain Bacteria; kingdom Bacillati; phylum Actinomycetota; class Actinomycetes; order Micrococcales; family Microbacteriaceae; genus Pseudoclavibacter; species Pseudoclavibacter sp. JSM 162008. The sequence continues at coordinate 1,395 of NZ_JBEWYX010000033.1, forward strand.
GGGCAGCAGGCTACAACCTGCTATCCGTCCCGCTCGCCGCGGGTATCCTCGCCCCGATTGGGTTCGTCCTTCCCATGTCGATCGGCGCGATCCTCATGTCCGCGTCCACCGTCGTGGTCGCCCTCAACGCGCAGCTGCTTCGACGCCTCGACATCGCTCCCGCGCTCAGCGCACGACGCATCCTCGACCGATAGCGAGCGGGAGTCACGTGCGCGACTGGGGTGGGTTCCCGCCCCGACCGCGCAGGCCACTCCCTGGCGCAGCTGGGGCACGGCACGGTGCGCGCCGGCTGGTGGGCTGCGTGGGTTAGGCACTCGCGCCTTGCAGGGGTGGGGAAACGACGGTGCTGGGGGTGTTGTACTGCTTGAGGAACGCGAGGCCGTCGAGCTTCTGACCTGCGGAGTCTTGGACTTCGAGGTGCAGATGCGGCCCTGTGGATGTGCCGGTGTTGCCGACTTGGCCGATCTGGTCGCCCACTCCGACCACGGCTCCCACCTGGAGCGTCGCGGAGCCCTCGAGCATGTGTGCGTACACGCTCCGGTACGTGGCCCCGTCGATGACGTGCTCGAGGGTGATGTTCACTCCCAGACCACCGTTGTCCGTGGAGGTGACGCTCGTGACGACGCCATCCGCGATCGCCCCGATGGGTGTGCCCTGGGCTGGCGCGAAGTCCACGCCCATGTGGTTCGTACTTCCGATGCCGCCCGGGGAGACCCGAGGTCCGAAGTCGTCCGTAATCGCGACACCGACCGGGAACGGCCACTGCACGGGGGCGGACAGGTTGTTCGTGAACGCGCCGTTGTCAACCAGCGTCGCGAGGTTCGCGGTGGCGGCCGACCCCACCGTCGTCACCGAGTAGACGGAGTCGCGCTCACGCGCGCTCGTTCCCTCACCGGTCACGGTGAGCGTCTGGCTTGGAGTACCGGACGCGGGCTGCACGAGCGCCGCCGCTCCCGTTTCGGCAACTCGATCATGGCTCGTCGGGACTGCCGTGGCTGGTAGTGCAGCGAACGCGGCGACACTGCCGGCAATCCCCAGCCCGAGCACGCCACCCGCGACGCGGAGCGCGGTCTTGCCACTGCGGTGGGGGCGTCCCGAACGGATCGTCGCGCCCTCCACATCGAGATTGTGGAGGCCAGTGCCCTCACACTCCGAGGATTCTGCGTCGACCTCAGCCAACACCAAAGCGGACGTGGGGCTCTGGTTGGTCTCCGGCCGGCTCGCCGGAACACTGGTTGGAAGGCTGGCCGTGGCCGTGGCCGTGGGCGCTGGTGCTGGCGACTCGTGCCGGCCGGTGCGACCCGCGCGCTCCGCGTCACGTCGCGCGCGTCGCGTCGACAGAACCGGGGCTGCACTCGTGACCGGGCCACGACCCGCCTCGGTCAAGGCGCGCTCCTGCGCGCGCAGTTCCCGACGAGTACTCGCGTGTGAGTCGTGGTGCATGTGGACACTCCCGCAGATCAAGCCGCCCCCGGATGGGAGCCGCCCGGCAAAGATAACAGAATTATCACGTTTATCTCGGATCGATAACGTAGAGTCCTGGTGGGCGTCACGGGCGGTGGACGATGAGCGGGCAACACACGGAAATTGCCGCCAGTGATCGGGTACCCTCCGGGGGTAACTGCTGGGCATGCAATGAAGAGAGGTGGCGTCGTGGGGATCACTCCTGAACGACCTCGCGGCATGCTGGCACGTACCACCGTCACGGTGCTCCTCCTCCTGGGGATACTGCTCGGGCTGGCGAGCGTGCACGCGCTCGCGACTCACTCTCTGCACGAAACCGCGCACAGCCACACCCTCATCAGCGAACCAGCAGGACACGCTCCGTCGGTCACGCAGGCAGGCCACGCTGCCGCCCTCCAGCACGGCGAGCAGCGAAGCGTCGTGCCCGTCATGCCCTGCACTGACTGCCTCATGGGGCCAGCGGGCATGATGGTCGCGCTGTGCGCAGCCCTCCTCCTCACTGTGGCCGCCGCCATCCCCTTCCGCCACCCTTCGACGGGGACGACCGGGGCTGTGGCCACGGCGTGGCCGTCTCGAGACCCCACACCCAGTGCCCAGTTCCATGTCTTCCGCATACCCCTGACCGTTCTGACTGTCTGCCGGATCTGATTGCTCGTCCGGTCGCGCCGCGACCGCTCCGCCCCCTCGGGAGCAACGTGCAGATCCCCATCCACAGAATCAGATCGGACAACCCCTCATGAAGCACTCACGCATCGTGCTGCTCGCAACGACCACGCTCGCCGCAGCCCTCGCCCTGGCCGCGTGCTCACCCACCAGCGCACCCGACAACATGGGCGGCATGGACCACAGCACCATGACCGAAACCACACCATCACCCTCATCCGCGGCAACCGGCGACGCCAACGACCAGGACGTGATGTTCGCGCAGATGATGGTCCCCCACCACGAACAAGCCGTCGAGATGTCGGACACGATCCTCGCCAAGAGCGACATCGACCCCGAGGTCACCACCCTCGCCGAGGAAATCAAAGCCGCACAGGGACCCGAGATCGAACAACTCAACCAATGGTTGAGCGACTGGGGCACTGAGTCCATGTCCGGAATGGACCACAGCATGGACGGCATGATGAGCGACGAGGACATGGCGAACCTCGAGGCCGCTACCGGCGACGAGGCATCTCGCTTGTTCCTCGCGCAGATGATCGAGCACCACGAAGGAGCCGTCACGATGGCTCAAGAAGAAGTCGACAACGGTCTGAACTCGGACGCCACAGCCCTCGCCCAGACAATCGTTGACACACAAACAACCGAGATCGAGACCATGAGAGAGCTCCTCATCTCCCTCGCGTAACGCACAGTCAGCGACGTTACCCACAGGTGCCCCGGGCGCAGTGCACACCAGCACCAGTCCGGGGCACCTCTAACGCCCTACGAATCCCCAAGCCAGGAACACGAGCAACACAGCACAGCTCGCTACTGAAAGGGAGCTCCGCGACAGGGAGCAATGACCATCTCCCGACACGCAAAGCTGAAACCTACAAGCCGGTTTCCCGAGGATCGCGATTCTCATAACCATGTGTCACAACTAGGTCGCTAGAGTCGCGCAATCATCGTTGGTTTTGCGACAGGAGAATCGTGCCCAAACTCATTGGCTACGCCCGCGTTTCGACTCGACGCCAGGACACCGACCGGCAGGAGCTCGACCTCCGGGCAGCTGGAGTGCGCGCTGACGACCTTTATGTCGATCGGGGAGCGTCTGGCGCAAATGCGTCGCGGCCCTACTTGGACACAGCACTGCGAGCCCTGGAGCATGGAGACACGCTCGTGGTGACCACCCTCGACCGTCTTGGGCGCTCGACTGGCAACATGCTGACGTTGGCGGAGGAGCTCCGCGCCACTGGCGTCGCACTGCGGGTGCTGAATCTCGGTGGGGGAGACGTGGACACCTCGACCCCCATGGGGTCGATGGTGTTTACCGTGATGGCCGCGCTCGCGCAGATGGAGCTCGAAATCAAGCGCGAACGAGTGCTGGACTCCGTGAGCAAACGACGAGCTGCTGGAGCCGACCTCGGGGGACGACCCCGGAAGATCAGCGACAGCCAACTGAACAACGCCGCGCACCTGATCGCGGCTGACGTGCCGGCGTCTGAGGTCGCCCGCAACCTTGGCATTTCGCGCGCCACCCTCTACCGACGCCTGCAGACTGCCAAGCCGGCCGTCGTCGAGCCGCCGGAAGTTACAGAGGGCACGCACCCTCCGACCCTAGGCGGCCTGACGGTTCCGATCAAGCGCCTATAGCTCGCCTCGCGCGCTACGACTTCCACGTTCAGTGGATTGAGCCCCTCTTGGGGTGCGCCACGTCTGTGAGCCCCCGGCCTCGCGCACTTCGCGACTTGACAGATGACATCGAGGCTTCCGCCGGAGCCGTTTGGCTGTTCACGCCTGGCCCTATCGTGTCAGCATGCGTAAACGTGCTCTCGTAGCCTTCACCGCCATGTTCGCCTTGACGGGATGCGCCTCGGCCCCGCTGGACTCGACCTACGGCCCGACAGCGGGGGAAGATCCGACTCAGGCATCACCGTCGTTGCCCACCGAGTCGCCCGTCAGGAACGAGCGGGGCAACATCGTGAAGACGACCGGTGAGCCGATGCGGATTGGAGCCGCGGGAGACACTGGGGTACTTGCCGAGTTCGCGGTCACGAGCATCGTGGTCGGACCGTCCTGCACCGGCGATCCCAGCGTCGAACCCGAGAACGGGTTCTTCGTGCAGTTCAATTTCGAGGGCCGGACAGCCCCCGATCTTCAGGAAAGCGTGAAGCTTGACCCGTCGGTCTGGACTGCGGTGGATGACCAGGGCGCACTGCTCGACGGACAAGTGGGGTCAGCTGCGGCTACGAGTTGCCTCGAGGCGGACGCCTACTTGCCCACTGCGATCGGGCCTGGAGAGTCCGTGCACGGGGCGATCGTGTTCGACCTCCCCACCCCCGTAGGCGCAGTGATACTCACGGGGCCAAACGCCCTGACTGGCATCGAATGGGCGTATCCCCAGGAGTAGTTCTCGCCCCAACGTCACGCTGACGTCGACCCACGGGGCAGGCGACAGCACTCACTGTCGTTATTTGCCTGTGATAATCGTGATGTTTCTGTTACCGTAATCTCGGATCCCGATCAGCGGGCAGACGACTTGCAGGAGACACGCGACATGCAGCCGGACCCCATGCCACTGACTCGACGAGCAGCTCGCGAGAGCGAACGGCAACTCCAGACGACGGGGCTTCGAGGCACGTCCGAGGCCGGAGCCTCGTTGCCCGAGGTGTTCGCTTCTCGCCGCGCCCGTCGCGAAGCTGAACGAGCTCACATTGCCCCTGCCGAGCGAGCGCAGACCTATCCGAAGGTTCCCGCAGCAGCGTCGGACGTCGCTGTGGAGACTCCTGCGAGCTTCGAGCGCAACGAACGGGCTGCGCAGGAAGCCGGCGCTGCGGACAAGCAACCGTCCAAGCGTGAGGCGTCCAGCTCACGGCGAAATGCTCGTTCCCTGCTCGTGCGCAGCGGTATCGGGGTCGCAGCCCTTGGAGTAGCAGGGAGCCTCGCAGCGTTTACGACCCTTCCAGCCGCAACGATGGCGGTCCAGCAGGACCTTGCCGTGGGGTCTGAGTCCGCCGCGCTAGCGAACGCGGTCTCGAGCTTGCCCAGCCAGACACTGACAGTCACCGATAGGAAAGCAACTCCGAGCGATCGTGGCTCGGCCTACGCGGTGACAACGATGGGGTCCGCAACGGTCGCGAACCTCAGCGGGGGACTGACCGACCGAGGAACGTTCAGCAACGACCTGACAGCGACTGTGCAGTGGCCCTTCCCGGTCGGGGTTCCAATCACGGATGGATTTGGGCCTCGCGTCTCGCCAGGCGGCATCGGTAGCACGAACCACATGGGACTGGACTTGGCTCCAGCCCAAGGAACGCCCATTGGTGCGATCGCCGGGGGCACGGTTGTCAGCGTCACCCCGGTGGACAACGGCGGGTTCGGCGTCAACGTCGTTCTTGAGCATGTCATCAACGGACAGACCTACCAGAGCAGGTATGCCCACATGCTGCAAGGCTCCGTGACGCTGCAACTGGGCGACGTGGTGAAGGTTGGCGATCAGGTCGGACTCATCGGCAACACAGGCGTATCCACCGGCCCGCACCTGCATCTCGAACTGCAGGACGCGTCCGGACAGAAAATCGATGCCCAGGAGTTCCTCAAGCAGAACAACGTGCCCTCCACCGTGGTCACGATCCAGGGAGAATAGTCAGCACCACCTGCAGCCCAAGCTGCTGGGTGCAACAGCTTCCAACCCCACGCCGGAACGTGCTGGTGCGGAGATGAAGCAACGTCACTAGATCCCAGGAGAGTCGTCGTGCAGTTCGAGATCGCGGACCTCCTCTCCTTCCGCAACGCTGCGACGTCACCGTTGGCGTGGTTGGCGGTACTCCTGCTGGCCGCATACCTGGCGGGCGCCATCAGACTGTGGCGCGCCGGGCGCGGGTGGTCGATCCTCAAGAGCGTGAGCTTCGCGCTCGGCTGCATGCTGCTGTTCAGCGTTACCGGTTCAAGCACCTCTGAGTACGCTCGAGAGCTGGTGTCGGTGCTGATCTTCCAGCAAGTCACAGTGATGGTCTTCGTACCACCGCTGCTGCTCATCGGAGCCCCGAGCCGGCTGCTGTTGCGGGCGACGCCGCACGTGGGAGCTGGTCGAATCGTGCTGCGCACCGCGCTGAGTGCATACCGCTCGAAGCTGGCCTACGCGCTGCTGAACCCGGGCGTCGCGATTGTGATTCCGATCATCGTGTTCCCCGCGTTCTACTTCACCGGGGGGGTGAGCTGGGTGATGAGCGTGCCGGGCGGGCACGACGCATCCATGCTCGTGTTCCTGCTACTCGGCGTCATTGGAGCCGTTCCCCTCTGGTCCACCGACCCGCTCCCGCGGGTACCGTCGTACCCCGCACGCCTGCTGAACGCCTTCATCGAAATGCAGGTCCACGCGGTCTTCGGGCTCGTGCTCTTGATCATGAACACGCCACTGTTCAGCTGGTACGCAAACCGCTCCGAGACATTGGGCATCTCACCGATCGTCGACCAGGCCATCGGTGGCGGCGTGGCGTGGGCATACGGAGGCCTCCCACTGTTCATCGTGCTCATCGTCACGCTCTCGAAGTGGTGGAGCCGGGACCAACGCTCCTCCCGTCGCCGTGAGGAGCTCGAAGACGAGCAGCTTCGCCTGCACAACGCAGCCCTCGCCGCCCGCTACGGAAATCAGCGCTGACCCTCTCCTGCCGGAGAGCATCTCTTAGGCGCAAGAGCAGCGGAGGGACCCGGTCGGCATCCCACCCGCCAAAGTACCGCGCGACTGAGTCACTGTTCTGGTCTCGCGAGCGGCCGATCGTGCGCAGCTCAACGACGGGGTCATTGCGGCTCATCGCGTTTGAGAGTGTAGGAGTGGGGGAGTGCGTCGTTGCGCTGGTAGAGGTCGAGGTCTCCCATGATGGAAGTTCCTACACACCCATCCGAGAGACCTCGACATGCGTAACGCTACCCT
>NZ_JBEWYX010000034.1:0-5530 GCF_041366455.1 Pseudoclavibacter sp. JSM 162008
AAGGATTCCTTTTGGAAACATATTTGGACAATACAAGTCAGTACTGAGCCTTCGGGTTTGGTGTTGTTTTGTTTTTTGTCAGTTTCAAACTTGTCATCGCACTTCGGTGTGGTGGCGTGATGTTTATCAGGCAGCTTTCGGGTTGTTTGGTTGTTATTCATTTACGGAGAGTTTGATCCTGGCTCAGGACGAACGCTGGCGGCGTGCTTAACACATGCAAGTCGAACGATGAAGCCCAGCTTGCTGGGTGGATTAGTGGCGAACGGGTGAGTAACACGTGAGCAACGTGCCCATAACTCTGGGATAACCTCCGGAAACGGTGGCTAATACTGGATATCTAACACGATCGCATGGTCTGTGTTTGGAAAGATTTTTTGGTTATGGATCGGCTCACGGCCTATCAGCTTGTTGGTGAGGTAATGGCTCACCAAGGCGACGACGGGTAGCCGGCCTGAGAGGGTGACCGGCCACACTGGGACTGAGACACGGCCCAGACTCCTACGGGAGGCAGCAGTGGGGAATATTGCACAATGGGCGAAAGCCTGATGCAGCAACGCCGCGTGAGGGATGACGGCCTTCGGGTTGTAAACCTCTTTTAGTAGGGAAGAAGCGAAAGTGACGGTACCTGCAGAAAAAGCACCGGCTAACTACGTGCCAGCAGCCGCGGTAATACGTAGGGTGCAAGCGTTGTCCGGAATTATTGGGCGTAAAGAGCTCGTAGGCGGTTTGTCGCGTCTGCTGTGAAATCCCGAGGCTCAACCTCGGGTCTGCAGTGGGTACGGGCAGACTAGAGTGTGGTAGGGGAGATTGGAATTCCTGGTGTAGCGGTGGAATGCGCAGATATCAGGAGGAACACCGATGGCGAAGGCAGATCTCTGGGCCATTACTGACGCTGAGGAGCGAAAGCATGGGGAGCGAACAGGATTAGATACCCTGGTAGTCCATGCCGTAAACGTTGGGCGCTAGATGTGGGGACCATTCCACGGTTTCCGTGTCGTAGCTAACGCATTAAGCGCCCCGCCTGGGGAGTACGGCCGCAAGGCTAAAACTCAAAGGAATTGACGGGGGCCCGCACAAGCGGCGGAGCATGCGGATTAATTCGATGCAACGCGAAGAACCTTACCAAGGCTTGACATATACCGGAAACGTTCAGAAATGTTCGCCCCGCAAGGTCGGTATACAGGTGGTGCATGGTTGTCGTCAGCTCGTGTCGTGAGATGTTGGGTTAAGTCCCGCAACGAGCGCAACCCTCGTCGTATGTTGCCAGCACGTAATGGTGGGAACTCATATGAGACTGCCGGGGTCAACTCGGAGGAAGGTGGGGATGACGTCAAATCATCATGCCCCTTATGTCTTGGGCTTCACGCATGCTACAATGGCTGGTACAATGGGCTGCAATACCGCGAGGTGGAGCGAATCCCAAAAAGCCAGTCTCAGTTCGGATTGGGGTCTGCAACTCGACCCCATGAAGTCGGAGTCGCTAGTAATCGCAGATCAGCAACGCTGCGGTGAATACGTTCCCGGGCCTTGTACACACCGCCCGTCAAGTCATGAAAGTCGGTAACACCCGAAGCCGGTGGCCTAACCTTTTGGAGGGAGCCGTCGAAGGTGGGATCGGTAATTAGGACTAAGTCGTAACAAGGTAGCCGTACCGGAAGGTGCGGCTGGATCACCTCCTTTCTAAGGAGCACTTAGCACGCACTCTTCGGGGTGTGGAGCTGAAGTCATTTCGGTCGCAAACGTCGACCGGTGGCGCTCATGGGTGGAACATTTGACTATTCGGTGCTTGTTGTTGTTCGTGCGGAGTACGCCCTTTGGGGTTGGAAACGTGTGGGTGATGGTGAGTGCTGGTGTGCACGCTGTTGGGTCCTGAGGGACCGGGCCTGCTGCTGCTCGCGGCTTCTTTCGGGAAGTTGGGGTGGTGGTGGATCGGAACTCTTGGGCCTTCTTGGTTGGCTTTGTGTCAGTCGGGTTGGTACCGATCGTATGTTGAGAACTACACAGTGGACGCGAGCATCTTGAATGCCGCAAATGTTGATCGTCTTCGGATGGTTGGGTTTGTGGTGTTCAGCAATTTTAGTCAAGAGTTTCTGAGAATGAAATGATTGGCTACTCATGTGTAAATCAAATCTTTAAGAGCAAACGGTGGATGCCTTGGCATCTGGAGCCGAAGAAGGACGTAGAAATCTGCGATAAGCCTCGGGGAGTTGATAATCGAACTTTGATCCGAGGATTTCCGAATGGGGAAACCCCGCCAGGCCCCTTGTGGTGACCTGGTGACTCCCGCCTGAATATATAGGGCGGGTAGAGGGAACGTGGGGAAGTGAAACATCTCAGTACCCACAGGAAGAGAAAACAACAGTGATTCCGTTAGTAGTGGCGAGCGAACGCGGATCAGGCTAAACCGGTCGTGTGTGATACCTGGTAGGGGTTGCACGGTCGGGGTTGTGGGACTTTTCATGCTGCTCTACCAGGCAGTGGGCGTGACAGTAGCGTATAGACGAACAGCTTTGAATGGCTGACCAGAGGGGGTGCGAGTCCCGTAGTCGAAATGCGTGTATTGACGTTGAAGAGTATCCCAAGTAGCACGGGGCCCGAGAAATCCCGTGTGAATCTGTCAGGACCACCTGATAAGCCTAAATACTCCCAGATGACCGATAGCGGACAAGTACCGTGAGGGAAAGGTGAAAAGTACCCCGGGAGGGGAGTGAAATAGTACCTGAAACCGTTTGCTTACAATCCGTCGGAGCAGCCTTGTAGCTGTGACGGCGTGCCTTTTGAAGAATGAGCCTGCGAGTTAGTGATATGTGGCGAGGTTAACCCGTGTGGGGCAGCCGTAGCGAAAGCGAGTCTGAATAGGGCGATTCAGTCGCATGTCCTAGACCCGAAGCGAAGTGATCTATCCATGGCCAGGTTGAAGCGAAGGTAAGACTTCGTGGAGGACCGAACCCACCTAGGTTGAAAACTGGGGGGATGAGCTGTGGTTAGGGGTGAAAGGCCAATCAAACTTCGTGATAGCTGGTTCTCTCCGAAATGCATTTAGGTGCAGCGTTGCGTGTTTCTTACCGGAGGTAGAGCTACTGGATGGCCGATGGGGCCCAAAAGCTTACTGACGTCAGCCAAACTCCGAATGCCGGTAAGTGAGAGCGCAGCAGTGAGACTGTGGGGGATAAGCTTCATAGTCGAGAGGGAAACAACCCAGACCACCAACTAAGGTCCCAAAGCGCGTGCTAAGTGGAAAAGGATGTGGAGTTGCACAGACAACCAGGAGGTTGGCTTAGAAGCAGCCACCCTTGAAAGAGTGCGTAATAGCTCACTGGTCAAGTGATTCCGCGCCGACAATGTAACGGGGCTCAAGCACGCCACCGAAGTTGTGGCATTCATATTTATAGACAGGCCTTCGTGGTCCAGTCGTGTGGATGGGTAGGAGAGCGTCGTGTGGCGAGTGAAGCGGCGGTGGAAACCAGCCGTGGACGCTACACGAGTGAGAATGCAGGCATGAGTAGCGAAAGACGGGTGAGAAACCCGTCCTCCGAATGATCAAGGGTTCCAGGGTCAAGCTAATCTTCCCTGGGTAAGCCGGGACCTAAGGCGAGGCCGACAGGCGTAGTCGATGGACAACGGGTTGATATTCCCGTGGCCGGCGAAAAGCCGCCCAAGCTAATCCAGTAGTGCTAAGAGTCCGAATCTTCTCGTCTGCCTTCGGGTGGGTGGGAAGCCTAGCGCTCGAACCCGTTCTGGTGCGGTTAGCGTATTAACAGGTGTGACGCAGAAAGGTAGCCGAACCGGGTGATTGGTTGAATCCGGGCAAGGATGTAGGGTGAGTGATAGGCAAATCCGTCACTCGTGAAGCCTGAGATCTGACGCGGAACTCACGTATGTGAGGTAGTCGGTGATCCTCTGCTGCCAAGAAAAGCATCGACGCGAGGTTTTAGTCGCCCGTACCCCAAACCGACACAGGTGATCAGGTAGAGAATACCAAGGAGATCGAGAGAATCGTGGTTAAGGAACTCGGCAAAATGCCCCCGTAACTTCGGGAGAAGGGGGGCCTGAGGCGTATAGGGATTTACTCCTGAAAGCGCATTGATGGCCGCAGAGACCAGTGGGAAGCGACTGTTTATCAAAAACACAGGTCCGTGCGAAGTCGCAAGACGATGTATACGGACTGACGCCTGCCCGGTGCTGGAAGGTTAAGAGGAAGGGTTAGCTTCGGCGAAGCTCTGAATTTAAGCCCCAGTAAACGGCGGTGGTAACTATAACCATCCTAAGGTAGCGAAATTCCTTGTCGGGTAAGTTCCGACCTGCACGAATGGCGTAACGACTTCCCAGCTGTCTCAACCGCGAACTCGGCGAAATTGCATTACGAGTAAAGATGCTCGTTACGCGCAGCAGGACGAAAAGACCCCGTGACCTTTACTACAGCTTGGTATTGGTGTTCGGTGTGGCTTGTGTAGGATAGGTGGGAGACTGTGAAGCGGGCACGCTAGTGTTCGTGGAGTCGTTGTTGAAATACCACTCTGGTCATTCTGGATATCTAACTTCGAACCGTAATCCGGTTCAGGGACAGTGCCTGGTGGGTAGTTTAACTGGGGCGGTTGCCTCCTAAAGAGTAACGGAGGCGCCCAAAGGTTCCCTCAACCTGGTTGGCAATCAGGTGGCGAGTGTAAGTGCACAAGGGAGCTTGACTGTGAGACTGACAAGTCGAGCAGGGACGAAAGTCGGGACTAGTGATCCGGCAGTGGCTTGTGGAAGCGCTGTCGCTCAACGGATAAAAGGTACCTCGGGGATAACAGGCTGATCTTGCCCAAGAGTCCATATCGACGGCATGGTTTGGCACCTCGATGTCGGCTCGTCGCATCCTGGGGCTGGAGTAGGTCCCAAGGGTTGGGCTGTTCGCCCATTAAAGCGGCACGCGAGCTGGGTTCAGAACGTCGTGAGACAGTTCGGTCTCTATCCGCTGCGCGCGTAGGAAATTTGAGAAGATCTATCTTTAGTACGAGAGGACCGAGATGGACGAACCTCTGGTGTGTCAGTTGTTCCGCCAGGAGCACCGCTGATTGGCTACGTTCGGAACGGATAACCGCTGAAAGCATCTAAGCGGGAAGCCGGCTTCAAGATGAGATTTCCATCCCTTCGGGGGAGAAGCTCCCAGTAGACGACTGGGTTGATAGGCCGGATGTGGAAGCACAGAAATGTGTGGAGCTGACCGGTACTAATAAGCTGATGATTTGATAAAACATGCACATGAATGTTGTTGCTGTTCGCGTCCACTTTGTGGTTCTCGATAGACGATCGAGAATCGACCGCATGCCGGCCCGTTTTGGGTGTGGTGTGTGGTTCGAAACATGATGGTTTGTCCATAGTGTTTCGGCGGTCATAGCGAGAGGGAAACGCCCGGTTACATTCCGAACCCGGAAGCTAAGACTCTCAGCGCCGATGGTACTGCAGGGGGGACCCTGTGGGAGAGTAGGTCACCGCCGGACTTCTTCATGAGCCGGGGTTGGTTGGTGAGTGAGCAGAGATGCTCCTC
>NZ_JBEWYX010000035.1:0-3669 GCF_041366455.1 Pseudoclavibacter sp. JSM 162008
CCGCCACCACGCCACCGCCGCAGACGAACTCCGCCGCGTCACGACCGGCACGAACCTGCGCTAACCTGACCACGCGACCTGAGGAATTCCGATGAGCAACTCTGGGGAATTTCGATGAGCGCCATCAGCAGGCCTTCCGTCCGACACGAGACCGGTGCCGAGTGTCGCTGGCTACGACGAACTCTTGAAACGCCGGGCACGCCCGGCACTTACGGACGAACCGATTGATCGGGAAGGAACCACGGGAACATGACCACAAAACCCACTACCGTCACGACGACGCTGCGACGGAGGCGCGGGCTCACCGAGGAAGCAGCGATCGCTGCTGTCGATCAAGCCTGCCGGCGACTCCGACTCCCGACAGTCCGCGCCGTCGTCGACGAAGCTCTGGAGACCGCGAACCGGGAGCAACTGTCCTACCAAGGGTTCCTGGCGGAGCTGTTGCTCGCGGAGTGCGATGATCGCGACCGGCGCTCGTCGATCCGCCGCGTGTCTGCGGCTGGGTTCCCGCGGAACAAGTGGCTCGGTGACTTCGATTACGACGCGAACCCGAACATAAACCCGGCCACGATCCACCAGCTCGCGACCGGCGACTGGATCCGCAAAGGCGAACCACTCTGCCTCATCGGCGACTCCGGGACCGGGAAATCCCATCTGCTGATCGGGTTAGGGACCGCGGCGGCGGAAAAGGGCTACCGGGTGAAATACACGCTCGCGACGAAGCTCGTCAACGAACTCGTCGAAGCCGCCGACGAGAAGCAACTCGCCCGCACCATCGCCCGCTACGGCCGCGTCGACCTTCTCTGCATCGATGAGCTCGGCTACATGGAACTCGACCGCCGCGGAGCCGAACTCTTGTTCCAGGTCCTCACGGAACGAGAAGAGAAAAACTCCGTCGCGATCGCCTCCAACGAATCGTTCTCGGGCTGGACGAAGACCTTCACTGATCCAAGGCTCTGCGCCGCGATCGTTGACCGACTCACGTTCGGTGGGAGCATCATCGAGACCGGCACCGATTCCTACCGCCTCGCCCACACCCGTCGGCTGACCGCATCCGTCTGACCCACGGTCCTAATAGATCGTCCCCATCGCCTCGCGCACCTGGCCGAGCGTTACCTCGGCCGTAGTGTTCGCAGCTTCATTACCGCGACGAAGGATCGCCCGTACGAGATCCCCGTCCGCGGCGAACGCTTGCCGCCTCGCACGCAAAGGCTCCAAGTAGTCATTCACGGCTGTTGCGGTCAAGGTTTTCAGGGCGCTGCTACCGCCATCACCGATCTCGTCGGCTAACTCGACTGGCTCGACACCGAGGCACAACGCGGCCGTCGACAACAACGCCGAGACACCAGGCCGGCCCACGGGATCGAAACTGATCCTCCGGTCCTGATCGGTCCGGGACTGACGAATCACCGCAACGGTCTCGTCCGGCGTCATCGACAACGCGATCGCGTTGCCATAGCTCTTCGACATCTTCCGGCCATCCAGCCCCCGCACCTCCGGGGTCGAGGTGATCAACGCATCCGGAACCGGGAAGACCTCTCCATAGCGCTCATTGAACCGGCGGGCGATCACGCGGGTCATTTCCACATGCGGGAGGTTGTCCTTGCCCACGGGCACGAGATTGCCCTTGCAGAACAGGATGTCGGCTGCCTGGTGCACCGGATACGTCAAAAGCAGCCCACTCAACGCACGCCCGGACGCCGCGAGCTCCGCTTTGACGGTCGGATTGCGATGCAGTTCCGCCTCGGTGACCAGACTCAGGAATGGCAGCATCAACTGGTTCAGCGCCGGCGCCGCCGAATGGGTGAAAATCGTCGTCCGTTCGGGGTCGATGCCGGCTGCGAGATAGTCGAGGACGGCGCTATACACGTTCTCTCGAACATGAGCCGTGGTGTCTCTGTCAGTGATGACCTGATAGTCCGCGAGCACGAGGAACATCTCGACCCCGGCCTGCTGCAGGCGCACACGCTCTGCGATGGTGCCGAAATAGTGACCCAGATGAAGCGGCCCGGTCGGCCGCTCACCCGTGAGGACCCGAAACCTCTCCGGGTGCTCGGCCACGAGGGCCGCGACCTCTGCCGAACGTTGCGCTGTTGCGATGAAGGATTCCAATTGTCTCTCCCGATGATTGGGAGCTACACGGAGTACTCGGGCCGTTCCACGAGCTGCCGTGCAGCCCGTGAACATACTTCAACCGGCTGCTATCGCAGCCACCACCAAGCGGAACGGTTGAAGTTCATGAACGAGATACTACCGGGACTCATCCCCAAGCCCAGAAGACACAGAGTGGGTCCGGCTTAGATTGCCGCCCTGGACCCAGCTGAGGTTGACATTCTCACTGGGGCGGCCTAATCGCGGGCCACCCGCTCGGCAAGCATCGCGTTGCAAGCCTCAAGCTCAGCGTCGCCGCCGCTGCCCTCCGACACAAGCCCATCGGTTGCGGTCAAGACCACGGGAACCACAGCACCGCCCGAAACAACTACGAGCGCCGCCGTGGAGGACGACCGACCGGTCGACGATATCGACGTACCCGTAGATCTCGCGGTCGTCGAACAACCAAAACACAGTCCCGAAGTCCGAACCCGTTTCGTCGTCAGCATCCATACGAATGTTTCCCACACAGATAGTGCCCGCCGCTAACTTTCAGCGGCGGGCACCCGGTCTCGCTACGGGCGGGTCGTTGACACGGTCGCGCTACCGGAAAGCACGAACAGTGTCGCACCCTGCTGGCTGAACGCCCTGTCTGCGGTGTCCCAGTTACCGTTGCTGTTCGTGAACGTGAAGCCGAAGGTCGACGGTACGTTCGTGAGAGTCACAGTCCACCAGTGTCGGTTGTTGAAGAAGCCCTCGTACGTCATCGGGACGGTTCCGGAAAGACCGTTCCAGGTGTGGATCGAGTAGCTCGACGCGGACTGCCACTCCGCGAACTTGATCGTGACACTCTGGGCTTGCGGAACCGTGGACACGAAGTTCTGTGCCGTGAGGTTTGCGCTAGCGACAGTCGCCGATCTTGTTGCTGGTGTGAAGGTGGATCCTGCCTTAGTTGCGGTGATCGTGTAGACACCGTTGGGCAGGCCCGTCAGCGTGTACTGCCCGGCCGCGTCCGTTGTTGCCGTTTTGGTTCCGGCAGTGATGGTGACACCTGAAACAGCTGCGCCTGTGACGGTTCCGGATACGTTGAATGTGGCCGCGGGCGTTGTTGGGGTGGCCGTGTATTGCTTGGTTGCTTCGTTGAATGTGATCGTGTAGGTCGTGTTCGAAGCCACTGCGATGTCGGCCCCAGCTAGTGCTGCGGTGCCGGTGAGGCCGGTGCCGCCGTAGTTGGTGCTCCAATCGCCGGTGACGTCAAATTTGAAGCGCTGGTTTGCAGCTGCTCCGAAACTTACGTTCGTGGCGGTCCATACGTTGCCCGACTTGGTCATCGGCGTGGTTGTGGCCCAGTTGTTGTTGGTGCCTCTGATGTACAGTGCCGACCAAGCGCTGCCGCGATACTTCTGGATGAACTGCGCATATCGGGTGGCACCGGTGCCTGAGGCTACCTCTGATGGCGCTCATCGAAATTCCCCAGAGTTGCTCATCGGAATTCCTCAGGTCGCGTGGTCAGGTTAGCGCAGGTTCGTGCCGGTCGTGACGCGGCGGAGTTCGTCTGCGGCGGTGGCGTGGTGGCGG
>NZ_JBEWYX010000036.1:0-3650 GCF_041366455.1 Pseudoclavibacter sp. JSM 162008
AGGGTAGCGTTACGCATGTCGAGGTCTCTCGGATGGGTGTGTAGGAACTTCCATCATGGGAGACCTCGACCTCTACCAGCGCAACGACGCACTCCCCCACTCCTACACTCTCAAACGCGATGAGCCGACTTACGTTGCCATAGTCACGGGACCCTCAGTGGCCTACTGCTACTCTTGGGACTCGCCGCAGTCGCCCTCAGCCGACGAGCCGCACGCACCAGGCACTAGGGCCGCCGTCGCATTGTGACGTCGATTCTCGGGATGCCTCCTGCACGCCCGTTCTTGAATCCCGCCGGGTCTTGATCTTCCCCCCGGTGATCACAATCGTCCGGGAAACCGGGATAGGTCAATCTGCCGAGCACCACACTACGGAACGACGCAAATGTCGACTACCCGTACTTGTTGCCGCATGAGGTATCGAGCGAGAGCTGCCGTCACCGTAAAGGTGATCGGGCCGCTTCGGCGATGGTGATTCGTCTGCTCGCCGATTGTGCGCGCCGAGAGGGATCGTCACGAGTGCGCGGATTGAACATGGGGTTGCGAGGCGTCCACCAGAAATGACTGCACCGCTTCCGGGCACTCGCGTGATCTCCAATGACTCACGCACTGCTCGTTGCACAGCATCGAATCTGTTGCTCTCCCCCCTGCAGACACAGTGTCTGTCGTTACAGGTCATCTTCGGGCGGGTCAAATGTATTGACCTTTGTGCGGAACACTTCCCGGTGAAGGGCCGGTGTGATCTCGACCACAAAGTCAGACAGGGCAATGTCCGAAGTTGGAACTTCATCTCGCCAGTCCACCAGATTCACTTTGACACTCAGAGTCCCGGGGTCGATCTCTGCTCGAATTCCCCCACCGCCGAACGGACCGATCTGCTCGATACCACCGACTTCGAGGGTGCCCGTCGACACCAACCGATACGGCTCGGACTGAACAATTGTAAGAAGTGTCTCCCGCGCAGTAGGTGCGCTCGATCGGATAGTGATCTCGAACGATCTAGCGGCGCCAACATTGATTGGGATCAGCGATCCTTGCTCTATAAACTTCGCGATTTCATCGTCCGAATCGAATAGCTGCTGCCAATCATCGATCGTCTTTACGTGATCGAATCTGTGCGGAACCCACATGGCACAGAGCCCGGCATCGGTAGAGATCATGGTAGTGATTTCGATTTTCGAACCTCCGTTGTTATTGGCATCGATGCGCGATTGTGAGCGTCGGAGATGCCGCCAGCATCCGTGTCACATGACGCCGGAGCGGACTGCTCAGTAAACGTCGGAGCCGCCGCGACGACCAGGCAGGCAGACCGGCAGGCAACAGTGTTGCGATGAGCGCGATCGTAGCGACCGCAAACGAACCAAATAACCGCACATGCTCTCCAAAGTTGGGGGAAGCATGCGGCCACCTCGATTCGCAGACTACTGCACAGATGTCAAAAACGTCGTGTTGTGTCGGTCGTGACTGAGGTTTCGCGTCATGAAGAGATGGTGCCGCCATCCCATAGGCAAAGCATGGTGAGGGGGCACATGAGCGACTGGTGGGCTGTAGCGCCCGGATGGATAGCGACGATTGCGATCGCGATCGCCGTCATGCAGTTCAGGGCAGACCGGATACGACGCCGCGCCGATCTTGAACGAGAGTCCCGCGAACAAGCCACGCGACTTGCGGTCTGGGTTCTCGTTGGTGCTGGAGAAGAGGCCGCGAGAGGAATACTGCTTCAGAACGCCTCGGGTGGGCTGTTCCACGACATCGTCGTTGAAGTTGCTTGGAAAAGTTCTCGGGTCCCCCATCTTTGTTTGGCTCTGTTGCCGCCAGGCGAATTT
This sequence comes from Pseudoclavibacter sp. JSM 162008, assembly GCF_041366455.1. Lineage (NCBI taxonomy): Bacteria > Bacillati > Actinomycetota > Actinomycetes > Micrococcales > Microbacteriaceae > Pseudoclavibacter > Pseudoclavibacter sp. JSM 162008. The sequence goes on from NZ_JBEWYX010000036.1 coordinate 1,824, forward strand.
GTCGTCCCGCTGCATCAGACGACGGCTCGCGGGGTTTGGGGGTGGGGCGACCCGCGACCGGTGGAACAGATGCCTTCTCTCAAACCGAAGTTCAAGACTGGCCACTACCAAGTCACGTCCGTGCGATTCTCCGACCGACTCGCACGCTCATGGAACCTCGACGGTCGCGGGGTGCTCTCCTCGGCATCACGAGCACGATAGGGAGCAACCACGGCGCAGGTTGTGTAAACGCTTGCATGCCGGCGTTATCTTCGGTAATACTTGGCTCGAACCGGGGGTCCCCCAGCGACAAAGACGTCGCGTCCCCGGATGGAGAGTAATGAAAACTCGAACTTTGCCGCGGATGGCTGGCGCACTTGCGCTCGGACTGTCTGTACTCGCATCCCTTCTCGTCGCACCGACAGCTGCCACCGCTGCCACCGCAACCAACAATCCGGCCTTCACTGCAAATGTGATGGCGCCGCTCGTCGTCACGGACTGGCCACAGTTCGAAGCGCAACTGCAGACGGTGAAAAACTACGGAGTCGATGCAGTCAGTGCCGACATCTGGTGGGGCACCGTTGAAGGAGCTGCCGACAATCAGTTCAACTGGTCGTACTACGACACCCTCTTCCAAAAGATCACCGCAAAAGGTCTCAAGATTGTTCCGATCTTCTCCTTCCACCAGTGCGGCGGCAATGTTGGCGACACCTGCAACATCCCGCTGCCATCGTGGCTTTGGTCGAAATACAATGGTCAGACCCTCAATGGCGTCACTCTCGACGTCAATGGTCTGAAACACCGCAGCGAGCAGGGCAACTTCTCGAGCGAGACCGTTCAGGGCTGGGCCGATCTACTCGTGCAAAACGAGTACACGGCGTTCACGGCGGCGTTCACGGCTCGCTACGGCGCGACCTACGCGTCGTCGCTGCAAGAGATCAATGTCTCGCTCGGCCCGGCCGGCGAACTGCGATACCCCTCCTACAATGGCCACGACTCTGGCAGCGGTTACCCCACCCGCGGCGCCTTGCAGTCCTACTCACCACTAGCGGTCAAGAGTTTCCAGCAGTTCGCGGTTGCAAAGTACACCACCCTCGCCGGCGTCAACGCTGCGTGGGGTTCGGCAGTCACAACGCAAGCGCAAATTCAACCGCCGAGTAACGCCAGCTTCTTCTTTTCCAGCGGCGACTACCGAAGCACCCAGTACGGAAAAGACTTCATCGACTGGTACAACGGCTCGCTCGTTGACCACGGAGAACGGATGCTCGACACCGTCATCGCAGCGCTTGGTACGTCATTTCCCGGAGCAAAAGTTGGCTACAAGATTCCCGGCGTGCACTGGTCGATGACCGGCCCAACGCCCCGCGCAGCCGAGGTCGCTTCCGGCCTGGTGCGCACGAGCGTGGACATGGCGGCGGCGAACACAGGCCGCGGATACGCGAACATTGTTGGCCTTGCAAACCGCGTCGCAGACTCGGGGCGCTCGATCGTGCTGCACTTCACATGCCTCGAGTTCAGCAACGAGGACTACGCGCCACAGTACTCACAAGCGAAGTCACTGGTCGGATGGCTGGGGGCGGAGGCAGGCAGGCAGGGCATCGCCATCAAGGGTGAAAACGCGCTATCAGGCGGCGCCACCAGCGATGCAGGTTGGAACAACGTCAACGACGCGTTCGACAACTTCCCCTACGTCGGCATGACCGTCCTGCGAGTCGGCGAGGTGACGGCGCTCACTGAAATTCCTCGGTTCTGCTCATCGAAATTCCCCACTCTGGGTCGCTCCGCCGCATGAGGCGGGCCTTCCTCGATGCTGGTGGTCTCTGACCACACACCAGCCCGAGGAAGGCC
>NZ_JBEWYX010000037.1:0-3058 GCF_041366455.1 Pseudoclavibacter sp. JSM 162008
GGACTCGTACAGATCCACCGCCCGCTGCCGGAACTCGTCCGTGTAGTTCTTCCTAGCCATCCCTTGGATTCTCGCTTCCCCAGCGCCGTGCTGGAATCAGCGTGTCCAAGATCAGGGGTCAAGCGCCGACCGCAACGCGTGCCATGAAACCCACGTTCAGAGCAGCCGCATTGCGGTCGGGCAGTAGTTGGAGACGCTCCGCCGGTTGCGGGACCGTGTCGCTCACCACGACAATCTCTTCCACATCCAACCGGCGCGTCGCTTCAACGACATGCTGTTCTTGCTCGCCAAGATCGACTCTGGCTATCCAGCGATCGCAGAAGCGCGCACCTCGTTGCGACGTTTGCAGGGCGAAGACCTACGCAAAGCTTGGTGAGGACGGGGGCACGTCTCGGGTGCGCTTCGTGCTCAGGATGGGATCTCGTTGGCATCTGACCCGGCCCAGACCACGGAGCCCGGTCGATCTGGTGGCTTCGACAGCCCTGTTCGACTGGTTGACGACCCCGTGCTGCGGTCGGTGCCGGGTCTCGTGCTTTGGTGCTGGTCAGAGCCGAGCGAGCAGTTCGGCTTTTTTGGTGGCGAACTCCTCGTCCGTGAGGATTCCCGCATCTCGAAGTGACGCGAGCTTGTGCAGTTGCTCAGTCACGTCGACCTGAGTGGCAGGGGGTGCCGTGATCTCCTGTGGAGCCTGGGGCCTGGACGGGAATCTGTCTTTCACAAGGTCGGAGACAAGATCGAAGGTCTTGTCCACGATGGTGGGTTGCAGATCCTCCGCCGCTGCCCGAGAAGCGGGCGATGGATCAGCGTTGGGTATGCGAATGTTCTCGAGGACAAGCTCCAGGTGCGTGAAAAGTGCCTCTGGCAGCTTCACGAGTGATTGCTTGCCGTCCGACCAGTCGATGCGGACGAGGCGATCATGCTGTCTGGAGTTGAAGGCCGCACCAACTGCTGCTGAGGCCGCTTTCCCGAAGCGGCCAGGCAACGCCACGCCGGCTGCTGCCTTCCCCATGGCCGTGAATGTGCTGTCCCTGGCCTCCACTGGCGTTTCCTGCCATGAGGTCACAGTCGTTGCGGTGATCCTGCGGCCTTTGATGCCCGTCTGCACGACCAGGTCGCTTCCGAACGTTGCGGTGGTGACGCTCGCGTCCATATACATGCCGCCGACTACACGCCCGAAAGAACTCATGGGAAGACTCTAAGTGTTGATGACAGCAGACCCATACGCTGCCGCTCTACTCGCTGATCGGTAGCGAGCGAGTTCTGCCGTCAGGCGGTGGCGGATTGGCTGAGGAAGTTGCGGAGCGTTGTGAGATGCGAGCTGGCGGCTGAGCGCTTCTCGTAGGGGCCGGGCATGCGGAAGAGGTGTCCGCCCCATGGCGTTGGCTGATTCAGGAACCCAATCTCGCTCTTGCCTCTCATGATCGCGTTCGCAGGGTGGCGGAAGACGCAGATCACGATAGGAACGGCGCGAGCTGCCAGCTGGTTGATCAGGTCGGTTCGCCCATGCTCTTGCTCGATCTGAGTGATGTCGTCTTCCCTGCGGGACGGTCGCTTCACGAGATCGGTGAACCCGACGCCGGCACGCTCGGCTTCGGTCTCGAGGAACGTGCCGCCCTTCGGCGCGTCGAAGAGTCCGGCTTCGACGAGCCGAGCCATCTGACGCTGCCCGACTTGCCCTTGGTAGTAGTGACCAACTTGCACGCTCACTGGAGCCGGATTGAGACCGACAACCATGGCTTTGGGAGCCGCTGGCCAAATGTCGGCCAGCGTGAGCACCTCATGTCCTCGCCACATCAGTCGTTGCTGAAACCCGATCAGCGCATCGGGCTCACGCATGCGTCGCCAGTCTCAGGCTGCTCCCCCGCGGGGTGGGGCGGAGCTCAGGACTTGCGAGGGACATGCGCGCGAACGTCATCGGCCTGCTCTTCGTCGAGAATCCAACGCTGATACTTCGGGTGATCCGGGTACTTCGCACGAAGGTAGTCGCGTACGACCCGCCCAGCTCGATCCTCGTCGACGTACCCGAGCTCGCGCGCCAGTTCTGCTGGACTGTATGTCGCCATACCGAGACCCTACGGCCTCGAAGGGCAACGCAACCCTCACCTCGCTGTATTGGATTTGTGCGGCGATAAAAGCGAACGAGGATGGGAAGTAGCCCAAGGCCTCTGAACTCCGGACCGCGCAATCGATGCAGATAGCTCGGACTCGTCGACCGCAAGACGGCAACCATCGTCGGAGCAGCACGGGCAGCAGTCATCGAGCCACGTGCTGGACACCTCGCTAGCACCGGCGACCAAGACTCCATTGAGGAACACCAGAACTCGGCATCGCAGACCATGAGTACCGTGAAATTCCCCGGGGAGAGAGACCGGTGCTCTCCTCGGGTAGCGTCATCCACGAGCGCCGAGCTGGCGCTTGTGCTCGACGGGCATGACCGGCCGAGGCCGCAAACCTGCACCGGAAATCAGCAGAAGGATCACCATGAATCGTCGTCTCAGCCCCGCTCGAGCGCTCCTTCCAATGTTGCTGATCGGCGCGGGCCTCGTCGGGTGCTCTTCCTCGACGTCCGACGCTGAAGCGACCCCGACGCCCACATCCGTCGAGGCAGTCTCGTACGGGACCGTTCAAGAGTTCGCAGACGCGCTCGAGGCGGCGGGGGCGGACTGCCGCTTCGAGCAAACGAACGCCGTCACGAACGCCGCCGAATCGGGCAGCTGCGGCAGCAGCCTGACGCTCATGACCTTCACCGGAACCGAGAGTCGCGACGCGAGCATCGAAGACCTCAAGAGCTTCGGATCAGTCATCGGCACGTACCTCCTCGTGGGGCCGAACTGGGTGCTGAACGGCGAGGGATCGGCCGAGTACAAGGACGCACTCGGCGGCACCGTCGTTACCGTTGACCCAGAGAACTGAGACACTCGGATCTAGGAAGGCGCTTGACCCCTGATCTTGGACACGCTGATTCCAGCACGGCGCTGGGGAAGCGAGAATCCAAGGGATGGCTAGGAAGAACTACACGGACGAGTTCCGGCAGCGGGCGGTGGATCTGTACGAGTCC
>NZ_JBEWYX010000038.1:0-2746 GCF_041366455.1 Pseudoclavibacter sp. JSM 162008
CTGACGAGGACCGCCCCTCCCGCAACAAGGCCCAGAACTTTCGCTTACGCTCCCGCGCAGCATCGTTCGCCGGCATCCAGCCACCCCTTACTCATCAGGGTGTTGCGACGACCAACAGAAACCACCCATGGGTTTCGAAACGCACATCCGACCGGGAGCTGTCCGTACTCAATCGTTGGTAAGTTCCCCGCTGGTACCGGTTCCATCGGGGCTGGTGATCTCGAATCTCGTTGGATAGAAATCGGAGCGGGGCTCACTCACTGCTTGGAGGGTAGCGACTGCAGTGGCTGGGTCCGTGCTTTCGATTGTGATGCGCGGATAGACAGTGTGTTCGCTCGGCGGGGCTGCTGAAATCGAGGTGACTGTGGGGTCTTCGCGCAGCGTCGAGATGGCGTCAAGCAGGCCTGATGAGGGCCAGTCAGCGGTTGCCACAACGGTCGTGTCGGGAAGATCGCGCGTCGCCACCCATGTGGTCGCGACCACCGCGTCTTCGGGGAGGTGGGGTATCCCGAGTTGGCGGGCGCTGGAGACTGCCTCGTGGACGTCGAGGCGCGGCGTGGCCATGAGGTCGAGGCCTGTGTCGAACTCACTTTGGCTCACGCTAGTGATCCCGTGAACGGTTCGCATCGAGGCTGCAGCTGCTGCCGCGTAGTCGTCGAGTTGCCTTAGGGAGACCGATGCGCCCGAGTCTGTGGCGGGGAAGTTCAGCCGGAGGTTCAGGGTTGCGGCGCCAAGGTCGGCTGGTGAGAATGCAGCGCCAAGATCGTTCTGTAGGGTCTCGATCGTGTCAGGAGATTCTGCGTCGACGCGGACCGTGATTTCCCACACGTCACGGACGACCTGATCTTTGATCTCCACCTCACGGATGTCAGTCGTTACGGCGTTGACGCCAGGTATCTCTTGAGCTGCTTCTGCGAGTGTCGTTGCCGCAGTGTTGACCTCGGATGGCGGCGGGTTCAACGGTGAGCAGCCGGTGAGTAGGAGGCTAGAGCTCGCGGCCGCCAGTGCAAGCGTCATTGTTCCGCGGCTTGTTATTACGCTGCGCACTCCATGTTCGGGGCGTGCGTCGCCGGCGGTTCTCGCGTGTGAACTCATGAGATCGAACCTAGTTTGCTCGGCACTTGAAGTTGCTTCCTGCGGGGACGATGTGGCTAACGATCTGATGTCCCCGATGAGACTAGCGTCACAGCTGGATCACGCTCGTCCGTTGAGAATCTCGAACGGCGACGACCATGCAGACGCGTCGCTGCTGCCCCTCCCCCGGTTCCCTGGTGAGACATCTCAAAACCCATGGGTTTTGCGGCTGTGGGTCTGTGAAACGTGGTACGTGTTGAGTCCACCTCTGACCGCAAGCTTCCGGGGAGTTCTGGCGGAACCGTGATGCTGTCAGTTGAGCGAAGTGATGAACCTCGTCGGGCCAACGTGTGGCGTTCTATTCGAGTTTTCCTTTTACGAGTCGCGTCGTCGTTGCGAGATCGCGCTCAGGGTCAACGCTGCCGCACTGAGCGCGCATGTGATTGCTGCGAGCGCCCAGAAATTCGTATCAAGCGGGCCGTGGTCGCCGCCTGAGCTGAACGTGTCCGCAATACGCCAAGCGGGCCCCAGGCTGCCAAAGACGTAAAGCGGAGCGTTAGCGATCGAGAGCCCAAGGTAGGCGCCCGCGGCGGTCGTTGCGCTGATCGGTGTCCCCGAAATTACGGAGAAGCACAGTGCTAGGGCGGCGAGGGGAACGATGGCAAGGAGTATTGCGGCACCAATGAGGGCGGTTCCGCCACGTGACTCAGCCACTTGGGCCCATACTTCGGCTACGGGTAAACCAGGCGCGGCCGAGGCTGGATTTCTGTAGAACACTGACACGAACCCCGTGGCGGAGGCCATCAGCAGGAAGAGGGTCAGGGCTACAGCAACGATTTTTGTCGACGGTCCGGTGACTGACTTCGTGCTGGACATAGTGGCTGGCCTCTCCTGTCATGCTGGACCCTCTGCATGCGGCTCGAGAGTGTCAGTTGGGCTAGGTTGTGCTGGCGTGCGATTCTAAAAATGGAACCTTGGTAGCGGGCAGTGCCGTGACCCGGCTCTAGGGTACGGCGACCTCGTGAGCTCCATCTCAAGATTCAAGGAGTGATCCGCTCCGGATGCCTCGGTGAGATATTTCAGAACCCATGGGTTGTGAGATTCAGAGAGCCCAGTGCTCTGCGGGTCGCATCTCCTCGTCGAGGAGCGTGATGAGCCACCCGGTGAGGTTCTTGTCGCCCTCGCGCGCTTTGAGGCTGTCGGGCCCGTACCAGCCGGTTGCTCCAGCTGGAGGGTCGTGTTTCGCCAGCTCGCGTTGCTCTTTTTCTCGTTGCGGGTTTCGCGTGTTGCGTGTCGTGAGAACTTCCTCGAGATGGACTGATCCTGGGTCTGGACGAAGAATCTGTTCTCGATCACTCGTCAGGGCGAGCCTGACGTAGACGGCGCTTATCGAAGCGACGGTCCCGCAAATCGACCAGGGCGACGCGCTGAGCAGTGGAGCGTATTGGTCGAAGTGCCACGGGATTTCGTCGAGCTCGTTGCCGTAGTACTGCCGGGTCACCCTCTCGGCGAGGCGTTCGATTCGGTCGCCGACCGCGATGGCCTCGGGCCTTGACCCTCGATCGTGGACACGGTGTCGGTTCGGTTATGCCGCTTCCGCGAGGGTAGCGGATGTGGTCGCCGTGTAGGCGGTCTCGTAGCTGTTCGGGGTGATTTGGCCGATCGCGGAGTG
>NZ_JBEWYX010000039.1:0-2570 GCF_041366455.1 Pseudoclavibacter sp. JSM 162008
GGCCTTCCTCGGGCTGGTGTGTGGTCAGAGACCACCAGCATCGAGGAAGGCCCGCCTCATGCGGCGGAGCGACCCAGAGTGGGGAATTTCGATGAGCAGAACCGAGGAATTTCAGTGAGCGCCGTCAACGCGGAGTGCTCCGAAGACGCCACTCATCGCCATCATCAGATAGAGGTTCTCGTTCAGGTAGGGCAGCGCGAAGATGTTGACTCGTTCGGTGATCTCGATCTGGGGCACGCCCAGTGCGAGCAAGACGACGAGGCCGATCAGTACAGATAGCTCCATGAGTACGCCTTGCGTGATCAGGAGGCCGCTCGCCCATCGAAGTCGCGCAGTACGGGTCCGAGGTGAAGTCACGTCCCAAACGTACTGGCCCTCCACGGTTTGGGCCGCTGCTGGGCGCAGTAAGGGTCACTCGACCACGCGCACGCGCTTGCCGCGCCTCGCTCCCCCGGTTGTGAGTCCCTGAGACATCTCAAAACCCATGGGTTTCGCGAGCTTGAAGTCGGGCGCAGAGGCCATTGTGTGCGACGGTGAGGCGTGGACTTTGTTGACTGCTCCAGAAACAATGGTGGAGTGAATCGGGGTGACGTCTGGTCCAGTGTTGATGCCGAGCGAAGGTCGGTGGTAGCGGATCTCGAATCGCTGGAGCCGTCACGGTGGGCGCTGCCTTCGCTGTGCGCGGGGCTTTCGGTGCGAGAGGTACTGGCGCATATGACGGTCAGCGGGGCGGTGTCTGGGCCGCGATGGTTTGCTGGCGTCGTTCGTGCGCGGTTCGACTTCGATCAGCAGGTGCATGATCGTCTCCGCGAGCAGCTCGGTCGTGACGGTGTGGACACCTTGCGCCGGTTCGCGGCGACGGTCGGCAGTCGTGTGTCGCCTCCTCTGCCGAGGTTGGCGCTGCTGGGTGAGATGGTCGTGCACGGTGAGGACATCCGTTGGTCGTTGGGGATTGAGCGGACGTATCCGCCCGTAGTCCTTGCGGCACTGTTGCGGTACTACGCGAGCACGGACCAGGTGGTGGTCGCCAAGAAGCGGGTTCGAGGCCTCAAGCTTGAAGCGACCGATCAGGACATTGTCGTGGGACGGGGGGACGTGGTTCGAGGTCCTGCGCTCGCGCTCATTATGGCCATGGTCGGGCGGAGCGCGTTCCTCCCGCAACTTTCGGGGTCCGGCGCGTCGGTTCTTGCTGCGAAGTAGCGCGAACCTACCTCTCGGACGACCGAGTGTTCGTCGGTGGCTACCGCTGTCGCATCGGGACGACCCAAAACCCAAGGGTTTCGCGAAAATCCTCGCGGCGGTGAAGGTAGGTGGGAGCCTCGTGCCCGCAGCACTAGGCTCCACGCATCTGGCCCGGCTCAAACGGGCTGCCACTCTCTCCATGCTGCGGGCAGGACGCCCCCCGTGAGGAGTGAAGGACGCCTTGGGCAGACGCTAGGAGGGTATCGCTCGCTCCCCGCCATGCGCAACGGCCGAAACTCTAGGGTTTCGCGAAAATCCTCGCGGCGGTGAAGGTAGGTGGGAGCCTCGTGCCCGCAGCACTAGGCTCCACGCACCTGGCCCGGCTCAAACGGGCTGCCACTCTCTCCATGCTGCGGGCAGGACGCCCCCCCGTGAGGAGTGAAGGACGCCTTGGGCAGACGCTAGGAGGGTATCGCTCGCTCCCCGCCATGCGCAACGGCCGAAACTCTAGGGTTTTAAGGCGAGAGGTGGTAGGCGTGAGCCTTGATTAGACCCAGTGGGGCAACCAAGCGGGACGCCACCAGGTGGCGGACACGGACCGCGCGCATTTGCTGTTCTGGGTCATTGACATCTGGTACGCCCCATCCTCGTCATAGACGCAGACTTGGACGCTTGGTGCCATCGACGAGACGTAGGCGGGTGGCATTTGTAGGGAGCTCAAGTTCTGACCCCGGGCCTCGTTAGATAAGCCGCTTGGGACCTGGACGTCCACTCTCAACGCGGTGGTTCCACTGCTGTCGTGGGACACGTGGTAAGCCGTGGCCCCGTTGAGAGACGTGGCCAGATTTACCGCCGCAGCTTCACGTCCAAATGGGTCCAGCAGTAGTCGAATGAGCACGCTCCCGCCCCAGAAAAACAGGAGGCAGAGCACCACGGCGGACGTTGCCGTGAATAGCGCTATCCGCCGGCGCTTCACTCTGCTCGCTCGCTTGTTCGTCGTGTCCTCAACCAGTTGCTTGCTCGGATTTAGTCTTGCGTGACCGAGGTTCGTCTCGGGGAGTGCGTGGCCGTCCGGTCTCGCGCGTGAGTCCATGGCATCGAATGTAGTGCGAACGGTGCCGTGTGCTGCTCTGGTTCTCGACTGATGGGCTAACGATCCGATGTAGCCCGCCATTGCTCGGTCACGGGAAGGTCACGAAGGGTCGTGATGCAGGGCGATGACTGGCTCGTTGTCGCATAACCTCGGTGTTTCAAAACCCATGGGTGGTGTCAGCCGGTCGTCGCAACACCTGGTCTTGGTGGGTTCGAGAGTAGCTCTTCGAGGGCGGCGGCAGGGGTTCTGCCGCCGAGGGTTTTGCGTGGCCGCTGGTTGAGTTCTGTCGCGACTT
>NZ_JBEWYX010000040.1:0-2336 GCF_041366455.1 Pseudoclavibacter sp. JSM 162008
TGACGGCGCTCACTGAAATTCCTCGGTTCTGCTCATCGAAATTCCCCACTCTGGGTCGCTCCGCCGCATGAGGCGGGCCTTCCTCGATGCTGGTGGTCTCTGACCACACACCAGCCCGAGGAAGGCCCTGTTCTCATGCTCTCAGAGAGGAGCAGCGTGGACATCCACGCTCTGAAACGGCAGGGGATGACGATCAGCGAGATCGCCCGCCGCACTAACCATGACCGCAAGACCATCCGCGCGTATCTGAACGGTGAACGCCAGCCCGGGATGCGTGAGCGCACCATCCCGGACTCGTTCGACGCGTTCGTCGACTACGCCACCGCGAGACTGACCGAGGACCCGCACCTGTGGGCGGTGGCGCTGCTCGACGAGCTGCGACCGCTCGGTTACGAGGGGTCGTATCCGACGCTGACGCGGCAGATTCGTGCCCGCGGGCTGCGTCCGGCGTGCACCGCGTGCGCGCACGTCACCAAACGCGCAAACGCGGTCATCGAGCACCCGCCCGGGGAGGAGACCCAGTTCGACTGGGTCGAGATGCCCGACCCGCCCGCGCATTGGGGGTTCGGACGCAAGACCGCGTATGTCCTGGTCGGGTCGCTCGCGCACTCGGGTGTCTGGCGGGGCGTGATCTCCCCGTCGATGGACACCCCGCACCTGCTCGCCGCGATGACGACCCTGCTCGCCCTGCTGGGCGGGCTCACGAAGACCTGGCGGTTCGACCGGATGCGGACGGTCCTGGACCACCGCACCGGCGACCTGGTCCCGCAGTTCGCCGCGTTCGCGAAGCACCACGGCGTCACCGCGGTGGTCTGCCGGCCGAGGTCGGGGAACAGGAAGGGCGTGGTCGAGAAGAACAATCACACCGCCGCGCAACGCTGGTGGCGGACCTTGCCCGACGACCTCACCCTCGAGCAAGCGCAGGCCAGCCTGAACACGTTCGCCGCAGGGCAGGACGACCGGCGGCGTGAGGGCGAGCTCGGGACGACGACAGCGTCCGCCCTGTTCGTGAACGAGCGGCTCAGACCGCTACCTGCGGTTGTGTTCCCTGTGATCATCACAGAGGAGCGCACCGCGACCCGGCAAGCGCTGATCGACTGGCGCGGGAATCGCTACTCCGTCCCGCCCGAACTCGCCGCCGCGAAAGTCGAGGTCCGGCAGCGGCTCGGCGCGGACATCATCGACATCGCCACCGCATCGGGGACGGTCGTCGCCCGCCACCAGGTCGCCGAACCCGGCCTCGGCGTCACGATCCGCGACAGCGGCCATGTCACCGCACTGGAGGCCATCGCGATGGCGTCAGCGACACCAGGACGCCCGCACCGCCGCAAAGAACGCATCCCACCCGGCAGCGCCGCGCTGCGCGCTGCCGCAGCCCTCACCAGCGCTGCAGCGCAGCCTTCGACCGTGATCAGCCTGGCCGCTTACGAGCAGGCCGCGAAGAACAGGAACACCCTCCGATGACCACAACCACAGCCACCACGACGGCAGCGAGCGTCTATCAACAGCTGCGCGGCCACCTCACCGACCTGAAACTCGCCGACGCCGCGGACGCCCTCCCCGCCGTCCTCGACCAGGCGCAAGCCGAAGGATGGACCCTGACGCAGGCCCTCGAGCACCTACTGCGAGTCGAGGTCACCGCCACCGACGCCCGCCGCTTGGCTGGCCGGTTCCGTTTCGCGAACCTCCCCACCGGGCAGACCCTGGACGACTTCGATCACGACGCCGCATCCGGCATCGACCGGTCGCTGCTGGCCGAGCTCGGCACCTGCCGGTTCATCGACACCGCCACCAACGTGCTCCTGATCGGCCCGCCCGGCGTCGGGAAGACCCACATCGCCACCGGCCTCGGCCACGCCGCCGTCACCGCCGGCTACCGCGTCTACTTCACCTCCGCCGCCGACCTCGCCGCCCGCTGCCACCGCGCCGCGATCGAAGGCAAGTGGTCGACGATGATGCGTTTCTTCGCCGGTCCGACCCTGCTCATCATCGACGAGCTTGGCTACCTGCCACTACCCGGCGAGGCCGCCTCAGCCTTGTTCCAGGTCATCAACCAGCGCTACCTGAAGACCTCCATCGTGATCACCACGAACCGGCCGGTCGGAGCCTGGGGCGAGATCCTCGGCGACACCACCGTCGCCGCAGCCATGCTCGACCGGCTCTTGCACCGATCCGTCGTGATCACCCTCGATGGAGCCTCTTACCGGCTCCGCCACCACGCCACCGCCGCAGACGAACTCCGCCGCGTCACGACCGGCACGAACCTGCGCTAACCTGACCACGCGACCTGAGGAATTCCGATGAGCAACTCTGGGGAATTTCGATGAGCGCCATCA
>NZ_JBEWYX010000041.1:0-1423 GCF_041366455.1 Pseudoclavibacter sp. JSM 162008
GGCTCATCGCGTTTGAGAGTGTAGAGAGGGCCTGAATCCTCCGGTCTCGAGGAGTGATCTTGCGATGTAGTGGGTCAGGTTCCGGAAGCCGAGCGCGATACCGCGGAGGTGCTCGAGGCGCCCGTTAATGGCCTCGGTCGGGCCGTTGCTGCTCCCGGGATGATCGAAGAACGCGAGGATGTCGGCGGCCCGACGCTTGAACGTGGTGCCGAGCGTTGCCAGCTCCGGGACCGTCTTCGCGGTAGCCTCGGCGAGCGCATTGATCACGGCGCGCAGCGCGGTCTTCCCGAGCTGCTTCCGGGGTTCTCGATAGGCAGTGATCACGCGTTGATAGATCGTCCAGACAGCCTCGACCTCGGCATGCTCGGGGTTCGCGAACACGCTCTCGAGACGCCCGATCTGACGCTCAGTGAGGAGCGTCGTCCCGGTGCGCAACGCTCGCCTGACGCCGTAGAGCGGGTCGCTCGTGCGGCCGCGGTGTCCGGTCGTTGCTTGCTGGACTCGCTGCCGGCAGGTATCGAGGGCGTCACCGGCCAGCTTCACGACATGGAACGGATCGAGGACCTCGACCGCGTCTGGGAGCTGTTCGACCGCGGCGGACTTGAAGCCCGTGAACCCGTCCATCGCGACGATCTCGACACCGGTGCGCCATGCGTCGGGGCGGGCTTCGAGCCAGTCCCGGAACACGGCCTTCGATCTGCCCTCGACCATGTCCAGAAGGCGGGATGGGCCTGTCTTGGCGCGGATCGGGGTGAGGTCGATGATCACGGTCACGTACTTGTCTCCGTGTCGCGTGTGTCTCCAGACATGCTCATCGACCCCGATCGTGGTGACGTGCTCGAAACGGCGCTCATCGTCGATGAGCAAGCGATGCCCTTCGGCCAGGACGGCGCGGTTCGCGGCGTCCCAAGACACATCAAGCGCTTCAGCGACTCGCGCGACCGAGAGATGCTGACACACGAGCGAGACCAGACTCCATCGCAGCGCGGCTCGGGAGAGCTTCGCGCGAGGTGCGGCCGCGGCGGTCGTGTCTTGCCGCCAAACGTGCTTGCAGTGCTCGCACCGGTAGCGGCGCACCTGGAGCAGGAGCACAGTAGGTCGCCATCCGGAAGGTTCGTGCGCGAGCCTGCGCGTCACCGAGTCTCTCAGCCTCCCCTGGCTGCCGCAGCGGTGACACCAGTCATCGGCCTCAACGACCCGGCACACGAGGACCGTTCGCTCGTGCGTCACGAGCTGCCCGGTCACCTCCAGCCCGAGGTCGTCAAGACGGCAGAAGGTCGTGAGGTTCGGCGACTGGAGGGTAGCGTTACGCATGTCGAGGTCTCTCGGATGGGTGTGTAGGAACTTCCATCATGGGAGACCTCGACCTCTACCAGCGCAACGACGCACTCCCCCACTCCTACACTCTCAAACGCGATGAGCC
>NZ_JBEWYX010000042.1:0-1414 GCF_041366455.1 Pseudoclavibacter sp. JSM 162008
GGCTCTTCGCAGTTGAGGGTGTAGTCGGGGTTCGTGGATAGGGGTCGAGGTCTTCCAGGATGGAAGTTCCTACACTGCCCATCCGCCGGAAGACCTCGACGTGCACCACGCTACCTTCGCCGCGCCCGACCTGACCACGTTCTGCCGCCTCGACGAGCTCGGCCTCGAAGCGATCGGGCAGCTGCTCGAGCCGGATCGGGCGGTGCTGGAGTGTCGTGTCGTCGACGACGACCCGTGGTGCCGGAAATGCGGCGCCGAGGGTGTGCCGCGTGACACGGTGACGCGTCCGCTCGCGCATGAACCGTTCGGGCATCGGCCGACGACGCTGCTGGTGCGAGTGCGCCGGTACCGGTGCGCTCATTGTCGTCGCACCTGGCGGCAGGACACGACAAAGGCGGCGGCGCCGCGAGCAAAGATCTCCCGTGGCGGGATCGGTTGGGCACTCACGGCGATCGTCGTCGACCACCTCACAGTCTCCCGCGCCGCAGCGGGACTCGGAGTGTCGTGGCACACTGCGAACACCGCGATCCTCGGCGAGGGCAGGCGGCGACTGATCGACGACCCGGCGAGATTCGACGGTGTCACCACGATCGGTGTCGATGAGCACGTCTGGCGTCACACCCGGTTCGGCGACAAGTACGTGACCGTGATCATCGACCTCACCCCCGCGAGGAACAAGACGGGCCCGGCCAGGCTGCTGGACATGGTCGAGGGACGTTCGAAGGCAGTGTTCAAGCAGTGGCTCGCCGGCCGTCCGGAGGACTGGTCGAAGCGGATCGAGGTAGTCGCGATGGACGGGTTCGCGGGCTTCAAGACCGCTGCGGCCGAAGAACTCCCCGACGCCGTGCCCGTGATGGACCCGTTCCATGTCGTCCGGCTCGCCGGTGACGCCCTCGACGTCTGCCGTCGCCGTGTTCAGCAGGACACCACCGGACACCGCGGCATGAAGGGTGACCCGCTATACAAGGCCCGCCGCACCCTGCACACCGGAGACAAGCTGCTCACCGACCGGCAACGCGCCAGACTCGAAGCGCTGTTCGCCGTCGATGAGCACGTCGAAGTCGAAGCGACCTGGGGCATCTACCAGCGCATGATCGCCGCCTATCGCGAGCCCGACAAGAAGACGGCCAAGACCATGATGCAGGCCGTGATCGACGCTGTCAGCAGCGGCGTCCCGACCGCGCTGGTCGAGATCCGCAAGCTCGGGCGCACAATGAAGCAGCGCGCCGCGGACATCCTTGCGTTCTTCGACCGGCCCGGAACGAGCAACGGGCCCACGGAGGCGATCAACGGTCGCCTCGAGCATCTTCGAGGCTCGGCGCTCGGGTTCCGGAACCTCACGAACTACGTCGCGCGCAGCCTGCTCGAAGCCGGGGGCTTCAGGCCCCACCTACACCCTTGATTCCGAAGAGCC
>NZ_JBEWYX010000043.1:0-1241 GCF_041366455.1 Pseudoclavibacter sp. JSM 162008
GGGTGGTGTCAGCCGGTCGTCGCAACACCTGGTCTTGGTGGGTTCGAGAGTAGCTCTTCGAGGGCGGCGGCAGGGGTTCTGCCGCCGAGGGTTTTGCGTGGCCGCTGGTTGAGTTCTGTCGCGACTTCGAGGAGCCGTTCAGGGCCGTGAGCGTTGAGGTTCGTGCCTTTCGGGAAGTACTGCCTCAGCAGTCCATTTGCGTTCTCGTTTGACCCTCGCTGCCAGGGAGAGTGGGGGTCGCAGAAGTAGATCGCCATGTCCGTTGCGAGAGTCACGTCGAGGTGTTTCGCCATCTCGGTGCCCTGGTCCCAGGTCAGCGACCGGCGCAGATGGGCCGGCAGTGTGCTGATCGTCGCGATCAGTCCGTCTCGGACCGCGGGAGCGCTATGTCCGTTCGGGAGATGGACGAGCATCACGTAGCGGCTGGCGCGCTCGACGAGCGTGCCGATCGCAGATCCGGATGCCGACCCAACGATCAAATCGCCTTCCCAATGGCCGGGAACGGCTCGATCTCGTGCTTCGGCGGGACGTTCGCTGATGAGGATCTTGTCGCGGATCTTCCCCTTATCGGTGAAGCGCAGGCCACGAGGTTTGCGGGCAGCGCGCCCGGTGCGGAGGTGTTTATGCAGGTCAGCGCGGAGTTGCCCGCGCCCCTGAATGAATAGGGCTTGATAGATGGTCTCTGGTGCCACGCGCATCTCCGGATTCCTCGGGAACAGACGGGCCAGGTCATCACTGATCTGCTGCGGACTCCAGTTCTTCACCAACCGCTCCTCAACGAGCACCGCAAGGACCGGCTCATCGAGCCGGCATGCCTTGGGTCGGCGCGCGCGAGCCTCGCACTGCTTCTGAGCCGCATGCGGCCGGTACCCGAGCCTGCCCGGCTTCCCATTGCGACGCAGCTCGCGCGAGATGGTCGACGGCTGCCGTCCCAGCTCCCGCGCTATCTCCCGCACCCCGGCGCCCTGCAGGCGCAGATCCGCGATCCGTAAGCGATCATCTAGCTCGAGATACCGACCCGATCGCGGCTTGTCCTCGACCGGGAATCGACCGCCGGCCGCTTTGATCCACCGATACCCCTGGCTCCTATGCACGCCGAGAGTTTCACACGCCGCTGACGAGGACCGCCCCTCCCGCAACAAGGCCCAGAACTTTCGCTTACGCTCCCGCGCAGCATCGTTCGCCGGCATCCAGCCACCCCTTACTCATCAGGGTGTTGCGACGACCAACAGAAACCACCC
>NZ_JBEWYX010000044.1:0-1239 GCF_041366455.1 Pseudoclavibacter sp. JSM 162008
GGCGGTTTCTGTCGGTCGTTGCAACACCCCGATGAGTAAGGGGTGGGCGGATGCCAGCGAGCGGTGCTGCGCGGGAGCGCGAGCGAAAGTTCTGGGAGCTGATGCGGGAGGGGCGATCTTCGTCAGCGGCGTGTGAAACTCTCGGCGTGCACAGACGCCAGGGGTATCGGTGGATCAAAGCGGCCGGCGGTCGATTCCCGGTCGAGGACAAACCGCGATCGGGTCGGTATCTCGAGCTCGATGATCGCTTACGGATCGCGGATCTGCGCCTGCAGGGCGCCGGGGTGCGTGAGATCGCGCGAGAGCTGGGACGGCAGCCGTCGACCATCTCGCGCGAGCTGCGACGCAACGGCAAGCCGGGCAGACATGGGTACCGGCCGCACGCGGCCCAGAAGCAGTGCGAGGCTCGCGCGCGCCGACCGAAGGCATGCCGGCTCGACGAGCCGGTCCTCGCGGCGCTCGTTGAGGAGCGTCTGGTGAAGAATTGGAGTCCACAGCAGATCAGTGATGACCTGGCCCGTCTGTTCCCATCCAGTCCGGAGATGCGCGTGGCACCAGAGACGATCTACCAAGCCCTGTTCGTCCAGGGGCGCGGACACCTCCGCGCTGACCTGCACACACACCTCCGCTCCGGGCGCGCTGCCCGCAAACCTCGCGGCCTGCGCTTCACCGACAAGGGCAAGATCCGCGACAAGATCCTCATCAGCGAACGGCCCGCCGAAGCACGAGATCGAGCCGTCCCCGGGCACTGGGAAGGCGATTTGATCGTTGGGTCGGCATCCGGATCTGCAATCGGCACGCTCGTCGAGCGCGCGAGCCGCTACGTGATGCTCGTTCATCTCCCGAACGGACATAGCGCCCCCGCGGTCCGAGACGGACTGATCGCGACGATCAGCACACTGCCGGCCCATCTTCGTCGGTCGCTGACCTGGGACCAGGGAACCGAGATGGCGAAACACCTCGACGTGACCCTCGCAACGGATATGGCGATCTACTTCTGCGACCCCCACTCTCCCTGGCAGCGAGGCTCGAACGAGAACGCAAATGGACTGCTGAGACAGTACTTCCCGAAAGGCACGAACCTCAACGCTCACGGCCCTGCACGGCTGCTCGAAGTCGCGACGGAACTCAACCAGCGACCACGAAAAACCCTCGGCGGTAGAACCCCTGCAGCCACCCTCGAAGAGCTACTCTCGAATCCACCAAGACCAGGTGTTGCGACGACCGGCTGACACCACC
>NZ_JBEWYX010000045.1:0-1136 GCF_041366455.1 Pseudoclavibacter sp. JSM 162008
TCCACCGGTGTGGATGTGTTCTCCATCAAGCAGGCGCTCGGCGTGGTCGGCATCATCAGCCCCTTCAACTTCCCCGCGATGGTGCCCATGTGGTTCTTCCCCATCGCGATCGCCGTCGGCAACACGGTCGTGCTCAAGCCCTCCGAGAAGGACCCCTCCGCGGCGCTCTGGCTCGCGGAGCTCTGGAAGGAAGCCGGCCTCCCCGACGGTGTCTTCAACGTCCTCCACGGCGACAAGCAGGCCGTCGACGGCCTCCTGAACCACGACGACGTCGCCGCGATCAGCTTCGTCGGCTCCACCCCCATCGCGCAGTACATCTACGAGACCGCGTCCAAGAACGGCAAAAGGGTCCAGGCGCTCGGCGGGGCGAAGAACCACATGCTCGTGCTCCCCGACGCCGACCTCGACCTCGTCGCCGACCAGGCCATCAACGCCGGCTACGGCTCCGCGGGCGAGCGGTGCATGGCCATCAGCGTGGTCCTCGCGATCGAGCCCGTCGCCGACCAGCTCATCGAGAAGGTCACCGAGCGCATCGCGAAGCTCCGCATCGGCGACGGCACCCCCACCGACACCCACAAGGAGCCCGACATGGGCCCCATCGTCTCGGAAGTGCACCGCGACAAGATCGCCTCCTACATCCAGATCGCGAAAGACGACGGCGCGGACGTGCTCGTCGACGGCCGCGAGATCAAGGCGGAAGGCGCCGACGGCGGGTTCTGGCTCGGCCCGACCCTCATCGACAACCTCCCCACCACCAGCCGCGCCTACACGGAAGAGATCTTCGGCCCCGTCCTCGGCATCGTCCGCGTCAAGTCGTTCGAGGAGGGCGTGGAGCTCATCAACACCGGCCAGTTCGGCAACGGCACCGCGATCTTCACCAACGACGGCGGCGCCGCCCGCCGCTTCCAGAACGAGATCCAGGTCGGCATGATCGGCATCAACGTGCCCATCCCCGTCCCCGTCGCCTACTACTCCTTCGGCGGCTGGAAAGACTCCGCCTTCGGCGACAGCAAGGCCTACGGCCTCCAGGGCTTCCACTTCTACACCCGCGAGAAAGCCGTCACCAGCCGCTGGCTCGACCCCGCCAAGCACGGCGGCATCAACCTCGGCTTCCCCGAGAACGACTGAGCAGCCCA
>NZ_JBEWYX010000046.1:0-1052 GCF_041366455.1 Pseudoclavibacter sp. JSM 162008
TGTATGGCCTCGGGACGTTGTGAACGGGTGACGTGAAGCGAGAACCTCCGTGCAGGATGTGGGTTACCACACTCAAATCCTGACCACGGAGGTTCTCGTGACTCACGCTAACGCACCCCTCACCCCGGAAGGGCGTCGCCGTCTGGCGGTCCTGGTCGTTGAGCAAGGCTGGAACCTGCGCCGCGCCGCGGAACGGTTCCAGTGCTCGCCCTCGACCGCGAAGAAATGGGCCGACCGCTACCGAGCCGGGGAACCTCTCACGGATCGCTCCTCGCGCCCGCACACGTCTCCGAGCCGCTGCCCGAAACGTGTCGAGCGGCGCATTATCGGGATGCGCTTCACCCGCCGTTGGGGACCGCACCGCATCGCTTACCACCTCGGGATCGAGCCCTCGCAAGCCTGGCGCGTCCTGCGCCGCTACCGCATGCCCCACCTCGCGCACCTTGACCAAGCCACCGGCCTCCCCGTCCGGAAGGCACGCCCACATCGCTATGAGCGCGCCGCACCAGGCGAGCTCGTCCACGTCGATATCAAGAAACTCGGCCGCATCCCGGACGGCGGCGGACACCGCAAACTCGGCCGCCAGCAAGGCCGCAAGAAGCGCGGGGTCGGCTATGCCTACCTCCACCACGCCGTCGATGACCACTCGAGACTCGCCTACTCAGAGATCCTCGAGAACGAGAAGAAGGAGACCGCGGCCTGCTTCTGGGCGCGAGCCAATGCCTACTTCGCATCGGTCGGGATCACCGTCACCGAAGTCATCACGGATAACGGCTCCTGCTACCGATCCCGTGTCTTCCGCGACGCGCTCGAGCGCATGAACATCAAGCACCGCCGGACTCGCGCCTACCGGCCACAAACCAATGGCAAGGTCGAGCGGTTCAACCGCACCCTCGCCACCGAATGGGCCTACGCGGACACCTACACCAGCGACGATGCCAGGGCCGCGACCTACGACACCTGGCTCCATCACTACAATCACCACAGACCCCACACCGGAATCGGCGGCCAACGCCCCTCAGACCGCGTTCACAACCTCACGGGGCAAGACA